>NZ_CAMTTF010000001.1:0-365572 GCF_947077765.1 Salinibacter grassmerensis | reverse complement strand
CGTGGGACGCGGCCATTACGGACGACACGAAGGTGCTCTACGGGGAGACGATCGGTAATCCGCAGGGGAGCGTGTTGGACTTTGAGCCGCTCGCGGAGCTGGCCGACGCCCACGGCCTCCCGCTCCTTATCGACAACACCTTTGCGACGCCCTACCTCTGCCGCCCCCTCGACTGGGGAGCGTCGCTCGTCGTCCAGTCCGCAACCAAGTTCATCGGCGGCCACGGCACCTCCATCGGGGGCGTCGTGCTGGACGGAGGCTCGTTCGACTTTACCACCATCGACACGGTGGCCGAGCCTTCGGACTCCTACCACGGCCTCCGATTCCCGGACACGTTCGGCCACCAGGGCTACCTCATGAAGGCCCGGGCCGAGACACTCCGCGACACCGGAGCCAGCATGTCCCCCTTCAACGCGTTCCAACTCATCCAGGGGCTGGAGACCCTCTCTGTCCGCATGGAGCGGCACGTGGACAACGCCCAGGCCGTGGCCAAGCACCTCGACGAACATCCGCTCGTCGAGAATGTGGCCTACCCCGGGCTCTCCGACAATCCGTACCACGCCCTTGCCCAAAAGTACCTGCCCAAGGGCCCCGGCGCCATCTTCACCTTTGAGCTAAGCCCCGACGGGCAGGACCCACGCGCCGCGGGAACGACCTTCATCGAGAACCTTCAGCTCTTCTCACACCTCGCCAACGTGGGCGATGCGCGGAGCTTGGTGCTGCACCCGGCCTCTACGACGCACCAGCAGCTCTCCGAGGAGGAGATGCGGTCGAGCGGCCTCTCGCCGGGAATGATTCGCCTTTCCATTGGACTCGAAGACACCAACGACCTGCTATGGGATCTGGATCAGGCCCTACATGCGATCTCGCAATGAACTCCTCGCTCTCCCCGGAGCAACAAGAGCAGTATCAACACCCCGACACGATTCGCCGCCTTCTTCGGGAGGCAGACACCATCGCGATGGTGGGACTGTCCTCCAACCCGCAGAAGGCGAGCCAGTTTGTGGCGACGTACCTGCAGTATCAGGGGTATCGCCTCATCCCCGTCCATCCGAAGGCGGACTCGATTCTCGGCGAGACCGCCTACCCGGACCTGGAGAGCGTTCCCGTTCCGGTCGATGTGGTTGACGTCTTCCGCCCCCCGCACGAATGCCCCACGTACGCGGAGCAGGCGGCCGCGATTGGGGCCGACGCCCTCTGGCTACAGCTCGGCATCGCGAGCCCGGAGGCGGCCGAGATTGCCGACGGCCACGGGCTCGACGTGGTGATGGACCGCTGCATGAAGATGGAGCACGGCCGCTTCCAGGGCGGTATGCACTGGATGGGCATGAATACCGGCGTCATCACCGCCAAGCGAGGTCGGCGACAGATGTGACCACGGACGCGGGGCAGCCGACGGCCTCGTCTGAACGGGCCCCTTCGGAGCGGCCTCGCTTCGCTACGACTGCCGGCTCGTCCAGTCCAGCCAGCCGGAGAGGCCGAAGTAGAACACGGGGTACACGAACGACGCCCAGAGGACCCAGTCGCCGCCCCACGCCGGCAGCCCGGGAAAGGTGGGCAGCAGCGCCAGCAGCAGCCCGAGCCACGCAACGCCCCCCACCGTCACGATGGCGCGCCATGGCTTCGGGGCGGCGTTCGGGTAGACAAACCGGACCGGCACCAGCGTCAAGACGGTCAGGGTAAGAACCGACCCCAGCGACATGTAGGACCCAACGCCCCCGTACTCGACGGCGAGCAGGCCCACGTAGTACGCCACCACGTTCCAGTACGACGGGAAGCCGAGAAAGAAGCCCTCCTGACTCTGCTTCGCTGCGGTGTTGGCAAACCCCAGGAGGCTGGCCACCATCGCGAGCGTGACCCAGAGGCCGTCCCACCCCGGGAGCCAGTCCATCCGCCACACGAGCACGAGGGGAATGAACGTGAACGTCAGGTAGTCGACGATCAGGTCGATGGTCTTGCCCAGAATGCGGGAGGCGTAGAGCTTCACGTCCCAGAGCCGTGCCAGGGGCCCGTCCGCCGCGTCGATGAAGACGGCCAGGGTCAGCCAGGCGAAGACCCACCGCGGATCCAGGTCGACCCGCACGACCTCCCGCATTGCCAGAAACGCGAACGCCACCCCGGAGGCCGTAAACAGGTGCACGAAGTAGGCGCGCACCTTGCGGCCCAACCGGATCCGTTCGGACCGGTCCTTCAGATCGCTCAAGTCAGTGGATCCCATGCGGGTCGTGGCCTCTGCGGCACCGGTCGCGGCGGCCGCACATGCGCGGAGGTGGCGATGAATGCTTTTTTATTTACAGATTAAGCCCCGCAGGTGTCCATGACGAAACCGCAACATAAGCATGCTCCGACCTCCGTGCCGCGGGGCCGGACGCGACGATCGTCCACGCTCACTTCTCCTTGAAGACCAGCGTCAGCGGCACGCCTTCAAACCCGAGCGCGTCCCGCAGCTTCCCCTCCAGGTACCGCTCGTAGGAGGTGCGGATGCCCTCCGGGTGATTGGCGAAAAAGACGAAGACGGGTGGGGCCGTGCGCACCTGCGTGGCGTAGGTGATGTTGACAAATGCCCCACTGCTGGTGGTGGGAGGGGGCTTTTCGTCGAGGGCTGCCTGGACCACGTCGTTCAGGTCACTCGTCTGTACGCGCTTCTCCCGCTCCTCCGCCACCGCCAGGGCTTTGTCGAGCAGCTCGTACACCCGCTGCTTGGTGACGGCCGACACATACACGATGGGCACGTGGTCGAGCGTGCCCAGGTACTGCTGCAGATACTTCGTGTACTGGTCCATCGTGCCGTCGTCCTTCGGCACGAGGTCCCACTTGGTAACGGCCACCACCATGCCCTTCTTGTGCTCGTTGACCTGCGAGAGCACGCTGAGGTCTTGGTTGTGCAGCTCCTCGGTGGCGTCGAGGACGAGCACGCACACGTCGCCCGCCCGGATGGCCCGCTCGCTGCGGACGGTGGCGTAGAACTCGACCCCGTCGGTCTTGGAGCGCTTTTTCATGCCGGCGGTGTCCACGAGCATTAGGTCGCGCCCCTCGTACTGCACAACGGACTGGACCGTGTCGCGGGTGGTGCCGGGCTTCTCGGTGACGATGGCGCGGTCAAACCCCAGGGTGGCGTTGACGAGGGACGACTTGCCCGCATTCGGCTTCCCCACGAGCGAGACGCGGACGCGATTCTCCATCTCCTCTGTTTCGGTGCCCGGCACCGTCTCCACCAGGGCCGCCATCATGTCGTCGACGCCCCGCTTGTTGGTGCTGCTCACGGGGAAGACCTCGCCGAGGCCCAGCTGATAGAACTCACTCGCCGCCCACTCACGCTCCTCGTTGTCGGCCTTGTTGGCAACGACCATCACGGGCGTCTCGGCGGGACGGAGCACATTCGCAATCTCCTTGTCCATCTCCGTAATTCCGGTCATCACGTCCACCACGAAGAGGATCACGTCGGCGTCCTCGAGCGCAATCTCGGCCTGCTCGCGGATCGCCCGCTCGTAGGGGTCGTCCGAGCGGGGAACGTAGCCCCCGGTATCGACGAGGGGAACGGTGTGCCCCTCCCACTCGGCCTCGCCGTAGACGCGGTCGCGCGTGACGCCGGGCGTGTCCTTCACGATGGCCTGGCGCGAGCCGGTGAGGCGGTTGAAAAGGGTGGACTTGCCGACGTTTGGCCGTCCGACGATGGCTGCTAGCACGACGAGAGAGGGAACATGGGGAAGAGATGAGAGGCGAGCGGAGGAGGCCTGCGACGAACGGGAGAAGGACGGGTTACAGTCTGCGGTCGCCCTGCGGGTCCAGCTTCATCGCGTGCGTGCCTACCGATGTGCGACGAGCGTCCCGCACCTCCAACAACAGGCTACAGGCTCGTCTCGGACAGTACACGCACTGATCGCGCGGACTGTATCCCCGTCCCTCGGCAATATTCGATGGAATTGCTCCCGCGGCCGACGGCCCTTCCGGGAGCCCCGACCAGGCCTGACAGGCGCCCCGCGGCGAGCCGGGCAGCCGGTGCCCGTTCTGCTTCCCCAACGCCTCGGGCTCAACGCCGCTCCTTCCAGTCCAGGTACAGCGCCCGGGTGCACATGAAGGCCGACTCGGCGGTCTGCGTCGTGAACCAGTAGTTGACGCCCGCGCCCACGGCGGCCCCGGCCAGTGGAACCGTCTGTCCCAGCTTGCGCTCCAGGAGCGTCTTCGCAATCTCGCGCGGCACGTGGCGGTTCTGGTCGCGGAAGGTGCCGGACACGCGCCCCGCGTAGTCGAGGTCGTCGGCGAACGCAGCCGCGGCCACGCTCACCTCGCGCAGCGCCTCGTTGCGCGCCTCGCGCCCCCCGGACGCCGCCACGTTGAAGATCGAGAGCACGAGCGGCCGAAACATCGGCCCCTCCAGCGAGAAGCCGTAGCTGGCCGCAATTTGTTGGATCAGGCGCAGGTTGATGGTGAAGAGAAGCGGGATGTCGGCGGCGACGAAGGCCGCTCCGGCGAGCCCCGTCCCGCCCCCCTCCAGTGCGGCGAGGAGGGTGTTCTGCCGGAAGCGGCTGCGGGCCAGCGCGTCGAGATCCGCGACGGGCCGGTTGCGCAGGTCCTGGACGGACTCGGCGGGGAGGCCGCGGTCCTCCGCGGCGGCCAAAATGTCGTCCGACGCGTGTGTCCACTCCGACGCGTCACTGAGGGTAGAGAGAAACTGCTCGATCCGGTCGGCGACCTGATCCATCTGCTCGGCCGGCACGACCTGCTCCACGGCCCAGTCTACCGGCCGCATGG
Organism: Salinibacter grassmerensis; assembly: GCF_947077765.1. Classification (NCBI taxonomy): domain Bacteria; kingdom Pseudomonadati; phylum Rhodothermota; class Rhodothermia; order Rhodothermales; family Salinibacteraceae; genus Salinibacter; species Salinibacter grassmerensis. Next base: position 360,820 of record NZ_CAMTTF010000001.1, on the reverse strand, counting down.
CCCAGTCCATGGCCTGCGACGCCACGGAGGCGTCCGCGTGCTGCCAGTCCTCAATCTCGCGTCGAACGGCTTTTTCCTCGTCGGTGAGTCGCATGGCGTGGGGCGTGAGGGAGTAGATGGCGACCGTCTCTACAACGGGAGCTCCCCCGAAAAGATGCAGACGGGTCCTCGGTACGGTGCCGCGCTGAAGACGAGCGGGTCGACGCAATTGTTACGAACGGCCCAGCCCCTCCGTCGTCGACACAGGGTGCGGCGGCGTGGCCCCCGCGATTTGCGATGGGACCCGCTCTCCCAGGCACTTTTGTCGTTCTTGCCCGTCCCCCGCGCTCTACAACAGCCACACCCCAAGCCCCCCGACGAGGAAGCAGTAGTACGCGAAGTACTGCAGATTTCCCCGCCGCACCACGTCGAGCACCACGTAGATGGCCCCGATGCCCGAGCCGTACGCCGCCACGGTGCCCAGCAGCAGCGGCCCGCCCGCCGTTCCAAGGCCCTGTTCTGCAAGCTCCAGCCCCTTCAGAATCGTCGCCCCCATCACCACCGGAAGCAGCATCAGAAACGAAAAGTTCGCCGCCCGCTCCGGCGCCACGTTCTGGTAGAGCGCGACGCAGATCGTGGCGCCCGACCGCGAAATGCCCGGGATCATGGCGAATGACTGCGCCACCCCCACGACGACCGCCTTGAGCCCGCTCAGGTCCCCCTCCGGGCGCGGGCCGATTCGCGTGAGGAGCAGAAGGAGGCCCGTTACCAGCAGCATCGCACTCGTGAGGAGTGGACTGTTGAACATCTGCTCCAGCGGCTCCCGAAAGAGCACGTACGCTACGCCGGTGGGCACGAGCGTGACGAGGATGAAGACCCCGAGCCGGAAGGTATCGTTCTCCGCGAAGCGCGCAGGGGCGGCCCACGGCGCCCGGAGTCCGGCCCAGGCCTCCTTCAGCAGCTCCGCTACGTCTTCCCAGTACACGGTGAGGATACTGAGCACGGTGCCGAAGTGCACAAAGACCTCGAACGTTACGTCGGCCGCTTCTTTGTCGAGCCCCAACAGGTACTGCCCCAGCACGAGGTGGCCGGAGGAGGAAACGGGAATAAATTCGGTCAGGCCCTGAATGAGGCCGAGGAGCAACGCTTCCCACCAGGTCATCTCGGGATGGGGGTCGGGGAGGGAGTACAGTTAACGTCCCGCCAATCTACAAAGCAGGGACGCACGGGCCCAAGCCCGAGCCTTGAAACCAGGATGAGGTTGCGACGCCTGCCTCCGTTTCGCCCCCGTTCCTACGAAAGCGGCAGGCGGCACTCCACCACCGTATTCTCGTCGCCGCTCGTGAGGGTGAGCGTAGCCCCGATGAGGTCGGCTCGGTAGCGCATCAGGTGCAGGCCGAGTCCCTCCTCCTCCGGGGCCGCTCCGTCCCACCCGTCCCCGTCGTCGCGGACCGTAAGGACAAGGTCTGCGTTCTCCCGGCCCAGATCGATCGAAATGCGGGTCGGGTCGGCGTGCTCGCGGGCATTGGCCACCGCCTCGTGGGCGATTCGGTACAGGTTCATCGCGGTGGCTTCGTCGTTTAGGTGCGTCTCGCCGGGGTCCCCCACGAAGGCACACGAGACGTTCGAGAAGTCTTCCTCCTCTTCCGCCAGGTCGGCGAGGGCGCCGGCCAGGTGGCCGTCCCGAAGCGCCTTCGGGACGAGGGTGTGGGAGAGAGCCCGAATCTGGTCGGCGGCCTCCTGGATCTTGTCCGTGACAGGTCGGAGATCTTCCGCCTCTACCGTGCCCTCTTCCCCCTCCATCTCGTGAATCAGGGTGTCCACGCGCATCGTCACGTTGGTCAGCCCGGAGCTGATCACGTCGTGCAGGTTTGCCCCGATTTGGCGGCGCTCCCGATCGCTGATCTCGATCACCTCGCGCTCCAGTTCGCGGTGTCTGGTGACATCGGTGCCGCTCACGATGAAGTACTGCACGCCCCCGGACTCTCTTCGGAGAGCCGTGAACGACCCTCTGACGAGGCGTGGATCGCCCTCCGCCGATGCCCATCGCATCTCCAGCTCGGCCCGGTCGGTCGTCCCGTCGGCGAGGGCGTTAAGCCGGGTCGTGACGGCGTCCCGGTCGCTGGGATCCACGAGCAGGTCGCGGAGGTCCTCCCCCTCCGCCTCCGAGGCGTCATAGCCGGTAAGGCGCTCGCAGGCCGTGTTGAAGCGCACGATCGCTCCGTCCTCATCCAGTACCGCGATCAGGGCACCGGCGGTGTCAATTAGGGCGGACACGAGATCACGCTCTTCTCGGAGGATCTCCGCGGCGCGTTTCTGCGCCGTAATGTCCACGAAGGTCACTACTACCCCCTCCACGTTCTCCGCCGCGCTTCGGTATGGCCGGAGGCGCATCAGGTACCACACTCGGCCCTCCTCGTTCTGCACCTCGCGCTCGATCGGGGTGTGGTCGCTCAGCACCCGCTCGGCGTCTTCCACGAGGGAGTCGTATTTAATCTTCGGCGTGAAGTCGGTGATGGGGCGCCCCATGTCGGAGCCCCGAAGGCCGTAGATGTCCGTGATCGGTGGGGTATAGCGCTGGATGTCCAGGTTTTGGTCCAGGAACAGGGTTGCGACCTCCGTCGCCTCCATCAAGTTCTGGAGGTCATTGTTGGCCCGGTCCAGCGCCTCCACTTTGACGTTGAGCTGCTGATTGGTGGTCGCCAGTTCCTCATTGACGGATTTTAGCTGCTCCTCGCTGGTCTGCAGTTCTTCGTTTTTGGCCTGCAGCTCCTCGTTCATCGACATGAGCTCCTCGTTGGCCGTCTCCATCTCCTCGGTAACCGTCTCATACTTTTCATTCATGATGCGGAGCTGCTCCTTCGTGTCCTCCAGTTCCTGCCCGAGGTCTCGCTCCCGCGTCGTCGGCCCGGCCTCGGGCTCCTGATCTACTTCGTTCTCCGGGACGGCCGGAAGGAGCTCGTCGGTCTCTACGAAGCGCACCTGAGCGAAGGGTCGGTCCACATCGGGATCGTCGACGGGGCTGACACGGACGTGCACGGACCCCGACACACCGGCCGGACCGGACACGGAGAGGGTCCGCTCGGTCGTCTTGCCCTTCCGGAACGCCTGGTGCAGGGCGTCGCGCAATTCCATCCGCAGCGACGGCACTGCCTTGTCCAGGAGGTTATGGGTGGGCGTTCCGCTCTCGTGCTGCAGAAATGCCCCGGCCTGTTCTGTGAGATGGACGATTTCGTAGTTCTCGTCGACGATGACGCTCGCCACCTGTTTCTTCAGCAGGCGCTGATGGAGACCCGCCAGGTCTTGCCCCTTAGTCACAGGAGACGCGGGCCGTGGACGTGGCTCCATCGCAGTCTCCGACGACGGGAAGAGGGGAATAGGGCGGTTGTCGGCGGACCCGGTCGTCCTTCTCAGAATGCTTTTCGTCTCGCCGTCCGCCGAGAAGAGCGACTGTGCGGGCCCGGTCGCCTCCGACGGCCCAAGGAACAGAATGCCATCGTCGTTCAAGGCGTAGTGGAAGAGCCGGAACACGCGCTCCTGCATCTGCTGGTCAAGGTAGATGAGCAGGTTTCGGCAGCACACCAGATCCAGGTTCGAGAAGGGGGGATCTTGGGTTACATCATGCTCGGCGAAGACCACCGAGTTGCGCAGCAACGGGGTTATGCGGTACTGGTCGTCCTCGCGTCGAAAGAACCGGCCGAGGCGCTCCTCGGAAACGTCCGTCTCAATGGTCGGGGGGTAAATGCCCATCCGGGCCGTGTCGAGGCCTTCAGGATCGACGTCGGTCGCGAACACCTGGAGCTCGGGCGGTCGGTCCAGGGCATGGGCATGCTCCTGCAACAACATGGCGAGCGAGTAGGCCTCCTCCCCTGTTGCACACCCTGCCACCCACGCGCGAACCTCTTCATCGGGGGACTTTTCATCGAACAGGGACGGAATGACGGTCTCCTCCAACGCCTCGAAGGCGTCCGGCGTCCGGAAAAACCGCGTGACACTGATGAGCAGTTCCTCGTAGAGGGCCTGGGCCTCCCCGGGCTGATCGTGGAGGACCTGGAGATAGGCGTTCAGGGTCTCCACGTCGGTAACCTGGAGCCGCCGCTCGAGCCGGCGCAGCACACTGGATCGTTTGTAGTGGCTAAAGTCGTGCCCGGTCCGGGCCTGGAGCTCCACAAAGATCTTCTGGAGGATGGTCTGCTCGTCGGAGGGGAGGTCCTCCTCGGACTCTGGAAGTTGGATGACGCGGGCATTCTGCCGGTAGATCGACAGGCGGTTTGCAAGCTCGTCGGCGGGGGCCACGAGGTCGATCACCCCTGCGTCCAGCGCATTGCGCGGCATCTCCTCGTGGTCGGCATCGGCCGGCTCTTGAACCATGGCGATGCCCCCGTGGGTCTTTACCGAGCGGAGGCCGAGGGTGCCGTCCGCCCCGGTCCCCGACAGCACGACCCCGATGGCCTCGTCCTGATATTCCTCCGCCAGGGAGCCCAGCAGGACGTCGATGGCGTTGGGGCGATGGTTGGGGGAGCGCTCCGAGAGCCGAAGCGTCGTCCCTTCCACCCGCATCTCGTGCTGGGGCGGAATGACATAGACGTGATCAGGCTGGAGGGGGCACTCGTCCACCGCCTCCTGCACCGACAGATCCGTCTCGTGCTGAAGGATCTCAGTGAGGTTGCTCTCGTGGTCGGGCGAGAGGTGCAGTACGACCACGAAGGCCATGCCCGTGTCGTCCGGCAGATGCCGAAAGAAGCGGCGAAGCGCCTCGACGCCGCCGGCCGACGCGCCGATTCCGACAACGGAACCGGTGCTTTTTTTCGTAACGGCAGTAGGGGCAGGCACAAATGAAGACTGGGGAGTCTTATTGAGGAGGCTCACAGAAAAACACTAATAATGATTATTGAGGGCCAGTTGCACTTTTGTAAAGAAAAGATGATTCAAGCAGTATCTTTGCAAAACCCGAAATCGAATGTCGAGCTGCCGTGGCTGCCGGTATGCCCGTGCACTGAGGGGAACGTTCATCTCGTCGCCCCCCGGCCGTTGCGCGCCCGAATCGACCACGCGTCCTCGGCGTTGTATCCGCAGGTGATTTGCTCATTTCTCCCTTTCTGCCCATGCCCCGCTGCACCTACTGCGATGCGCCCACCGACGCCCCCGTCACGGGCGACGACGTGGACGGCGTGTTCTGCTGCTCCGGCTGTCTGGAGGCCCACCGCGTCGCCGACCATGACGAGCACGACGCGTGCTGCCACCACGGCGACGGGCACGGCCACGCGGGGCACGCCCCCAACGGGCCCGCCGCCGAGACCGAGACGGCCTTCCTGCACGTCCGCGGGATGCACTGCACCAGCTGCGAGGACTTCATCGAGACGGTTGCCGCGTCGACGGACGGCATCCACGAGGCGGAGGCGAGCTACGCCTCCGACATGGCAAAGGTCGCGTACGACCCGTCCCGGCACCGTGAGTCCGACCTCCCGGCCCTCCTCAGCCAGGCCGGCTACGAGGCCCACCTGACGGCGCCCGACGAGGAGGCCGCCGACCAGAACACCGCCGCACGCCTCATCTTCGGCGGCTTCTTCGGGATGATGGTGATGGCCGTGTACATCGTCCTTCTCTACCCTGTCCACCTGGGCGGGGAGGGGCTCGTGGACCTCAGCGCGGAGGGCGGCACCTACGTCCTGGCAAACGTGTGGGCCTTCACCACCTTCGTTCTTCTCGTCACCGGCTGGCCCACCCTGCGGGGCGCGGCGGTGAGCCTGCGCGTACTTCAGCCCAACATGGACCTGCTCGTGGGCCTGGCCGCCGTGAGCGCCTACCTCTACAGCGGCGGGGCCGTGCTCATGGGACAGACGGACGTCTACTTCGACGTAACGGTCGTCATCATCATGGCCGTGTCGCTGGGGCACTACTACGAGGACCAGGTCAAGCGCCGCGCCACCGACCTGCTGAGCACGCTCACCCGCGAGCAGGTGGACGAGGCCCGGCGGGTCGCCGACGGCGGAACGGAGACGGTCGCCGTCGACGACCTGACGCCGGGCGATCGGGTGCAGGTGCGGGCCGGGGAGCGCGTCCCCGTGGACGGAACGGTGGTGGAGGGCCGCGCCGCGGTCGACGAGTCGCTGGTCACCGGCGAGTCCCTCCCCGTGACCCGCACCGAGGGCGACGACGTGATTGGCGGCGCCGTGGTCACCAACAACGCCCTCACGATCGAGGTGGGGGAGGCCGCCGAGAGCACGCTCGACCGCCTCGTCAACCTCATGTGGAACATCCAGTCGAGCCAGCCCGGGGCCCAGCGCGTGGCCGACCGCATCGCGGCGGTGTTCGTGCCGCTCGTGCTGGTCCTGGCGGCCGTCGCGTTCGGCTGGCAGTGGGCCAGCGGCGCGTCCGCCACGACGGCCCTGCTCACGGGACTGTCCGTCCTCATCGTCTCGTGCCCCTGCGCGCTCGGCCTCGCCACGCCTCTGGCCGTGGCCTCGGGGCTGCGCACGGCCCTGGAGCGCGGCATCGTCATCCGAGACGTGTCGCTCTTCGAGACGGCACCGGACGTCGACACGCTGGCGGTGGACAAGACCGGCACCCTCACCACCGGGGCCATGCAGGTGGTAGACGCCGCGGCCGACGCGGCGACGTGGCGACGGGCCCGCGCGGTGGAGCAGCACGCTGCCCACCCGGTGGCCCGCGCCATCGTCGAAGACGAAGAGGCAGCCCCCACCGGCGACGGGGCGCCCGCCACGGCCACCGACGTGCGCAGCTACCCCCGGGGTGTGGAGGGCCGGGTGAACGACGATCGGGTGCGGGTGGGCCACCCCGAGTGGCTCCGGACGGAGGGCCTGCGCATGGACGACACCCTGGCCGAGCGGGCCGCGGCCGCGCAGGAAAACGCCCAGGTGCCCGTCGCCGTGGGGTGGGACGGCGCGGTGCAGGGCCTCATCGTGGTGGGCGACACCCTGCGGGACGAGGGCCTCGCCGTGATGGACGCGCTCCGGGGCGACGAGCGCGAGGTCGTCGTACTCACCGGCGACAGCGCCGCGGCGGCCCGCCCGCTCCGCGCGCACGACGCCATCGACCGCGTGATCGCTGAGGTGCAGCCCGCCGAGAAGTCCGACCTTGTCCGCGGGCTGCGCGACGCCGGGACCGTCGCCATGATCGGGGACGGCAGCAACGACGCCCCCGCCCTCGCCGAGGCCGACGTGGGTATCGCCTTCGGCCCCACCGCCCTGGCCGCCGACTCCGCCGACGTGGTGATCCTGCGCGGCGACCTGACCCACATTCCAGCGGTGTTTTCCCTGGCCCGGGCCGCACGACGCCGCATTCGCCAGAACCTGGCCTGGGCCTTCCTCTACAACGCCGTGGCCATTCCGCTGGCCCTGGTCGGCCTCATCAACCCCCTCTTCGCCGCCCTCGCCATGGCCGCCAGTAGCCTCGGCGTCGTCGGCAACTCGGCCCGCCGGCTCAAGACCGACGCGTAGACCTCCGTTCACAACATCCTCCGACGACCCATGACCCACGACGACTGGACCTGCCCCAAATGCGACAGCGACACCTTCGACACCGCCGAACTCCGCGCGTCCGGGGGCGGCCTTTCCTCAATGCTCGACGTTGAAAATCAACGGTTCACGACCGTCACCTGTACCCAGTGCAAGTACACCGAGCTCTACGCCACCGACGCGGGGTCGATCCAGCAGGTCCTCGACTTCCTGACGACCTGAAACGTGTTCAGCGGACCCCAGGCGCTTCAGCCCGAACGCTCAACGCTCCCCCCGATGGACCTCCTTCTCTTCAGCGATGTGCACAGCGACCGCGACGCCTGCCAGCGCCTCGTCGACCGCGCCCCGAAGGTGGACGTGGTGGTCGGCGCCGGCGACTTTTGCGTGGCCCGCCGCAACCTGCAGGCGCCCATCGAGACGCTCTCCGCCATCGACACGCCCACGGTCCTCGTGCCGGGCAACGCCGAGACGGAGGACGAACTGGAGGCCCGGGTCGACGCCGTCGGCTGGGACGCCGCGCACGTGCTGCACGGCGGCGGCACGACGATCGACGGCACCCCGTTTTTCGGCCTGGGCGGCGGCGTGCCCGTGACCCCGTTCGGCCCGTGGAGCTACGACCTGACCGAAGCGGAGGCGCGAGCCCTGCTGTCGGACTGTCCAGAGGGAGCTGTGCTCGTGTCGCACTCTCCGCCGAAGGGCGCGGTGGACCGTGACTCGACGGGCCAATCGCTCGGCAGCGCTGCGGTCCGCGAGGCCATTGAGGCCCACGCGCCACGGCTCACCGTCTGCGGCCACATCCACGGCAGTTGGGGAAATACCGCCACCATCGGGCCCACCCGGGTCGTCAACGCCGGCCCCGACGGACTCGCTTGGAACCTTTCTGGGGCGGAGGAGGCGTAGTCAACACGCAGGTGCCGGAACGTTCATTGAAGAAAAATTTAACAGGACAAACATATACACCTCGTCTAGTACCGATATTCCCCCTCAAGGGATCGTTCTTCTCACGTCTCGGGGCCTGAGCATCCGTAAAGAGGCGCGTTGAGGGGACGCATCTGTGCCCACGTAGCAGTGCCCTGATCGCATATGAATGACCCCGACCAACCTTCAGGGATGTTCTTCTCCCTCAACGGGGATGGCATTTCCCTGGACCCCGCGACCGACAATCAAACCTATCGAAACCGGCTCCGCGGCCTCCGGAACGACGAGAGCCTTCCGTTCGACGAAACGCTGCGGGCGCTCCTCCGACTCGGTGCCGAGTGGCTCAACGTCGAGCTTGGGTACCTTTCCCGCATCGACACGGCGGCCTCCACCTACGAGGTGATGGCGGTCAGCGAGTCCCACCCCACCGTCGCCGAGGGCGACACGGTATCATTAGCCGAAACCTATTGTCGCTGCGTGATCGTGCGCGAGGACGCCCTGGCCCTAGAGGACGCGCCGGAGCAGGGCTGGGATGCCACCCCTGCGTACGAAGCATTTCAGTTGTCCACGTATCTGGGGGCGAAGATTGTGGTGAAGGGGGATCTGTACGGCACCCTCTGCTTCGTCGACCGGGCCTCACGACAGACCTCGTTCACCGAATCGGACGCCGCGGCCGTTGCTCTCCTCGTGCAGGCCGTGGAGCAGACGCTGGAGCGCCGCCAGCACGAGACCCATCTCCAACAGGCCTCGGCCCGAATCGAGGCCCTATTTGAGGAGGCGCCCAACATGATCGCCTTCCACGACACCGACGGGCAGCTTCTCCTGCCCAACCCGCACCTCTGCGAAACGACCGGGTACGACGCCGACACGCTCACCCGCAGACACATGTGGGACCTCGATGTCTCCCTGGACCCGGACGAGGCCCGGGACCGATGGGCAGGCATGGCCCCTGGCGACCAGTACCGACGGGAGGGCCGGTACCGACGAAAAGAGGGCTCGACGTTCCCGGTCGAGGTGGACGTGCGGTGTCTTGTCGTCGACGGGACCCGTCAGTTCGTGACAACAGGGTGGGACATCACCGAGCACAAGCGGGCACAGGGGGCCCTCCGCGAGAAAGAGGCTCGGCTGCGCGGGCTCGCCAACAGCCTTCCGGGCGTAACCTACCAGTTCTACGCCCGCCCCGACGGGGAGTGGGGCAATCACTTTATTGGGGAGAAGGCCGAGGCCATTCTGGGCCTCTCCGGCAACCCGGACGGGTTTCACGACCGATTTGTGGAGCACATCCCGCCGACGCACCGGGAGCAGTACTTGACCAACGTACAGGAGGCAATCACCGAGCAGCGACCCGCCCGCTTCGAGGTGCCATTCGAGCGGCCCGACGGAACGCGCATCTGGCTGCTCTGCTCCGCGATGCCTGAGCAGAGAGCGGACGAGATCCTCTTCAACGGGGTGCTCCTCGACATCACCGAGCGGAAGGAGGCCGAGCAGGCCCTGCAGGCCGAGCGCGACCGGTTCGAGGCCCTCTTCCACAACCTGCCCACGCCGGTCGTACACGGCTGGCCCGACGAGAAGGGCCACCTCCGGGTCCAGACCGTCAACGATACCTTCGAGTCAATCTTCGGGGTCGGTGAAGAGCAGATCCGGACCGAGAATCTCCAGGGCCACATCGTGCCCCCCAACGCCCAGGACGAGGCGGACTCCATTCGTCGCTGGTTGTTGGCCGGCGAACCCGTGGACCGGGAGGTACGACGGGAGACGAGCGACGGCGTTCGGGATTTTCGGGTCCAGGTGACCCTCCGGGACGAGGGCACGGGCCCAACGGAAGGGTACGCCATCTACACCGACATTACCGAACGGAAGGCAAAGGAGCGCAAACTCCGCGAGCGCGGGCACCTGCTGAAGCAGCTCCGCGAGAACATTACGGACGTGGTGTGGATGAGCCCGGCGGACAAGTCGGAGATTGAGTTCATCAGTGACGCCTACGAGGAGATCTGGGGCCGCCCGACCGAGCAGCTCCAGGATCATCCAAACGCCGTCGTGGAGGCGATCCATCCGGACGACCGGGAGCGCGTCCAGGCGGCCCTGGAGACCCAGCGCGACGACCCAGACGCCTACGAGGAGACGTATCGGGTCGTCCAGCCCGACGGCACTGTCCGATGGGTGCGCGACCGGGCCGCGGGCGTGTACGACGAGGACGGACGGCTCGAACGCATCATCGGGGTGGCCACCGACATCACGATGCGGAAGCGCCGTGAGCAGGGGCTCCAGGACCGTCAGGAAAAGGTGGAGGCCCTCTACACCACGACGAGCCAAGTTCTCCGTGCCGAGAACAAAACTGCGGTGGGCCGCTGCATCGTCGACCTCGTGAACGAGGTGTTTGGATACCCCTTCGTCATTGTCCGCTTCCGTGAGGGCGACCGGCTCGTTCCCGTTCAGGCCTCGCCCGACGTGTCCACGCATCTTCCCGACCCGCCAACCTTCGACGTGGCGGGCGAAGGCGTCGTGGCCACGGCCTTCCGGGAGGGGGACACGGCTGTGTTCGACGACCTGGAGGCCCTCGACAATGCCGTCGACTACGGGGCCGTACGGGCCACGGCCGTCGTGCCAATTGGGGGGCACGGCACCATCTCGGTCGCGTCCCTGGACGCCGGGGCCATCGCGAACTTCGACCGCCGCCTGATCGAGATTCTCTCGACCTACGCCGCCCTCGTGCTCGGGCGGATCGAATACGAGGGCGAGCTTGTCTCGGCCAAAGAGGAGGCCGAGCGCCTGAACCGGATGAAGAGCGCCTTCCTCGCCAACATGAGCCACGAGATCCGGACCCCACTGACCTCGATCATCGGGTTCGCCGAGGTGATCGGGGACGAGGCCACGAGCCTGTCGGAATACTCGGGCTCGCCCTCCGACGCCGTCACCACTCTCGATCAGTTTGCCAGCCTCATCGAAGAGAGCGGACACCGCCTGCTCGAGACGCTCGACACGGTGCTCAACCTCTCGCGGCTGGAGGCCGGGGAGATGGAACTCGACTGCAGCCCACTGGACCTGGCGGACGAGGCGATGGAGGCCGCCGATCTATTCAAACCCGAGGCACGCACAATGGGCATCGACCTGAACGTGGAGACGTCCGGCGCCCCTCTTCGGGCCTGCGTCGACGAGGGCGGCCTGCGAATTGCCCTCCAGAACCTGATCTCCAACGCGCTGAAGTATACCGAGGAGGGCGGCGCGGTCCACATCCGGGCCGGCAGCGAAGGAGAGGACGTGGTCCTGGAGATCGAGGACACCGGCGTCGGCATGGACCCGGACCGTGTGCCGGAGCTCTTCGAGCCGTTCCGCCAGGAGTCGGAAGGCCCCGGGCGGACGTACGAGGGCACGGGCCTCGGCCTGGCCGTTACGAAGCAGGCGATCGAGCAGATGGGCGGCACCATCGAGGTGGAGACCGCGAAGGGGGAGGGCAGCTGCTTCACCGTGCGGTTTCCCGCGGCGGACTCCCCGGATCGGGCTTAGCGACGCGTCCGTGAGGGCTTCGGAGAAAGGTTTTGGAAATTTACCCGACACAGGCGCCGGTCGGTGCTCGCACGGTAGATGCTCTCCACTCTCCTGCGTATCGTTGAGAACGAAGCTAGGGGTGTTCGGCGCCACACGGCGGCCGGGCTGAGAAAGTCCCTCCGAACCTGATCCGGGTCATGCCGGCGCAGGAAAGCACACATCTTTTCCGTCTTTCCGTGGGCGTCGTTGCCCCTGGCTTCGCCCCCCTTTCGTTCCGCACCCACCCTGCGAAGCCATCGTCATGGACCTGACTGCCCCTCTCGACACCCGTGCCTTCTCGGTGCCTCCCTTTGCGGCGGCCTGCCTAGACCACGCCGACGACACGTGGACGGAGGCCTTCGACCACCCGTTCGTCCACGCCCTGGCCGAGGGCACGCTGGACCCGGACACCTTTAAGTTCTACCAGATGCAGGACGCGCGCTACCTGGAGGCGTTCGCCGACGCCACCTCCCTCCTTTCCACCCGCTGTGCGGACCCGGACGACAAGCTCTGGTTCATTGACGCGGCCCGCCTCGCGATCGTCGTCGAGGGGGAGCTCCACGAAGGCTACGGCGAGGAGCTCGGGTACGGCCCGTCGGACATTCGCCAGCTCCAGTTGACTCCAAACAACCGTGCCTACCAGAACCACATGATCGATCGGGCCCAGCGCGGCACGCTCGTGGAGGGGACGGCCGCCATCGCGCCCTGTCCCTGGCTGTACATAGAGCTCGGCCAGCGCCTCGAGCGCGAGATGGGCGAGATTCCCGAGGATCACCCCTACGCCGAGTGGCTTGCCATGTACCGCGATCCGGAGTTCAACGAGTACATGGCCAACCTGCTAGGGCGCCTGCAGCGATTCGCCGACGCGGCCGACGAGACCGCCCGGAGCCGGGCCCAGACGGCGTTCACCACGAGCGTCCGCTACGAGTGGATGTTCTGGGACCAGGCCTGGAATCGGCAGGAGTGGCCCGTGTAGTGGGGACTCCGTCCGCGCTGGGGTCGGAAGCAGACAGAAGATCAGAGAATAGACGTTTGCGGAGACCAGCGCGCGCCCATCCAAGGGCGAATCCACTCGACGCGAACCGGGCGGGGTTGGCAGGGCACCAGCGTCCGGGGCGGGACTCCTGGGTCGCGACTCGCCCTACACGTGCAGCACGAAGTGCTGGAACGCGAAGAGGGCGGCGAACGACAGCGTGACGGCCGCCCCCGCGGTGGGCCCGGAAATGGAGTCGAGCGCGTCCGGGATGAGCTCGGCGAACACCATCCAGATCATCGCGCCGGCCGCCAGCCCGAAGCCGATCGGCAAAAACGGCTCGAAGACGAGGACGAACAGAAAGGCGGGGACCGCCATGAGGGGCTGCGGCAGGCTCGTAAAGATGCTCCACCCCGCCGCCTTCCAGACGGGCGTGCCGCGCGGCACGAGCACCAGGCTGATGGCCAGGCCTTCCGGAATGTTGTGGATGGCGATGGCCGCGGTGATGAACGCCCCGAGTTCGTCGCCGCCCCCGTACGAGACGCCCACCCCCACCCCTTCGGCAAACGAGTGCGCCGTCATGATGCCCAGAATGAGGAGCGCCTTCCGGGCGTCGGCCCCCGCGAGCTCGGCCACGTCGTGGTCGTCGCCTCGACTGATGAAGGTATTGGCCCCCAGAATGAGGGCCAGCCCGACCAGAATGCCAATCAGGGTGCGTCCCGTACCCACCGTGGACCCCTCGGCGATGAGACTGTGGCTGGCCGCCAGCATGAGCCCGCCCGCGGCGGCATTGAACACGCCGAGCCACCAGTCCCCCACCTCCCGGACGAACAGAAAGGGCACCGCCCCCAGTCCGGTGGCGACGGCCGTGATGGTGGCCCCGAGGAGAACAACCCAGACACTGGTGTCGACAACCATTGCCGGTGGTATGGAGAAAGATGGATGAGGCTAAGAAACAGGACGGGGGCGCACCCTGAACGGACGCCTCATGCCCGGATTGGGGCCGCACGCCGTGCGGTCCCTTCGTTTTTGGTGGCTGTTGGTTCCCCAGCCCCGTTCGCGGCGAGGCCGAGAGCAATAGAGCTAGGACCTGGGCATCCTCGGTCCTTCGAGGGACGAATCTTGCGCGTCGGTACCTCGCGCGGCGCTCCGGAACGAGGCGGCGGCGAAGCACGGGGCTGCGCTCGTCGGCACGACCACCCCCGCTTTATTCCGGGACAGAGCTCGGGCAGACCTCCGTGGTAGGCCTGCCTCTCCTCTGGGCGGGTGCCTCCCTCCACCATAGGGACGAGGACCGCATTAGAGGGAAGCGCCGCGGCCCCACGTCCTGCCGATTTACCCCTCAGAGGTGTGTGGGCTCCTCTCACTCGACCGGCACAGGACTCCTACCGTGGTGAACCGCCCCTGCAGTGGTTGGTGACTGACGGCCAGAGCAGTATCCGCCAGGCAGCAGAAGTGGGGAGCAGCAAGAAAGGGTTGGGCAGTGATGCCACCAGCGGTGAGGCAGGCAAGTGTCATTTTTGCCGCCGCCCCACTGGGCACCATTCATCGGAGCCGACCAGAGGGGAGGACTTGCACCGACGAGCATCCCTGCGGCGTTCGTCCCAACGGGCCCGATCGAGAAGACACGCGGGGCCTACTGCCCTGCCCCCTGCCCGGAGAGGACGCCTCATTCGAGAAGGCGAGCCCGCATCTGTGCCAGCGTTTCCGGCCTCACGCCCATGACCTCTTTGATGAAGCCCGCTACGGAGCCGTGCTCTTCTTCGAGCGTAGCAAACATTGACTGGATATACGCCGGATCCGACTCAAAAAGCGGGGCCCGGACCTCGGGGGAGAGCCGCGCCAGTTTGGCGACGATGCCCCCCTCCTCCTGAGGGTTTTCGAAGGCGTCGCTGTACTCCGCCTCGTAGTCGACAACGTCGTCCGACAGCGCGTAGTCCTGAACGATGGTCTCGCGGTCTACGCCCAGTGCGCTGAGCAGGAGCGCTGTCCCGGTGCCCGCGCGGTCTTTCCCGGCCGAGCAGTGAAAGAGAAGCGGGGTCTTGCCCTCGGCCACGTGGCGAAACATCGTAGCGTACTTGTCGGCGTGCTGGTATGCGATTCGGGTATACATCTCAATCATCACCCCGTGCATTTTCTCGGCGGTGAGGTCCCCTGAGAAGAGCGTTTTTAGGTCGTCTCCGCTCTCGTTTGTGTACCCCCAGGAAATGATTTTCGGGGTTGAGGCACCGCGCCAATTCGTTGTCTCGGAGACGCGCTCGTCCGACGACCGAAAGTCGCAGACCACCTTGATGCCGAGATGCTCCAGGTAGTCGTAATCCGCATCGGTGAGATTCGACAGCACGCCCGATCGATAGACCGTTCCCCACTTCACGCGTTGCCCTTCCGCGGCGGCATAGCCGCCGAGGTCCCGGAAATTGCGTCCCCCCTCGAGCGGAAGCACGCGAGTGGCCGTCCGACGCCCAGCGCCCTCGCGGTCGGGCTGAATCACAAAGTAGGGACGCGCGATGCTGTCCGGCACGGTGGCCTCATAGCGTGTTGCCCGGACGTCGGTGGCGAGGCGGTGCATCTGCGCCGGCGCCGCATCGGGACGGCCGGACACGTAGATTGAGACGGCGGTTTCCGTCGAGGTCTGACTCCACGTCAGGCGGTACGTTCCAGAAGCCATACGCTCCGCGTCGGCCGCTGTTATCGCCACCCGTGCCGCCGACGATGCCTGCGCACGGGGCTGAGACTGCGCAGGGAGCACAGAGCCGACGATCAAAAACGCAGTGATGAGGGCAGAGAATACCACGGCTCGGGGCTGCATGGATGCTGAGTAGAACATGGTTGAAACACGCGCTTGGCTGAGGGGAGAAACGAGGTCGGGAGCAGAGGGCATCAGTAGCTCACCCGCACGCCGATTTGATAGCGCCGGCCAAACCCTTCTACCTCAAGCGGGTTGCCCTCGCTGCCTTTATAGCGACGTCCCAGCTCGTCGGTCAAGTTGTTTGCGTCGGCGAACACGGTGTAGCGGTCGGAAAAGGAGTAGCGAGCCGACACACTCAGGCGGGATTCGTCGTCCCAGTAGGTGTCGAGGCGTTCATCGGTCGGGTCCAACGAATCGACCCAGTCGTCGCGCCACTGGTAACTGAGACGTGCCGAGAGGCCATAGCGCTCGTAAAAGACGGACCCGTTGAAGATTGCATCGGAGGTGCCTGGGAATCGGGCCTCGCGAGGCTCTGTGTTCGGGGCGTCGGGCGTCGTAAACTTGCTATCGAGGAACGTGGCGTTCGTCTGCACGCCTAGCCCCCCCAGCGCGCCGGGCAGGAAGATCCACTGCTGAGAGTATTCCATTTCGACGCCGTAGATGCGCCCGTCCTGTCCGTTGAGCGTGGTCTCGTAGATGTATCCGCTGCGGTCGCGCCCGTCGGCGTCGAATCGATCGCCGTCCACGATCGTGGCGGACGCAAACTGCGGGTTGCGAATCCATTTGCCGAAGCCACTTACGGACGCAATTCCCGCCCCGGACAGGTAGTACTCGAAGCTGAGGTCCGCCCCCCAGGCCTTTTCCGCCTTCACGGACGGATTCCCTCCGTTGATGGTCTGATTGGCGTCATCAATGTTCACGCTTGGGCGCCGTTCGGCGAAGCCGGCACGGCCGATGGTACGCGTTCCGGCGGCCCGAATTCGAATGTCGTCTGTCACGTCGACATTGACGTGGAGGCTGGGAAAGAATTCCGTCTCGCTGGTGGAGGTCGATACCGACTCTGAGCCGTCGTCCACGACCCGAAACCCGTCGCTTTCATAGCCGGCCTGCTCGACACGGACGCCGCCCAGCACGCTCCCCCACGACGGCGACCAGGTGTTCATGACATAGCCGGAATAGATGTCTTCCTGCACGGTGTACCGATTTTCATCCGGCACGGCCTCACTCCGGTCGTACAGGCCGGCTTCTTCGAGCTGACGGACGGCGCGGTCAAACTCATTCTCCAGTCCCGACACGTCAAACCGCTCCAGGTCGTAGCGATTGGGAAAGGGAAAATCGCTTCGCAGCCCTTCGTCCATCAGTTGTCCCTCAAAATCGATTGCGGGCGCACCGGCCTTTTGGAGCAAATAGAAGGGGATAGTGCTCACTGCGAAGTCGTACCCGCTCTTCTCTCGGGTGTCGAACTTGGCCCCGAATTGAATGTCCGAGGAGGTGCCGAAGAGGCTCCAGTTGCGCTGAAGATCGATCTTGGCTGCGTAGGCGTCGGTGTCGGACTGGCTGTTGATGTCAAGCCCGAGATCAGTCTCGTAGTCGGTCTGTGAGAGGTCGTCGACGGACGAGGACGTCGGGCTGGAGAGGTCGAGCGATGGGAAGTTGGGGTCGCTGAAGTCGTACTCGGCGGTCAGCGACGGACTGGACTGCCCCGGTCGCATGAGCGGGAGCTCCGCCGATGATGACGTCCGTGTGTAGCTCCCCCGGTAGCTGAGATCCCAGGCCCCAAACTGACTCTCTCCGCCCACCATGTTCGTCCAGGTGCTGTTGCGGTACCGCCCCGGGCCGAGGAGCCCGTTCCTAGAGACGTCCTGCAGGGTGCCCTGCGTAGGGGTGTTCGAGCCCTCCTGAAACCCAGAGGCGCCGCCTAAATCGAACACGTACTGGTTTCGTTGCTCGTCGTCGTTGAACTCGACGTAGGTGGAGGAGACGAAAAATTCCTGTGTCTCGCTCGGGCGAAGGTCGAACCGGCCGCTAAAGGCATTATTGGTGCGGTCGAGGTAGTACACCCGATAGTCGGCCTCGCTGGGCCAGAGCCTGCCGTCCGGACCGATCTCGTAGCCACTTTCAATGTTGTTCGTAACCTGATTTCGCTTGTACCGAGAGGCGGTCAGGACGATGCCGAGGGTCTCGTTCCACGTATTGGAGATCTGCGCCGACGCGTCGTACTGGAGGTCCTGACTCATGCCCATGTACCCCGGGGACACCTCCCCGTTGACATGCAACCCGGGATTGTCGAACGCCGAGGCGGTCTCCACATTGATCTGCCCCGCGATCGCGGAGGCCGGTTTGTTCGGGGCAATTGCTTTTGTTACCTCCGTCGAATGAATGATCGGGGCCGGAATCTCGTCGAACCGGACGACGCGGCCCTCGGACCCAATCACATTGAGCCCGTTGATTGCAAGTCGCGTCCACCGTTGCGGAGTGCCGCGAAGATTGACGTACCGGGCCTGGCCCTGGTCGCGCTGAATGGCAACCCCAGGGACCCGCGAGAGGGCGGCCGCCGCATTCTGGTCCGGAAACTTCCCGACCTGGTCCGAGGCAATAATATTTTTGACCACCGGGGCGGCCTTCTGTCGCGAGAGCGCGGCCTCCTGCGACCCCACAATTGGGGATGCACTGACGCTTACCCCACCCATCTCGGTGGCCTTTCGGGTAAGCACGACATCCGCCTGCGTGATCTCGTTGGGCTTTACGCTCACCGTCCGGCGTTCCTGCTTGCGCCCAATGTACGTTACGCGGAGCGTGTGCTCCCCGGCGGGTATGCCCTCGATACGGAATCGCCCGTTGCGGTCCGTACTGGTCCCGCGCCCCACCTCGGACAACTGTACGTTGGAGCCGGGAAGTGGAGTGCCTCGCGCCGAGTCCGTCACGACCCCCGTGACCGTACCGGTTCTATCCTGCTGGGCCGATGCGGGGGCCGCGATGACAACACACAGTCCCAGCAGAAGCACCAGAAGACGTCCCGCCCCGGCGGCCGCTGCGTGCCGCAGTAGAGACGGGAAAGGTGAAGGGCCGTGGTTGCGTGAGTCAGTGGGCGCAGAATCTGGGTTCTGCGAGTGGCGTGAAGGGGCCATTGCTTTGCTGGCGGAGTTGAGAAGCAGGTGGGAGCAGGTCGTGAGCACGCCCCGTTGGAGCCGGATGTGAACACAATTCCCAATATGGCCGCCATACACCCCAGCGTCGTTCAACTTCAAGCGGTTGGACGTTCGACATCGCGATCCCCGTCCGAGATCGTGATGTCGGAACGTCCCCTGTGTCGTTTGGAACGCGCCGGATGGGACCTGCACGAGCCCGCGTTCTCTTGACGAGAGTCCAGCCTTACACGAGAGAGGACCGTAGGCAGATGTGAGGAGGAAAGGCGTGCGGGCCTGTGCTCTCCACCATAGAGGCTAGGGGGCCGCTGTGCCGACCTTAATCGCCGATGGGCGCGTGGGGGCTATCGATCGAGACTGCCTCGGCTCACCGACCCGGTCGCAAGCGTTTGGGACAACGCGGGGCAAAGACCTGGCTGGGCCCCCGCGTGCTCTTTTCATTCTCCCCGTGGCGGCTGGGGGAACCGGTTGGCGCACACGAAGGATGGGTCCCGCCGCCGATCCGCCCAGGCTCGGGCAAGAGACCTGACCAAGCTTTCTCCCGGCCCAACGATTTCCCATCACCGTGGGCTCTTGGCCCAGGGCAACCGGGGGACTGATGTACGGGCCAGGGCCAGTGGAGTCGCCAGCCGCGGAATACCGGCCGCGCCGCTTCTCATCACCCTACGCGGCCGAGGACGCCCGCTGCGTCCGCCGGTACGCCGCAGGGGTCGTCCCGGCCTTCCGTTTGAAGGCCGAATAGAACGTCGACTTCGAATTGAATCCCGCCTCGTGGGCGATGGCAACCACCGTCAAGTGCTCGCGCGCATCATCGACCAGCAGGTTCTTGGCCGCTTCGACCCGATAACTGTTGACCCACTCCGTGAAGCTCTGATCGAGCTTTTCGTTGATGACCTGAGAGACGTAGCGCGGTGGCACATCGACCTGGTCGGCCATCTGCCGGAGCGTAAGGTCGCCGTCCAAGTACGGCTCTTCCGCCTCCATATGCTGGACAATTTGGGTGCAGAAACGCTCTTTCTGTTCGGGCGACAGCGACGACGTTTCGTACTTGGAGGAGGCCGCCTTGTCGTCGGCGGCTTCGGGCTCGGCCCCGTCTTTCCGTTGCCCGGCGGCCGTCACGGATATGTTACCAGCGGGGACTGAGTCGCCGTTCTCCGTGTCGCGAGCCGCTGGCCTGATCGGCCCGATGGTCTCCACCAGGCCGGCGCCCGCGGGCACATCGTTCTCGGCCGTCACAGACGCAAACGGGGCAATCCGGTCTCCGGAGCCTCTGGTCGACGCAACCTGCCGCCTGTTGGGCTGCGCCCGAAACGAGACCAGAGTAGCCGCTATGCTCACGACCAGGGCGGTGGTCACGCCGCCAATTCCGACGGGCCGAAGCCACGCGTACGAGTCCGCCGAAAAGATGGGGATCAAGAGGCAAAGGCCGGCCTGTGTGATGGCCACCGCACACGCCAGGGGGAATCGAGCATCACGATCAACGTCTGACCGCTGGGAGTGGGCCCACAGCAGGTAGGCCACCAATCCGAGGTACACCAGTCCGATCACCCGGGGAAGCTCGGCCCCCGGAATGAAGGAGTCGGCCAGACCAATAGACGTGTAGTGGGTCGCGAGATCCGGGCGTAGCGGCCCTGCGAGCAGGACTGGAATCTGCATGCAGAACTGGATGGCCGCTGGCAAAAAGTGCAGCGCGTCTTTCCAGTCTGGCGACCGACCGGGGCGGAGAAGGTGTCGCACGCACAGGTAGAAGCACGGGGCAATGGCCATCCCGATGCTCGCAAGCGGAAACTGAAACGGCATCCAGAACGGAAGCTGTTCTCCGAGATTCATGGAGAGCAGCGTCAAAGTGACCTGAGTATACCCAAGCCCCCCGAATGCGCCGCTCAGATACCACCGGCCGGTTCCTTGTATTCGGGCCACAGCCATGATCGCAAGTAATGTACAATGCCAGACCCCAAGGAACGCGACTAGCACGAAGAAGCTGTCCCACGGTGAAACCACGTCGAAGGTCATGGGGACACTGTTTGGAATCGTGAAACGGCATGGAGCGCAGTTCCACAAACTTCTTTCGCATCAGAGGTGTGTTATCGTCAACATCACCAAACGGTTAACGAACCGTTATCACCTGGAGCGGGGCATGCCTCCGTAGTCTGTAGGACCGCGGGGGCCAGTCCCTACCATGGACAGGCGGTGCGGAGAAGAGCCAAGTTCTTCTGTATCGCCGTCCCGCCGTCCATGGGTCAGGCGATGGACACGCCAGAACGGCGGCCGTCGGTCACAGTCGAGACGATGCCCCTGCTACACTGGAATCGGAGACTCCACATCGGCCCACCGGAGGGTAGGCAGGTCGAGGCATGCCGAGAGCATATCGGAAGTCCTTCTCCGAAGACGTGCCGGGGAAGCAGGGGCCGCTTCGAGCATCCCCCACAGTCGCTCAATCTGCAGCGCCTCCAATCCATCAGTCTCACAATCGCGAAGTCCCCGGCCAGCCCATCAGCCGAACAATCTCACTAGATTTTGTCCGAGGACCACCACGCCCATCACGACCAGAAAGACCGCAAAGCCTCGCTTGAGGCGTTTCTGCGGCACATGCGCCCCGATGTGTCCCCCCACGAAGCTACCCACGATGCCAATGCCGGAGAAGACCAGCACCAGATCCCAGTGAATCGTGAGGCCGGCCGCCTCCATCACGTCGAGGTACTTCACGAATCCGCCGGCGCTCTTGAGGGCGATGATGGCGAGGCTGGTGCCAACGGCAAGGTGCATCGAGAGGCCCCCGAGCACCACCAGGGCCGGCACGATCAAAAATCCGCCCCCGACGCCCACGAGGCCCGTAAGCACCCCCACGCCCAGACCGTCCCCCATCACCTTCCAGAAGGCCCGGCCTGGCTCATCCATCCGATCGGAGGGGGGGCGGCGAAACATCAAGGCCGCCGCCCCGAGCATCACGAGGGCAAAAATCACGAGCTGCACGGCCCCCGACATGAACTGCGACAGGTAGGCGCCGGCGTACGCCCCCACGATGCCGGGCCCGCCAAACCAGCCCACAGTCCGCCAGCTCACCCGTCCACGAAAGGCGAGCGGAATGGCCCCGACGAGACTGATAAGGGCCACAATGCCGAGGGACTCGGCGATGGCGAGCTTGCCGGGCTCACCCACCAGATACACCAGCACGGGCACAGTGAGGATCGACCCTCCGGATCCTAATAGGCCAAGCACTAAGCCAACAAGAAGAGCGCCAAGCCAGGCCGCATACATAAAATTGAGGGTCAGATGGACGGACGGCAGTGGAGCGACGCGAGGGAGCGCCCGGCACTTTGTTTGGGCACTCCAACTGCGACGCGCTAACAGCTCTACGCGGTCACTGCCTCCTCGGAGTCTGGCTCGTAGTTCCGGAAGTGGTCGTTCACATACTTGACCGAGTGCCCGGCCCGCGCCAGGTACGACGAGGCGGCCGCCGCCCGTGCCCCGCTCGCGCAGTGCACCAGCAGCGTCTTCCCCTCCGGCAGGTCCGCCTCCCGCTCCGGCAGGCGGGTGTAGGAGACATTGATCGCCCCCTCCACGTGCCCCTCCTCATGCTCCAAGCGGTAGCGCACGTCGAGCACACCTGTCGTTTCATCCTGCAATTCGGCGCCGAAGTCCGCAAACGTGATCTCGTCAATCGTCTCGCTCGGGCCGCCCGCCTCGAAGTAGCGCTGGAGCGTCTCGATCTCTGCAAAGCCCGTCACGTTGTCGTATCCGATGCGCACCAGGTCGCGGACCGCCTCCTCTACGTCCTCCTCGTCTGCGATGAGCACAATCGGAGCGTTTTCATCTTCCACCAGCGATCCGACCACCGTGCTGAAGCTGCCGTTCATCGGTGCGCAGAGGCTGCCGGGGATGTGGCCGGCCATGTAGGCCGACCGGCCCGGCCGCGTGTCGATGATGAGGGGCTTCTCGCCGGTAGGCCCCTCGCTGGTCACGGCGTCCTCAAGTTCGCGGACCGTGAGCTCGGAGGGAGAGGGCAGCCCGCCGAGCACCGGCATTCCCTCCTTGTTGTCTCGCTTCATGCGGGCGAAGTAAGTCGGCGGCTCCGGCTGGCCGGCCAGGATGGACTCGACGAACGCCTCCTCCCCCTCGCGGGCCGCCTCGATCATCGGGTTGAACTGCTTCTCGTACCCGAGCGTGGACTGGGGCACCGCGCCGAGGGCCTTCCCGCAGGCCGACCCCGCCCCGTGGCCCGGCCACACCTGCAGGTGGTCCGGCATCTCCAGCACGCGCTGGACCGACTCGTAAAGCGTGCGCGCCGCCGGCTCCATCGCCCCCTCCACCTGGGCCGCCGACTCCAGGAGGTCCGGCCGACCGAGGTCGCCGACAAACAGAAAGTCTCCGCTTAGAAGGCCCATTGGCGCCGTCGCCCCGCCGCCGCGGTCGGTCACGAGGAAAGAAAGGTGCTCCGGCGTGTGCCCCGGGGTGTGGACGGCCGTGATCTCGATGTTGCCAATCGCGAACGTGTCGCCGTCGTAGAGCCACGTCACGTCGTAGTCCCCACCGCTTTGGGTCGGCCCTTGGGCCCACTCGTACTTCCAGTCATCGGGACCCTCGTCTGAGAGGTAGAGCGCTGCGTCGGTGCGCTCGGCCAGTTCGCGGGCGCCGGACAGGAAGTCGGCGTGGATGTGAGTTTCAGCGACGGCGGTGATTTCGAGTCCCTCTCGTTTGGCAATGTTGAGGTAGCGATCGATGTCGCGCTCCGGGTCGACCAGAAGCGCCTCGCCGGTCTCCTGACAGCCGATCAGGTAGGCGTACTGCGCAAGCTTCTCGTCGCTGATCCGTCGGAATAGCATGGGAGGTTGGGTCGGTTCGAAAGGGAAGTGGAGGTGGACATGAGGCAACGGACAGCGGGCGACGCCTGAGCCCCCGCAAGGCGTGAGGGCACCCGTCTCATCCAGTCCCAGTCGGGGGCAGGCCTCACGTGTCGCTCGACCGTGGACCGGCCCGTCTTATGTTGTAATATGTATTAACAACTACGGGATCGGGCTCTTCTATTTCTAGAGCATGGAAATGGTTTCGCTCGCGGAGCAAGGGCCCTCCTCTACAAGATTGTCTCCGGGGGCGCTGTTCGTCAAAGCCGAACGGCATTGCCCATCACGAGAACGCTGCTCAGCGTCATGACGACGACGGCGTTGATCGGAGGCAGCAGGCCCGAAACAGGGAGGCCGAGGCCAACGGCGTTGTAGCCGAACGTCCACCACAAATTCTACTGAATCACCTGGTGGGTGCGGCGGCTAAGATGCTGAAGCCACGGGACGAGCCCGGGGTCGGGGTCGTAGAGGAGCGCGTCTGCGGCCTCCATGGACACCGATGCCCTCACGACAGCGCGATGCCTACGTCCGCCTCGGACAGCGCAGCCGCGCCACTGAATCCCGCCGCCTATGAGCACCGGTGCGACCTTGGATCGCTCCTGAACGGCCTCCATTACGGCCTCAGAGTGGGGCTCCCCCATCCCATGAGACCGCAGCTATTCGCCATGCTCTTCGGCTTCGTCCCCAAAGACCGGCTCAAACTCGCGGAGCGGCATGCCGTGCTCCGCCACGCCCTGCCGGGTGGTGTCGCGGGCCAGCTCCAGCTCGTACGCCACCCGATCACTACGATAGTACCGCCGCTGGAAGTAGACGCGCTTCTCGCCCTCCGTCAGCGACAGGCGTTCGATGAGGAGCAGTGCCTCCCCGGCGTCCACGCCGAGCAGGTCCGTGATGGGGGCGTCCGCGTTGGCGGCCGTGATGCGGTAGTGGCCGCGCAGGACAGGGATGTCGTACTCCGCTTCGAGAATCTGGTAGATCGTCTCCTCCTCCAGGTCGTGGTCCTCCAAGAGCTGCGCGTAGAACATGGGGAGCCAGGTCCGGTCAAACGCGACGGGCCGCCCGTCCCCGAGGCGAAGACGGTCGAGTCGCATGACCGTCTGGTCGCCGGTGTCCAGATGAACGGCGACTGCGGGCGGGGGCGTCTCCGGCGCGTGGTGTTCGACCTGGGAGGACGCCTCGAGGCCCGCCTGTGCCATGTCCTGCGCAAAGTCAGTAAGGCGCACGAGGCCCTGCGCGGCCCGGCGCTCCTTGACGAACGAGCCGAGCCCCTGTCGGCGATAGATGTAGTCCTCACTCTCCAGCGTCTGGAGGGCCCGCCGCACCGTCACCCGGCTTACGTCAAACCGGTCTCCCAGTTGCTTTTCGGAGGGGAGTTTTTCGTCGACCTCGTACGTGCCCTCCTCGATCTGATCGCGCAGCCAGTCGCTGATTTGTTCGTGGCGCGGGCGTCCCGACTCAAGCTCCATAGAGAATCCTGTGTGGTGGGGGCAACAGCGCTTTGCGACGAGATATAGGCCATGTCACAACAGGAGAAGATAGGGGGAAGATCCCTCTTGAGGGGACGTGAGGCTATCCGGCGCTTCTCAACCCGGGGCCGGTCGCGCCGACCGACGGAGGCAATCCCGGGGCCGGTGGGCGCCCGAGCCGCTGCCTCCCGGCATGCGCGTCGACAGCGCCCTCGCCGCCCAATTTTGGGGACAGAGCGCCTGCGTTCTCGGGGGAGCATCAACACTCGCAACGGGGACAGGAACTGCGCGCCGGGCTGACTCTCGGCTGGGAACTTGAAGGGGCTCTCATCGACTAGCGCTCCATCTGTACCGGCACGTGCCCGAACGAAATGCGCCGGCGCACGGTGCGGGTAGAATCCTCGGCGCGTTGCAGCTCCGCCTCGGCGGTCAGCGACTGCGGGCGGGCGTCGGCCCCCATCGGCCAGGTGGCGCGGAACCGTGTGGAGTCGCCAGGGGGCCAGGTTGCCGTCTGCACCTCGTCGAGCACCGCGCCGTCGTCCGTCTCCAGGGCCCGAAGGGTGAGGCGGTAGGGCGTCTCCGCGTTGTTTTCCACCACGACGGCGAGCCGGAAGGTCCAGGGCCCAGACGACTGGGCTCGAACCTGCATCTCCACCACGCGCTCCGTCACGTCGGTGGCCGGCAGGAGGTCGTCGCCGATCCGGAGGGGGGCGTCGGACGATTGCCCCCCCAGTGAGTCCCCCGGGGGGCCCTGTTCTTCGGCCACCGGTCCCGATTCCTCCTCCCCACTCAGGAGGTAGCTGCGGACCAGGGTCATTCCCTCAATCCCGAATGCCAGCCCGAACGCCAGAATGAGAAAGAAGCGGACCACCCAGGGATTCACCTCGTCGGGAGCAGACGGGGACGAAGCACTATCCGTCTCGGGAGAATCGGTACTCATCGAGCAGAAGTCCAGGAATCGTCTAGGCAGCCACTGGGCGGATCCCATTTACGGTCGCATTCGCTCCCAGCTCAGAAGCACCGGGCGCCTCTCCGGCGCCCGCACACGCCTACATCGGCGCCGGGAACGCCCCCGGCGAGAAGAGGCCGTCCATGACCATCTCGGCCAGCGGCAGCGTGTAGGCGATGAGGACCAGCGCCACGGCCACGCCCATCCAGAGCTTCAGGTTGTCCAGGATCTTCGGCGAGTGCTCCGGCCCGGAGAGGGCGGGCGGAATCACGTCGTCCACGTCGGTGGCGGGGGCGCCGCTCCACCACGTGCCCCCGATTACCACCAGGAAGAGCACCATCGAGACGAAGAGAATGGTGCCCCCAATCGCCACCTGCCAGTCCATCTCCGCCATCGTGCCGAACGGCACCTCGTAGTCGATGCCCGCGTACTGGGGCTCCGCCACGCGGCGCGGCACGCCCGCCAGGCCCTGCCGGTGGAGCGCGTTGGACATCAGCGTCATTCCGATGAACCACGTGTAGGGCTGGGCCAGGGCCAGGTTTTTGAACTTGAGCTGCTTCCCCGTCAGCTGCGGTAGCAGCCAGTAGGTGATTGCCATGAAGGTGAGGGCCACCGCCGTCCCCACCGTGAGGTGGAAGTGGCCGGGAATCCATGCGGTGTTGTGGACCAGCATGTCGATGTTGAGCGAGGCGTTGACCATGCCGCTAAACCCGCCCGCGGCGAACATGATGCCGGCCAGCGCACAGCCCACAAACGCGGGCTGGCCCCAGGGCAACGCCGCCATCCAGGCAAAATAGCCGCTGCCGCCACGCTGGCGCGCCCCGTGCTCCATGGACGAAATGACCGTAAAGGCCGTCATGAGACTCGGCAGCAGAATGACGAGCGTCATGATGAGGGCCCACATCTTGTAGACCAGGGTGATGCCCGGGTCCGCGTACTGGTGGTGGTAGCCGATGGGGGTCGACAAGAGCAGAAAGAAGACGAAGACGATTCGGGCGAGTGGGTCGCTGAAGAGGCGCCCCCCCGAGAGCTTCGGCAGAATGGAGTACCACACGAAGTAGGCCGGCAGCAGCCAGAAGTACACCACCGCGTGCCCGAAGTACCAGAAGAGTGTGCGGGGCAGTAGCGGGTCAATCTTCTCGACGATTCCGAGCGACCACGGGATGAGGAGCACGACCACCTCCAGCGCCAGCCCCAGCGAGCAGAGGTACCACATGAGCCACGTGAAGATCACCATGTAGGTCTGCAGCGGGATGCGGGCGTCGGGGTTCTCGTCCCGCCACTTCCAGTAGGTCCAGAACCAGTCCGCCCCGGCCAGCCACGAGCCCACCACCAGGAGCGCCGCGCCGATGTAGAAGAGCGGATGCGCCTGCAGCGGCGGGTAGAACGTGTAGAGGACCGCCGCACTCAGGCCACTGCCCGGCACAAGCCCGCCGAGGATGGCCGTGGCCGTCATGGTCGTTCCCACCACCATCATCACGAACCACGTCCACGAGAACGTGGAGCTCTCCGGCTCCCGCTCCATGGTGCGCGTGACCCCCCACTGGTAGAGGCCCGTAATGAAGAAGGTGGTGAACACGAGGGCCAGCAGGACGCCGTGACCGGTGAGCACGTCGTAGTACTGCACCGAGGAGACAAACCCCCGAAAGACGTCCGTGCGGTGTAGCGCCTGAATGAGGCCGAAGAAGCCCCCGATGCCGAGGGCCACGAACGCGACGATCAAGTTGGCCTTGACGATGCGCGCCGCTTTCGGGTAGTGGTCGACAAACGTCATTGTGCGATCAAGTTGCTCTCGTCAAACTCGGATGGGGGGACGACCTTAATTTCGCCCTGCATGTTGTGGTGGGCCGAGCCACAATACTGGTGGCAGATGATGCCGTAGCTTTTGGCTTCCGGAAACCGGGTCGTGAAGGTCGCGACCTGCCCCGGAATGACCGTCGAGTTCAGGCCGCTTCCTGGCACTTCGAACCCGTGCATGACGTCCGGGCTCGTCATGTGAAAGGTCACCTTGGTATTGGCCGGCAGGGTCAGGGGCTGGGTGCTCCCGGGTCGAAAGATAAACTGCTGGGCCAGCATGTACACCTCGTAGTGGTCGTCACTAATCTTCCGCACCCCCGGCTTTGCAAACGGCCCCTCCGACAGGACGGTCGCCGGATCGACGGTTTCTCCGGTTTCCACGCCGGGCACCTTCAGGTTCATCACCGTGAACCCG
Organism: Salinibacter grassmerensis; assembly: GCF_947077765.1. NCBI lineage: Bacteria > Pseudomonadati > Rhodothermota > Rhodothermia > Rhodothermales > Salinibacteraceae > Salinibacter > Salinibacter grassmerensis. Next base: position 332,644 of record NZ_CAMTTF010000001.1, on the reverse strand, counting down.
AAGAGCACAATCCCGATGAAGGCGGCGATGAGGAAAAGAGAGAGCCCGATCCAGAGCTTCTCGAAACGGTGGACGTGCATGGTCGATCAGGACTTACTCAATGATGTGGGGGGCATGCGTGGCGAACTCGACGAAGTACAGCAGCGCGTACAGCACGAGCAAAAGGACGAAGTATGCCCCCGTGACCGCAAGGGTCCCGTAGGGCTGAAACTCGTCGAGGGAAATGTCTCGGGCCTTGCCCGAGTCGTCCCCCGCTGCGGCAACCTCGGTCGGGGCGTCGGGCTCGTCGGTCGGCATGAAGAGCAAACACACAATTCGGGAGAGCGACGAACGGAAGCGGGCGACGCGGCTTCAACAGGCACACGTGCCGCAATTCTCACGACTATGGTACAATTCAGAGACTCCCCCCGCAACCCTGCGATCTTGAACGATCGGGTGGGGCGTTCCCCCACTTCCCTGTGTGCGTGCGTGGCCCGCACCGTGCCCTCCCCTCGCGCCGAAAACGGTACGTCTTTGAGGAAAGGGAGTCCGCTCTATCGCTCCGGCCCATCGAGGGCAGGTCACCGAAGGAAGCAGCGTATTCCGTCGTCACGCACGTCATTCAGGCCCCTCGGCTGCGAGGCCACAAGTCAGTCGATCGTCCTCCATGTGATGCTGGGCCGCCCCGAGCATTCTCGCAATACCAAGATTTCGTAATGGCGGTATCGTGCCCTCATAATACCACACCGGTCGGGCACGTTCATCCCCTGGAGATCCAGCCCCCCTCACGACCGCTCCGCCGAATTCTCTTCGTTCGTCATGCGATCTCTCCCCCCGCTCGCCTCCACTCTCGCGCTACTTTTCGCAGGCCTCGCGCTCCTCGGCGGTCCGGACGCCCGGGCGCAGTACTTCGGGCAGAATAAAGTGCAGTACGACCAGTTCGACTTTCGGACGCTGGAGACGGAGCACTTTGTCTTCCACTTCTACCCGGAGGAGGAGCAAGCCGTACGCGACGCCGCCCGGATGGCCGAGCGTTGGTACGACCGCCACACCGAGATCTTTCTGCACCGCTTCGACGAGAAGAAGCCGATCATCTTCTACGCCAACGACGCGGACTTCCGGCAGACCAACGTGACGCCGCGGCCAATTAGCCCGGGCACCGGCGGCCTCACCGAGCCGCTGCGGGAGCGCGTGGTCATGCCGTTCGCGTCGTCGTACGGGGAGACGGACCACGTGCTGGGCCACGAACTGGTGCATTCTTTTCAGTTCGACCTCGGCCTGAACGCGGACAGCGTGGGCATTCAGCTCGGCGCCCTGCCGACCTGGCTCATTGAAGGGATGGCGGAGTACCTGTCGGTCGGGCGGCAGGACTCGCACACGGCCATGTGGATGCGGGACGCGGTGCGCCGGGACGACATGCCCTCGTTCGAGGGCCTCGCCAACCCGCGGGAGTACTTTCCCTACCGCTACGGCCAGGCGTACCTCGCCTACATTGGCGGCAAGTACGGCGACCAGGCCGTTACGGACCTCTTCAAGCGGGGCGGACAGGTGGGGCTCGACTCGGCCTACGTGGAGCTCTTCGGCGTGTCGGCGGACTCCCTCACAAACGAGTGGGCCCAGACCACCCGCGAGACGTACGGGCCGCGCATGGAAGGCCGCACGCCACCCGACTCCGCCGGGCAAACGGTGCTCGCCCCGGAGACAAACGGCGGACGCATTAACATCGCCCCGTCGCTGAGCCCGGACGGGCGCTACGTCGCGTTCATCTCGGAACGGGAACTGTTTTCCTTCAACCTGTACGTGGCGGACGCCCGGACCGGAGAGGTCATCGCGGAGCTGGACCGGGCCGGCACCACCAGCCACTTCAACGCCCTGCGCTTCATCAGCTCCTCCGGCACGTGGTCGCCCGATGGGCGGCGCCTCGCCTTCGTCAGCTCCGAGGACGGCGACAACCAGATTACGATCTGGAACGTGGTGGAGGAGGAGATCGAGCGTAGCTTCTCGGTGGACGGCGTCACGTCGATGAAGAACCCGGCGTGGTCGCCGGACGGCTCGAGGCTCGCCTTCGCGGGCACCGACGGGGGCATCAGCGACCTCTACGTCCTGGAGCTCGGAACGGAGTCGGTGCGGCAGCTCACCAACGATCGCTACGCGGACCTCCAGCCGACGTGGGCGCCCGACGGGGAGACGATCGCCTTCACGACCGACCGGGCAGAGACGGACTTCGAGACGCTGAGCCCGTCGTCGAACATGGACCTCGGGCTGGTGGACGTGTCGAGCGGGGAGGTGACGGTCCGGGAGCCGTTCGGGGACGCCCTGCACCACAATCCGCAGTTCTCGCCGGACGGACAGAGCCTCTACTTTGTCAGCGACCAGGACGGGTTCAAGGACGCGTACCGCGTGGACCTGTCGAATGGCGATCGGTTCCGCGTGACCCGGCTCAAGACGGGCGTGAGCGGCATCACGGCGCTATCTCCGGCGCTGTCCATCGCCCCCCAGAGCGGCGACATGATGCTGTCGGTCTTCGCGGACGGCAATTACACCGGGGTCCGCCGCCCTGCCAGCGAGGCGCAGGGCATCCCGATCGGGGGAACCACGGCCGGGATCCCCTCCTCGGATGACCGTACGCGTCCCCCCACGGAGACCGACACGGCCGCACAGGAGCCGGGGGCGAGCGCCGCCGACACGTCGCGCGCCGCCGGCATCCTGCCCTCCCCCGCGTCTCGAAACGAGGGACTGATCGCCGCCAACCTCCGCGACGCCACCACCGGCCTTCCACCCGACTCTACCGACTACACGACCGACGACTACGACCCAACGCTGTCGCTGGAGTCCATTTCCCGGGCCAGCGGCATTGGCGTCTCCGTCGGCGGCCCGTTCGGGGGCGGCCTGGCCGGGGGCATCGGGCTCCGGTTCGGGGACATGCTGGGGCACCGGACCCTCGGGGTGGCCGTGCAGGCCCAGGGCACCTTCCGTGACCTCGGCGGCGGGGTGTCGTACATGAACCAGCGCGGCCAGCTCAACTGGGGCGGGTCCCTCAGTCACACCCCCCTCATCTTCTCGGCGAACACGGTTCCCTTTCGGGACGACGCCGGACGCCTCGTCGGCCTCGGAAGCGTCGTGCAGCGCGCCTACATTACCTCCGTCAGTGGCAACGCCTCCTACCCGCTGAGCCCCACCCGACGGTTTGAGTTTTCGCTCGGCGGTACGCGCTACGGGTTCGGAACGAATGTGCGCACGGCGGGCCTTGCCCCCGACGGCACGGAGGAAACGTTGCAGGATCAACTCGGGGGCCGCTCCCCGAAATACCTAGCAACGGCGAGTGCGGCGTACGTGCGCGACTTCACGACGAACGGCCTCACGGGGCCCCTCCAGGGCGGACGGTGGCGGGTTGGCCTTACGCCGACGGTGGGCTCACAGAACTTCGTCACGGCCCGGGCCGACGTGCGCCGGTATCTCTACGCCGAGCCGTTCACGTTCGCCTTCCAGGCGCTCCACGTCGGAAACTACGGCGCCTCGTTCAGCGACGAGTTTGGCATCGGGAATGAGTACATCGGCTACCCCTACGGACAAGGCTTCGTGCGCGGCTACAGCGTGCAGAGCATCGCGAGTGGCATTCGGGAGAACGGCGGCTGCACCCGTCTCGGCGACGCCCCAACCACGTCGCAGTGCGCCGAGATCGACCGCCTCTTCGGCACGCGGGCCCTCACGACACGGGCCGAGATTCGCATTCCCCTTCTGGGCCCGGAGCGCCTTAGCCTCATCCCGTTCCGGTACCTGCCCACCACACTGGCGCCGTTCGTCGATGCCGGCGTAACCTGGACGAACGACGAGGGGCCGGACCTCTTCACGTTTGACACCGACAGCGCCGACACGACCATTCCGGTGGTGAGCGCGGGGGTGTCCGCCCGCTTCAACATCCTGGGGAGCCTTCTGCTGGAGACCTACTACGCGCGTCCCTTCCAGCGCCGCGACACGACCTGGGAGCTGGGCTTCCGCATCTCGCCGGGGTTTTGATTCATGAGGCGTGGCGCGTGAGGGGCCAGGACAAGAATCCCGTGTTGCGCTCCGTGCGTCATTCCGGCAGTCCCGGCTCCACCATGAGCACGTCCTCGCGGTCGACGCGCACCACGCCGGGATCCGCGCCGGTCGGGCTGGTGACGTACTTGCGCTCGGTGATCATGACGGGGGCCACGTCGCTGCCTTTCGACTTGCTGTAGTGGGCGGCGATGGCCGCGGCGACGTATCGGCGGCGCTTGCCGGGCTCGGCGTCGCGGTTCGGACGGTGGAGCACGGTGTGGGCGCCCGGCACGCCGCGCGCATGCAGCCACAGGTCGTAGGGCTGGCTGGCGTGGAACGTAAGGTCGTGGTTCTGCCGTGCGTTTTTGCCGACCCATACCTCGAAGCCCTCCCCAAGGTCGAAGCGGCGGAACGGGAAGTCGTCCACGTCCGCGTCGTCCCGCTCCACGAACGGCAACAGCTCGTCCTCCCGCTCGTCCCGAAAGTCCTTGATGCCGTCGAGCGTGTCAATCTCTCGGAGGTCGTGGAGGAGGGCCTCAGCCCGTTCGGCCCGCTCGATCGTGTCATCCAGTCGGACCTCCGCCTCCTCCCGCGACCGCCGCGTGCTCCGGGCGCGGTCGTAATAGTGCTCTGCGTTCTCGACGGGCGACTTGGACGGATCGACCGGGATGGTGACGGGCGCCCCGTCCTCGAACAGGTTGGGCAGCTCCACCTCCTCCGCCCCGTCGGGCACCTGGTCCTGCTGGGCCATGAGGAGGTGGCCCCACCGCTCGTAGCGCCCGGCCCGGCTCTCGCTCTGAAGCTCCTCCACCATACGCTCGGCGCTGCGGCGTTCGTGCTCGGCCGCCGACTCGAGGGCCTCCTCCAGTGGGTCGTAGAGACGGTGGAAGTGCTGCTCGGCCAGTGTGCGCCGCACGAAGTCGGCCACCGCGGCATCCACTGTGTCGAACCGCTCGGCGGGCGTCTCCTCGCGGTGCCGGAGCGGCACCAGTGAGAAGGCGTCCGGGAACTGTCCCGCGCCGTAGATTACGGGGGTCGGGTCGGTCAGGGCGTCGCGGAGGGTCATCGACGCGTCGAAGAGGGCCCGCCGCTCCGCCGCCGTGCAGTCCGCGGGCGCCTCACTCGTAACGCCCGCCCGGTGCAGCGTCTCCCGTGCCAGGTCGCCCCCGAAGAGCGACACGGCCGACTGGACCGCCTGGCGCGTCTTGTTGCGGTTGTTTTTCCATCGGTCCTCGAACGCCTCGAACGTATCCGGCATTGGGGCGGCGTACGGCTCGGGCGCCTTCGTTCCGGCGAGCTCATCGTGGCGCTGGAAGGCGGCGACGATCGTGTCGTCAGGCGCGACGTGAAAGGCATTGGCCCGCGCCCCAAAGAGCTGCCACAGAATCCGCCCCCCGCCGTCCAGCTCGATGGACACGAGCCGGTCTCGATGGGCGATGGACACCCCTGTCACCGCCCGTCCGATGGCGCCCTCAAAGAGGGTGGCTACGTTGCGACGCGCCTTGTGGTAGCCCGGACGGCGAAACAGGTACAGAAACGGCCGTTGCACCGAGCCGCGCACCATCCAGTCCTGATCATCCATGGCCAGCGCGACGGTCAGCTCGTTCTTCGTCTGCGAGTAGATGTCCCGGACCGTCGTGCCCTCCAGGTCGGCGTGCCATTCGTGGACGAGGGCGCGGAGGGTGTAGTAGTTGTTGACCACGGGTGTTGTCGGCTCGGCGGGAAGTTCAGTCCAGCATGATCGGTGGGCGGCAACGGACCATCACCGTACGCTCGTTCCTCGGCCCGGTCCGTTTTCCATTCATCCTCCACCCTACGAGCGGGGCACCGAGGACGGCACGGGAGCTCCGTGTCTTCACGCCCTCGCCACCGGCAGTTCATCCCATCGGGTCGTGTAGTGCTGGGAGGTGTTGTCGCGCGTCATGGTCCAGTCGCGGTCGCCCAGCAGCCCCGCCGCCGCGACCCCGATGGTGCCCCGCCCCATCGTGCCGTTGATCTGGTCCACGGCCTGCATGAGGGCCTCGTCATCCTGAACGGGACGGCCGAACAGGCTGCCCTGATGGGGGCGCCGGGGCCGGATCGCGTACAGCATCACGCCGGCCTTCCGGTAGGCCGGGCCCGCCTGGTAGATGGCGTCCAGAAGACGGCGGGAGGACCGGACGAAGGGCGGAGCCGCCGCAGTGTGCTCGTCGAGCGTGGCCTGGGCTTCATTTGCGTAGTGGGGCGGTGGCCCGTGCGTCTTGGTGGTGATAAACGCGCCGATCCCCCGCGCCACGAGGTCTTCCTCCCGCAGCTTCTCCGCGGCCCGCTGCGCATGCTTAGCGAGGGCCTGTCGAAGCTCCGCCTTCGCCTCCACGGGCGAGCCGAACGAGCGCGACCGGACGAGGGACTGGCGGTCGGGCCCTACGAGGTCCAGGTCGAGACACTGGTGCCCCCGCAGCTCGCGGGCGAGGCGCAGCCCCACCACTGTCATCTTCGACCGGATCCACGGATCCGGCAGCGCCCGGAATTCCGCCGCCGTAGCGACCCCGTGCTCGCGCAGCGTCGCCTCGTAGCTCGGCCCGATGCCCCACACGTCCCCCACGTCGGTGCGGTAGAGCAGCACGTCGAGGTCCGGCTCCGGCGGGCACACGTAGACCCCCGTCCCGTCGCCCGCCCGCTTTTCAGCCTTGGCCTTCTCGTCCGCGATCTTGGCGAGCGACTTGGTGGGGCCGATCGCCACGCGCACCGGGATTCCCACCCAGTCCCGTACCCGACGACGGATGCGCTCGCCCAGCGTCCGGAGGGCGTCACGGTCGAGGGCGGGCAGCGTCACGAAGCACTCGTCGATGGAGTACCGCTCCAGGTCGATGCACATCGTCTCGAGCACCGCGGTCACGCGACGGCTTAGGTCGGCGTAGAGCGCGTAGTTGCTCGAGAGGACCGCCGCGTCCATCGCCTCCAGCTCATCCCGCCACTTGGACACCGGCGCGCCCATCGGCACGCCCGCCGCCTTTACCGCCGCGGAGCGGGCGATGATGCAGCCGTCGTTGTTCGACAGCACGACGGTGGGGCGGTCGCGGAGCGCGGGGTCGAAGACGCGCTCGCAACTGACGTAGAAGGCCTGGCAGTCGATGAGAGCAATGACGGGATCCACGGGCACGAGGGGCAACATAAACGGGGCGGTGCACGAAGGCGTAGAGAACCCTCACGACACCTCGTGGACCACGTGCTGCACGACGCCCCACACCACCAGCTCCTGCCCGTCCCGGACCGGGATGGGATCGTGCTGCCCGCTCTCGGGGACGAGGTAGAGCCGCTCCTTGCGCACCCGAAGGCGCTTGACGGTCAGCTCGGAATCGAGCGCGGCCACCACGACGTCCCCGTCCGCCGGCTCCACGGCCCGGTCGACCACCAGAATGTCCCCGTCGTGGATGCCCGCCCCGGTCATGGACGTCCCCGACACCCGGAGGTAGTAGGTCGCCGCCTCGTGCTCGATCAGGTGCTCGGCCAGGTCGAGTTCGGTTTCGACGTAGTCGGAGGCGGGCGACGGGAAGCCGGCCTCGACCCGGGTCAGAAAAAAGGGCTGTCGCAGGCTCGGCGTGGGGTGGGCCGGGCGCATGGCCGTCACGACGACATCGGGGGGGACGGAGCGCTGGTCCGGGTCATCGGCACTGCACGAAAGCGACATGGCGCGGTGGAGGCGTGCTGGACGGAGTGTTGGATCGGTGCGCCCCCACAATACAAACCAGCACACATATTTCAAACATGCACCCTCGTTTCCGTCTCATTCCGCCTCCGCTCCACCCTAAAAACGGACGTTTTGCCATTAACAATCCGGAATCGGCGCTTCAGGACTGACGCAGCTCCCCCGAAAGACCAGCGGTGGTGCTCCGGTCCGGAGGGATACAATCAGGCGTTCTGTCGGCTCCTGTTAGTCGCCGGAGATGAAGTCGCCGAGGATGCCGGTTCCACCCGGCCCCTCACTCTCTCCCCGGTTCGCAAGCTCGCCGGCCACAATGCGGTCAGCGAGGCGGGAGAACGGAAGGCTCTGCAGGTACACGGTGCCGGGCCCGGTGAGCGTGGTCAGGAAGAGGCCTTCACCGCCAAAGAGTGCGTTCTTGAAGCCGCCCACGAACTCGATGTCGTAGTCGACACTGCTGGAAAACGCCGCGAGACAGCCGGTATCGATCCGCAACGTCTCCCCGGCCTCGAGCGTGCGCTCGACGACGGTCCCGCCGGCGTGGATGAAGGTCCAGCCCTGCCCCGTGAGGCGCTGCAGGATGAATCCCTCGCCCCCAAAGAGGCCTGCCCCCAAGCGCTTGGTGAAGGCCACCTCGATCTCGACGTTGGCGTTGGCACAGAGGAACGCGTCCTTCTGGCACAAAAACTCGCCCCCGAAGTCGTCGAGCTGGACGGGGATAATCTTGCCGGGGTACGGGGCCGCAAAGGCCACGTGGCTCTTGCCCTGCCCCTCGTGGACGAACGTGGTGATGAAGAAGCTCTCACCGGACACCATCCGCTTGAAGCCTTTGAAGAGGCCGCCCCCGGTGTCGGTCTGCATGCGGACGCCGTCGTCCATGTAGATCATGGTGCCGGCCTCTGCACGCACGCCTTCTCGGGGGTCGAGCTCGACCTCCACGAGCTGCATGTCGTCGCCCAGAATGTCGTAGTCGATGCCATCGGTGCGGATGGTGCTCATTGGACCTGCGGTGTTGATTCTTGGGAGGTGAGGGGCCGCTACGACGTGGTCCGTAGCCGGCTTATTTTTCTAATATGCGAAACAGCAGCGATAGAGGAAAGGGCCAGGCCCCAAAAGGCAGACGTCCTCGTCAGATCTCTAGCTGAAGAAGGCCCTCCATCTTCACCATTTGCTTTCATGCCGGTCACTGTTTCGAAAGCCCCCCGAATGTTGTGCCCGCCGCCACCGGCACTTGTGCGAGAGAGTGTTAGCAGCCGCAGCAGGAGACTGTCACCGGTCCGGTCACAGTCGATACCAACCCGAGGCCGGGCTGTCTTGCGACCGCGTAAGAACCAGCGCTCTCGCCAGCAAAAGCAGACTGAGACGCGACTCGACAGCCGACGTGGGGGGATGGAAAAGACAGGGGACCCGACAGCACCTGCCCCGTGACTCTGTGTCGAGGGGGTGAGCACCCCGAATGACTGGGACGAGGTGGAAGAAAAATTGCCCCCGATCGAGAAGCCGGTACCGATGAGGTATGGGGCGTGGATCGGACGGGCCGCGTTCACTTCTTCACAGAGGGGAAACCGGGACAGTCGGTCGGACCGTCCTGCCGACTTTCCGGGTGCGCTCTAGCGCAGAACGTGGACGGTGCGACGGGGCGGTTTTCACGGGAACGACGCAGAAGAGCGACATGCTTATCTCTTCCCCCTCGCGGCGCGGCATTCCGAAATGCCGCAGGGCCCTTCCACGGAAGGTCACGCCGGTTCGGGGGCGAGCATGATCTCGGGGGCGGGCTCGCGCAGGTTGTACCGATTGCTCATGCTGGCCCCGTAGGCCCCCGTCGTCGCCACGAGCAGCGTGTCGCCCGGCTCCGTGGGCGGCAGGCGGCGGTCGTGGCCCAGCACGTCGCCGGTCTCACAGACCGGCCCCACCACGTCCGCCGTCATTGCGGGCGACTCGTCGAGGCGGCTGAGGTTGACGATCTCGTGGTGGGCGCCGTAGAGGGCCGGGCGCAGAAGGCTGTTCATGCCCGTGTCGAGCCCCACGTACGCCGCCGCGTCCTTCGTTTTCGTCTGCGTGACGCGGGCCAGCAGCACGCCGGCCTCCGCCACCAGGTAGCGGCCCGGCTCCATCCAGAGGTCGTACTGCGGGTGTCGGTCGGCGGCCTCCGTCAGGACGTCGTCGAGGGTGTCGAGGTCGAGCGGACGACCGCCCGAGGCGTTCGGCACGCCCAGTCCGCCCCCGACGTTGAGCGCACGGACGGCGGGGAACTCGGCGGCGAGGCTGGCCAGCAGGTCCACGAGGCCGGCCCATGTGCTCTCGTCCGTGATGCCGCTCCCGACGTGCGCGTGCAGGCCGACGACGGTGGCCCCGGCCTGATCGACCGCCGCACGCAGCCGCTCTAGGTCTTCGGGGACGACCCCAAACTTCGACTGGGCCCCCGCCGTGCGCACCTTTCGGTGATGGCCCTCGCCCTGCCCCGGGTCCACCCGCACGAACAACTCCTCCCCCGCAAACACGTCCGGGTGCTCGGCCAGGGGCTGCACGTTATCGACCGTCACGTGCACACCGCGCTCGAATGCGTCGGCGTACTCGTCGGGGGCCGCAAAATTCGGCTGGAACAGGACGCGCGCCGGATCGAGGCCCGGGCACGCCTCAAAGACGCGATCCAACTCGCCGGGGGAGACGCACTCGAAGCCGAGGCCCCGCCGCTCCAGTAGGCGGAGCACCTCGGGGTGCGGGTTGGCCTTCACGGCGTAGAACGACTGGTCGATTGGGCCGAGTCCCTGCACCTCGTCGCTGCGGGCCGTCACCACCTCCGGGTCGTAGACGTAACGGGGCGACTCGTCGTCGGCCAGGCGCAGCAGGTCCTCGCGGCGCTCCCGCCACCACGTGTCCGGCGCTTCCTCGGGGGAACCGTCCTCAACCAGCTCCTGCCACCGCGGCCCAAAGACGGCGTCCGACGCCCGATGCCCAAAGAACTGCGCGTGCAGCTCGCGGACGAGGCGTGAGGCCTGGTCCTCGTCCACCACGAAGCTCATGTTGAGGTCACTCGCGGCCTGGGTGACGAGGTGGACCTTCTGCTCATCGAACACCTCGAACGCCGGGCCCAGCTCGCTCAGCAGGGAGCGGATGTGGCGCCCCACGAGGCTTACGATGGCGCACGGGTCGATCAGCTCGGCGTCGCAGTATCGGTTCAGGTCGTGCAGCAGCCGGTCGAGGATGTCCGGATCAAGGGCATTAGCGACCGGGTCGAGCGTCACCGTCACGTTCGACTCCGACGTGGCCATCAGGTCGACGGACAGGCCGTGGTGCTTAAACACCTGGAAGACATCGGCCAGGAAGCCCACCTCCTGCCACATGCCCAGCGTGTCCATGCTGACGGCCGTGATGTCGGTCTTGGCCGAGATGGCCTTCACCTGCGGTCCCACGTCGGGCCCCTCGCCACTCACGATCGTGCCGTCGAGGGACGGGGCCTCGGTGCTGCGGACGTGGAGCGGGATCTGGTGGCGCCGGGCCGGGTCGAGACACCGGGGATGCAGCACCCGCGCGCCCATCGTCGCCAGCTCCTGGGCCTCGTCGTAGTCCAGGCGGCGCAGCAGGCGCCCCGACGGCACCTCGCTCGGGTTCGCCGTGAAGAGGCCCGGCACGTCGGTCCACACCTCGGTCCGCTCGGCCTCCAGCTTGGCCGCAAAGTGGGCCGCCGACGTGTCTGAGCCGCCCCGCCCGAGCAGAACGGTCTCGTCGAGGGCGTTGCTCGCGATGAAGCCCTGCGTGAGGTAGACGGTCTCCGGGGCGTCGGCGAGGTGGGCCTGGAGGCCCGGGTCGGCGTGCGACGTGCAGTTTGCGGCCAGGTACTGACGCCCCGGCGGCAGGTGCGGATCGTCGGTGGCCCGCAAGAACTCGCGCGCGTCAAGCCACTCTGTCGGCAGCCCCTGCGCCGACAGGTACGCCGCGCCGAGGCGGGTCGACAGCAACTCGCCCGTGGCCAGGACGGCGGCCCGCTGCCGGGGCGACGGCCCGTCGGTCGCCTGAATCTCATCGACCCACTGCTCCAGCCGTGCAAACTCGTCCGACAGCACCGCCTCGGCGTCCACGCCGAGGTCCTGCCCCAGTGCCCGGTGCCGCTCTCGAATGGTGGCGAGCGTCGACTCCGGGGCACCGGGATCGGCGGACGCCAGCTGTGCGCACAGCGCCTCCAGCTGATCCGAGATGCCCTGCAGGGCCGAACAGACGAGGAAGGGCGCGCGCCCCTCCATGCGGTGCGTGCGCACCACCTCGGCAATTGTGTCCCACCGGGCCCGGCTCGACACACTCGTGCCCCCAAATTTACAGACGACCCACGGATGACCTGACGTTTCCATCATGCTCCAATTCCTTCCACAAAATACGACGCGGCGCCCTCCATGTCGGGAGGACGCCGCGAAAACCACTTTCGTATGTCCCGACTACGTGTGAGAAGCGCACTCCGGGCCGACTTCGTTCCGACCTGCGCCCCTCACTGCCGCGGAGGCGTATGGCCTAGCTGCACCGCGAGTGCCCGCAGTCCGCGCACTCCATGCAGCCCTCTACGTGGCGCACGTTCGCGGACCCACACTTGTCGCAGGTGACTTCGTGGTCGGTGGCGTGGGCGCGCAGGGCCTTCGCCATCGACTGGCCGAAGGACGCGATTGAGCCCTCCGCCTTCTCGAGCTGCTCCACGAGGAAGTCAATCTTGGAGCCGTGGCGCAGCGCCGTCGACACGAGCCGCGTCTCCACGCGCACGTCATCGGACGGCATGTGGCTGGTGATGTCGCCGATCACGACCGTTCCGTTCGGGCCCAGAAGCGAGTAGTGACGGCTCTCATTCTTCCGGATGTGGCCCTCGTCGACGCGCTCACTGTCGTCGCCGAAGAGCGGGGCCTCCCCCTCCGACTTGAAGGCGAAGACCTCGTAGGGGTGATCCTCCAGAAAGCCGACCAGGATGGTCCAGTGGTCGCCCTGGTACCGCACGCGGTGGATGGCGCACGGCAGGGTCTCCGGGCGATCGGGCGCCTCGGTGCGGGGCACGCCATCGCCGTCGTCCTCGTCGTCGCCGCCGGAGAGCACGGCACTCATGGTCCCGGCGCGGTACGTCGTCACGCCCTTGATGACGCCTGTGTCGTGGGCCTTCTCGTAAAGCTCCTTGAAGTCCTCGAAGGGGTAGTCATTCGGGACGTTGACCGTCTTGGACATCGAGGAGTCCACGAACGGTGCCAGCGCCTTCATCTGGGTGAGGTGGTCGTCCACGTCCAGATCGCGGGTCGTGACGGCCCAGTCGGCCTCCGGGTCCCAGGTGCCATCCGTCTCCATGTGTCGGACGGCGTAGTCCTTGACCTCCTGATCCTTGCAGATGTCGCGGGTCGGGTGAATCTGCCAGTGGGTGTGGCCCTCCTCCTGGCAGCGAAGCACCGTCTCGTCGCCCTGCTCCTCGGCGGTCCAGGCCGTGCCGTCGGCGTCGATGTCCTCCCCCACTTCGTAGGCGTTCGGGGACATCGACGGCCGGTTGATCCCGTCGGGGAGCGCCGGCTGCTCGGAGGTCCGGATGTAGCTGTGCATAAACACCGGCTCGATGCCGCTCGACGGGGCGTTGCCCAAGGTGGACGTGTTGCCCGTCGGCTGAATGGAGAGCAGGTGACTGTTGCGGAGCCCCAGGTCGCCGATCATCTCCTTCGTCTTGTCCGAAAGGCGCTGGACGAAGGGGTTTGACAGGTATTCGTCCTTGTCGAAGAGCGGGAACGCGCCCTTCTCGTCGGCGAGCCGCGCGCTGGCCTGGTAGGCCTGGTTGGCGAGGTGCTCCTGGAACTGGCGCATCACGCGGGCCCCCTCGTCGGAGCCGTAGCGCGTCTTCATCATCATCAGCGCCGAGCCGTCGCCGTAGTGGCCGAGGCCGATGCGGCGCTTCTTCTGCAGGTTCTCCTGCTGCTCCTCGAGCGGGACGTAGCTGAGGTCGTTGACGTTGTCGAGGAAGCGCACCGCGAGCGGGACGAGGTCGTCGACGAGATCGTAGTCAATCTCGCCCGCTTCCTGGTCCACGAGCTGCGTCACGTTCAGGTTGCCCAGCAGGCACACGCCGCCGACCGGCAGCACCTGCTCGCCACACGGGTTCGTGGCGTTGATGTGCTCGATGTAGCTGAGGTTGTTCTCCTTGTTGATGGTGTCGACGAAGATGACACCGGGCTCGTTGCGGTTGTAGGTGGAATCCATAATCCGATTCCAGATCTCCCGCGCCTCGTACACCGCGGGCTCGCCGGTGGCCGGGTCCTTCCACGTCTTCACCGTGCCGCCCTTCTCCTGGTAGGCCTTCAGGTTGCCGTCCCAGTGCTGCTTGTAGAACTCCTTCTCGTTCTCGTAGTCGGGGAAGCGGAGCGCCCACTTGTCGTCGTTCCTGACCGCCTCCATGAACTCGTCGGTGATGAGAACCGACATGTTGAACTTGTGGAGGCGGCCGGGCTCCTGCTTCGCCTCGATGAACTCAATGATGTCGGGGTGCCAGATGCCCATGGTGACCATCTGGGCGCCCTTTCGGATCTTGTCCTTCACGTCGTCGCGGTCGGACATCATGCCGGAGCCCGCGACGATGGTGGCGGCCTGCTTATTCCAGACGTCGAGCATCTGCACCGCGCCGGGCGTCATGGAGCCGACGCCGCCGATGCGCGCCCCACGGGGCCGCATGATGTGGGCGCAGAACCCGTAGCCGCCCTCGCTGGCCAGGATCTTGGCCTGGCGGGTCAGCTCCGCCTGGATCTCGTCCATCGAGTCCTGGTCGTGGCCCTGAAACCCCGACACGAAGCAGTTGATGAGCGTGGCCTTGCCGAGGCCGGTGCCCGCGTTGGCGAAGATGCGGCCGCCAGGCGTGAACGGAAAAGGGCCAGTGCCCAGTCCTTTCCCGCTCAGAAGCTGATAGAAGCGCTGGGTCCACGCGTCGGTGTCGTCTTCGACCTGGGCCATGGCCCGCGCATTCCGGTACCAGCTGTCCGGTATGCGGTCGTCGGTGCCGTACTGGTAGTTTTGCTCGTAGACCTCCTCGGAGATCTCGGTCTCGAAGATGTCGTCGTTCGTCCGGTCGTCCGTGACGAGGTCGCTGTCGGACAGCTGATACTGATGCGACCCGTTTCGTCCCGACCGGGTGTTGACGCGGTGGCCGTTGGAGGCGTGCCCGTTGGTCGATTCGGCCGGGGCAGCCACGTCGGCCGCTGCGGATTCTGTAGAAGAGGGGTTTTGGGACATAACTGAGCGCTCGATTAATAGGAAAAGGACCTCGGACGGTTGGCGCGCGTCACGAAGGCCAGGGCGCGCTGAGAGAGGCGATTCAATACAGGCCAGATCCGCGCAGCGGGAGCGGGCTGCCCGGAACGGTTCGGCCAATGCCGTCAATCAACTCGTACGCCACGGACCACATGCCCTAAAGACGCGCAGGGCTTCCCCTCCGACACGGCGGCCTGAAGGGACGTGATCGCTCTCCGGGCGGGCATTCGGGCTGGAACCGTTGCGCGGCAGCGCCGGCCTTCCACCGGACTTTCCCCGTGACGCAGGAGCACCCATCGGTGCGTTCCTACCGCCATGCCACGACAGCACAACCCCAGAGAGCACGTGCTCACTAAGCGTGTCTTGTACGGTAGGTTTCTGGCGCCAAAGTATCAAATGGACGCCATTTACTGCTGTTATTGTTTCACCGCAGAAAACCGTTCTCAGCGTCGATGTGTGCGGGTATGAGCGGAACGCAGCTTTGTGAATTCCTTGATCCGTGTGCGTCTAGCGTCTGCCGCCGCGGAATCTCACAGGGCCTAGGTCTCCTCTTCGAACAGGCTCCACATACGAAAAATTTTCGTTCAGAGCAGGTGGAGATCTGACATTTGAACGGGCGGGGGAGATGACTTTCCAACCATTCCCCGAGTACAGGACGGGTAGGAGCAACAGCCCCCATGGTTGTCTGCGTCGAAGGGGCTTCCGGCGATGCTACTGAGCCAGCCGTCTTGCGGTTAGGCGCCCTGCAGAATCGTCCGCCTCTAGAAGACCGCCGTCAACCAGGCACGGTTCGGGCTCCTGTCTGGAGAGGATCGAGACCCTTCTTTCAGCCGCGGGTCGATGTCAACCGCCGTATCAGGCACCCACTCTTTATTACTGTTATTGACCACGTCGGCACATTCTCCCTGGACGCCGCTCCGCGTGGACGGAATGAACAGCGTCCGCACCCTGGTTTCTGAACCGGCCTCTCTCCTGGCAGACAGGGTCGTCCCCCCCTATCCCAGCACGGTCGCTCACTCTCCCCCGTCGCCGTACCGGAAGTTATACGAGACGCCAATCTCGGGCGTCCCGTGCACCACGTCGAGTCCGCCGTAGAGCACGACCCGTCCGAGGTTGCCCACGACGCCGGCCGAGACGACGGGGGCCCAGTCACGTCCCGCCTGTGGGTCGATGTGGGCCCCAAACCCCAGGGCCGGCTGGACGCGCGACTCAAACACGTCGTAGAAGCCGAGGGCCCGGACGCTGAGCTTCTGGTCGGGGCCATCCTCCAGGACGGCACTGTTGATGGCCGCCTGAAGCTGGACGCCGCCGCGTGGATGCGTGTAGCCGGAGGCCACTCCGATGGGGGTATCGCCCCTTACGTAAAGCCCGGCCGTGCCCCCTGCGAAGGCGACAACTCCCACGGCGGCCGCCGCCCCGAGTGCGGGGAGGCCAAGATCGGTATCCTCCTCGTCGTCCTCCTCATCATCCTCGTCCGAGAGGATCTCCTCAGCACGGGAGCGGCCCTCCGTGTCGGCCTCGTCTTCGCCCTCCTCCCCGGAATCATCCCTAGCGCCCCGTCGCCCTTCCGTGCGGTCGTCCCGGCCGGCGGCTGCCGACCGCTCCCCATCGGCCGTCGAGCGGCCCACCGTCTCGCCGCGGGGCCGTCGGGTGCGGTCGTTGTCTCGGTCCCGCCCCCCAACGTAGTACGGGCGCGGCGCCACCCGCCACCCAATGTAGATGCGTGACCGGGGCGTGTAGATGCTCGGCGATCGGGACGGCTCCGGCCGACGCTCGCGGGCGTCCCGGTCGCCGGGGCCGGGGCGTCGTTCGGCCGCGTCCGACGCGAAGCCCATGCGCTCCACGACGAGGCCGTCGAGCGTCGCCCCCTCCGAGAGAATGCGGCGCGCCTCGGCCGGGGAGGCGTCCAGGAAGACGCGTTCGTGGGCCACCGTCACGTTGAACGCAAACCGGTCGGGGACGGGGCGGAGCGCCATGCTGTCGACGCCGACGATCATCTCGGCGCGCTTCTCACCGTCCACCCGCACGTCAGCGCGGAGCTCGACGTTGGTCATGCGGATGCCCGCCGGACGCTCGCGCCAGGGCAGCACCTCGCCCTCATAGAGCACCCGCTTGGCGGGGCGCCAACTGACGACGAACGACCACCGCGACGTGGTGTCGGTCGCGGCGTACCGGTAGTCGAGTGCCATCGAGTCAACGCGGGGGAGCAGGTACGGCGCATCCCGCCCCATCTCGTCGAGGAGGGTGGGCAGCGAGCGGGGCCAGCCTTCAAGAGCCGCCGTTCCGTTGCCCGCCCCGCGGGGCGCCTGCGCCTGTCCCGGCCTCACCCCGGCGATGACCAGCACGCCAACGAGTAGCACAAGCCGGAGCCCGGCAGACACGGTCCGTTGCATGGAGATCTAGTATCTACGTTAAAGGGGCATCTTGGACTCTGTATGGCCGCGCAGAGCTACGAGTTCGTCACATATGCCCCCTCCACAGGCCCTCTTCCGGAGTGGGGACGGCCCTCCCCGGTTTCACACGTTCACGTGTGCTCGCGGATCGTGTCGAGGAACTGATTGCCATACCGCTCCAGCTTCACGTCCCCCACCCCGTGGATCTCATGGAAGGCGCTTCGGGTCTGGGGCTGATGCTCCACCATTGCCCGCAGCGTCTTGTCGTTGAAGATGACGTAGGGGGGCACCTCCTGGTCCTTGGCCAGCTGCGTGCGGCGCTCGCGGAGCGCCTCGAACAGCTCCCGCTCCGGCCCGTCGGCCGGGAGGGGATCGTCGGAGGCGGTCTTCGGGGTGCTGGACGACCCGGACGCGGCGGCCCCGTCGCGGAAGGCAGTGGTCTCGTGGCCCTTCAGCACCGGGCGGCAATCTTCGGTGAGCGTGAGGGCGCCGTACCCCATCACGTCCACCTCCACCATGCCCTTCGCCACCAGCTGCCGGATAATGGATCGCCACTCGGCCTTCGACCGGTCGGCCCCGATGCCGTAAGTAGAGACGGTGTCGTGGTCGTGGCGCTGCACCTTCTCGGTGTCCGTGCCGAGAAGCACGTCGGTCACATGGCCGCTGCCGAAGCGTTGGCCCGTGCGGGCAATGCAGGAAAGCACCTTCTGGGCGGCCGTGGTGCCCTCCCAGGTGTCGGGCGGGCGCAGGCAGTTGTCGCAGTTGCCGCACGTACCCCCCTCCATGTCCTCGCCGAAGTAGTTCAGGAGCACCTCGCGGCGGCAGTCCGGCGCCTCGCAGTAGCCGAGCAGAGCGTTTAGCTTGTGGCGCTGGGTCCAGCGGTGCTCGTCGTTTTCGGCGGAGTCGTCGATGAGCTGCCGCATGCGCACCACGTCCCCGCGGCGGTACGCCATCCAGGCGGTGGCGGGGCGCCCGTCGCGCCCGGCCCGGCCGGTTTCTTGGTAGTAAGCCTCCAGCGTCTTCGGCACGTCGAGGTGGGCCACGAAGCGCACGTCGGGCTTGTCGATGCCCATCCCGAACGCGACGGTGGCCACCACGATGAGGCCATCCTCGCGGAGGAAGCGGTCCTGATGCTCGCTGCGCTTGTGGTCGGAGAGGCCGGCGTGGTAGGGCACGGCGGTGTGGCCGTGGTTGGTGAGCCAGTCGGCGGTCGTCTCCACGCCGTTGCGGCTGAGGCAGTACACGATGCCGTTCTGGCCGGGGTGCTCCCGCTCAATGAACTCGTGCAGCTGTTGGCGGGGGCGGTCCCCCTTCGGTTCCACCACGTAGCGGATATTGGGGCGGTCGAAGCCGGCCACGAACCGGTCCTCGTCCGTCATGCCGAGGCGGTCGAGGACGACCCGCTGCGTGGGCGGGTCGGCGGTGGCGGTGACGGCGGCGCAGGGGATCTGCGTGAAGTCGCCCCGGAGGTCGGCCAGCGCCAGGTACTCGGGGCGGAAGTCGTGCCCCCACTGCGAGATGCAGTGCGCCTCGTCAATGGCGAGAAGGGACGGGCGGGCCCGTGAGAGCAAGTTTTTGAAGCGGTCGCGGGTGGCCCGCTCGGGCGCCACGTAGCAGAGGTCGAGCTCGCCCGCCGTGAGCCGGTGCTCCACCGCCTCCCGCTCCTTGCGTCCGAGGCTGGAGTTGAGCACCGCCGCCCGCACGCCGACCTGCTGCAGCGCGTCGACCTGGTCCTGCATGAGCGAGATGAGGGGCGAGACGACGATGCCGGGGCCGTCCCGAATCATCGCCGGGATCTGGTAGCAGAGCGACTTTCCCCCGCCCGTCGGCATGAGCACGAGCGCATCCCCCCCATCGATGAGCCGCTGCACCACCGGCTTCTGGTACGGGCGGAATGTCTCGTACCCGAAGACGGACTGGAGGACGTGCGTGGGATCGGCGCTGGTGACGTCCATCGAGCGGAAGCGGCTATGGTGGAGATGGAGGCAGAGGCTCAGTCTTCTACGACACCTCGCACTCCTGCGATACAATGTTGCGAAAGTGTTTGTGCTACTCAGGCACTCCTAACAAGCCCAGCGCCATGACGTGCCCGCTTGCGCCTGAAAATCGCTTGCTGTTGTCGCCGGTCCCATCCTTGACTTTTTGGTCTTTTGAAACGTATGGTGCTAATGTGTTAACGTTTATGCATCAACATCCTTCTTCAATCCTCCCCGATGAACGGTTCTCTGTACAACGAACTCGGTCGCCGCGAGGGCCAGATCATGGACGTGGTATACCAGCTGGAAGAGGCCGGAGCCGAAACGATCCGCACGAAGCTTCCCGACCCGCCGTCCAACTCCGCGATCCGGTCGATGCTCCGCCACCTGGAGGAAAAGGGCTACCTGGACCACCGGCAGGAGGGGCGCCGCTACGTCTACTTTCCGACCCGGCCGAAGGACGAGGTGCGCCGCTCGCTGCTGGACCACGTTCAAGAGACGTTTTTCGGCGGGTCGCTGTCGGAGACGGTCGCAACACTTCTCTCGGCGAAGAGCGAGGACCTCTCTCCGGAGACGCTTCGAGAGTTGGAGCAGATCGTTGAGGATGCACGCGACTCGTCCGGCTCTTCGGGGACCGGCTCTTCGGAGACAGATGCATCGGGGGACCAGTAGCCGCCCTCGCACCGGACAGTAAGCGAACAGATGACACTGAGCTCAATGGTTAGCTCCCTCACGTCTTCCCATCTGAGCACTTTCCTTCTCGATGTTCTGCTGAAGGGCGCAGTCCTTTTGGTGCTTGCCCACGTGGCGAATGCACTACTCCGCCGAGGGGACGCCCCGGCACCGCTTCGCCGAGCCGTCTGGGGCCTGGCATTTGCGGCGCTTCTGGCACTGCCGATCGGGCAGGCGGTTCTGCCGCAGTCGTCCCTCCCCGACCCGGTCGATGAGGTCGTTCGGCTCGCGGGGGATTCAGCCGACGAGCCGGCGGCCCGACAGCCGTCCTCACGGCGTGACGAGCCCCGGTCCGGTTCGAAGCCGGGACGCGAGGCCTCGGCAGAGACGCAAGCCTCCACGTCCGCCGGAGCGTCGGGCGGGGCGGGCGCGTCCCCGGCCCCCTCCGCTCCGGCACTCAACAAGGGACGTACAGACGAATCCTTCTGGCTGCTGGGGTGGGTGTGGGGACCGGTCCTGCTCGGCGTCTGGGGCACGGGGGTGGCGTTGCTACTGGCTCGCCTGCTCGTCGGTCATCTGCGGTCCCGGCGCCTTCGTCGGCAGGCCCGCCTGGTGGACGCCCCGGACTGGGCAGAACACCTCGAAGAGGTTCGGGAGCAGCTTGGATCGGGGCGTACCGCCGAGATTCGGTTTCACAAGGGGGCGACGCCGATGTCGCTCGGTCTTTTCTCTCCGACAATCCTTCTCCCAGACTCCGCTCGGGAGTGGCCCTCCGAGCGGCGCCGGCTCGTCCTTCTCCACGAGATGGCGCACCTGAAGCGTAGGGACCTGCTTCTGGGGCTCGTCGGGCAGCTCGGGCGCGCGCTGCACTGGCCCAATCCGCTGGCCTGGACGGGGTGGTCGCAGCTCCTCCAGGCCCGGGAGGCGGCCTGCGATGAGACGGTGCTTGCCGCGGGCGAAGATCCTGAGACGTACGCCCATCAACTGCTGGCGGCCGCGCGCCGGGCAGTGGACGACCACGTCCCCGCCCCCGCCCTGCAGATCGCCCGGCCTACGCGGCTCCGAGAGCGCATTCTCGCAATCGTGAGCCGGGAGGACGCTGCGTCCTGGTCACCCAGACGCAAGTCTCTTCTCGGAACGCTCGGTCTAATGCTGGCGCTTTTGGTGGTGGCCGTCCGCCCTCTCCCCGACGACTGGTATCCTCGTGCGGAGCGGTCGGGGAGCAGCCTGGTTGCCGCCACAATGTCTGACGCGGAGACGGCAGGCCGCGGGGCCGCGGGTGCGGAGCAGAAGATTCAAAATCTGCGCGCCTTCGCCACGCTTTACGGCTACGTCCGCTACTTCCATCCTAGCGACGCGGCGGCGGAGACCAACTGGGACGCGTTTGCCGTCCACGGCGTGCGGGAGGTGACGGATGCTGGCAGCCGGTCCGAGTTGCGTTCGACCCTGCACGAGCTCTTCGCCCCTATTGCCCCCACGGTCCAGCTGTACGAGACGGGCGAGCAGTCGCCCGCCCCGCCCGAGGTGCTTGCGCCCGCCGACACGACCGGGCTCAGCCTCGTATCCTGGCAGCATAAGGGCGTCGACCTCGGCAACCGCGGGCCGTACGAGAGCGCGCGCCTCCACCGTCAGATGGAGCAGGAGGAATCGTCTGGCGGCCCGGGCTTCGGAACGGTGGCTCAGAGTGTGGACGCGATGCCGCATCGGGGCAAGCAGGTGCGGCTCCGCGCCGCCGTTCGGGCCGAGGTGAGCGGCGCCGGCAATCGGGCCCAGCTCTGGCTCCGCGTCGACCGGACGAACGACAGGCAGGGATTCTTCGACAACATGAGCGACCGGCCGATCACCAAGCCAAGCTGGGAGACCTATCAAATTACCGGAACGGTCGCCGAGGATGCCACGCACATCATGCTCGGCGGATTCCTGCGTGGCCGCGGCACGGCGCAGTTCGACGCGTTCCAGCTCCAGGTGCGAGACAGCAGCGGAGCGGCGTGGACGAACGTATCCCTGGAAAACGCAGGCTTGGAGGACGGGGCCGCAGGCGAGCCTCCGGCAGGGTGGGGCGGGCGATCAGACCGCTACGCGTTTCGGACGACGCAGGGGGATCCCGCCGAGGGTCAACAGTTCCTGTCGATTGCGCTGGACACCTCCTCGGTCGCAGTTGGGGCAGAGGGCCTCTTCGAGACGCGCCCGGCCGCTGGGGAGACGGTTACCACGCCGCTCGGGCACGGCCTCTCCGCACAGATCCCGCTCGCGCTCTACAGCGACGACAAGCAGACGCTTCGCTCAGATGGCGCCCCCTCCCCAGCTGCACTTCGGGGGGCGCTCGGCGATGTCTCCCTAAATCGCCTCACGGCCGAGGACGACGCCCTTCGCCGGGCCAACATCATCATTGCGTGGAACGTCTTCCAACACTTCTACCCGTACTTCGACGTCGTGGACGCCGACTGGGACCCAGTGCTGACCCGCAGCCTCCGCCGCGCCGCGGCCGACACGTCCAGCCGCGAGTTCCTGCGTACGCTTCGGCGGATGCTCGTGCCCCTCGAAGACGGGCACGCGCGGGTGTCGCATCCCGCCGACACCCTGCGGGCCGGCCTTCCCCTCCGGTTCGACTGGGTTGAGGAGGGCGTAGCGGTGACCGACACCGCCTCCTACAGCGGGACACAGAACTGCGCCCGGCCCGGCGACGTGGTCACGGCCGTTGACGGCGCACCAATCGAGGAGACACTCCGAAACACAAAACGGTCCATTTCCGGCTCCCCACAGTGGCGGACGGTCCGTGCCCTGCGGACATTCGCCGCGGGGCCGCCCGGTACGTCCGTCCGCCTCACGCTCCGCCGCGACGGGCAGGCGGTCGAGTGCCGGGTCCCCCGCGCTGACGACATGGGCCGCGGGCGCTGGCGGCGCCAGCTCCACCCCGAGCCCCGGCCCGACTCGATCGACGTGCTCTCTGGCGGCACCCACTACGTCGACCTCACCCGGGTGGGAATGGAGGCGCTTCAGCCCCACATCGACACGTTGGCCCAGGCCGAGGCGGTAATCTTCGACGTGCGCGGGTATCCGGAGGGCGGCGCCCAAGAACTGCTTCCCCACCTGTCGCCCGAGACGCTCCGGTCGGCCCACTTCGAGGTGCCGAAGATCATCTATCCGGACCAGGAGAACATCGCAGGCTACACCGGCGGCCGGTGGACACTCCCCTCAAAGACGCCGCAGTTTACGGGCAAGGTCGCATTTCTGACCGATGGGCGTGCCATCAGCTACGCCGAGAGCATCATGGGCATCGTCGAACACTACGACCTGGGCACCATCGTCGGCCAGCCGACCGCCGGGGCGAACGGAAACGTAAATCCATTCACGCTTCCCGGAAACTATCAGGTCTACTGGACGGGCATGCGCGTTCAGAAGCACGACCGGTCCCAGCACCACCTCGTCGGCATCCGTCCGGACGTACGGGCCACGCGGACGGTCGAGGGGGTGCGGGCCGGCACGGACGAAGTGCTGCGGGCGGCGCTCCGCGCTCTCGACCGGTCCCCGTAAACGATTCCTCCACTCTCCCTCACGATGGCTCTGCCCAGCAGATGGCTCTACTCAGCAGGTTGCGCCGATCTACGCTGGTCGCCGCGGGACTCTTGTTTCTCGTCGGGGCCGCCGCCCTCACATACGCGTACCGCGACACGCTCGGCCTGGCCGAGCCGCCGCGAGACGAGCAGGTCGAAAACCTCCGCGCCTTCGCGAAGCTCTACGGGTACGTCCGCTACTTCCATCCCAGCGACGCGGCGGCGGGCACCGACTGGAATCAGTTTGCGATGTACGGCGCGCAGGAGGTAAAGAACGCTGCCAGCCGGGCGGAGCTCCGGTCGACCCTGGAGGGGCTCTTCAGGCCCATCGCCCCGACCGTGCAGCTGTACCGGGCTGGAAACGAGCCACCCCCACCCGCCGACGTCCTCACGCCGTCGGATACGGCGGGACTGAATCTCGTGGCCTGGCAGCACCAAGGTCTTGGTCTTCACAGCGACGGCCAACCGTACCACAGCGTCCGTATCAACGCGACGACGGACCCTGCCTCGGGCGGCACCTTCGAGGACGGACCATTCGCCTGGGCAACGAAGCAGTTTGATGCTCGGCGATTCCAGGGCAAACAGGTTCGGCTTCGAGCCGCTGTGCGTACCCTCGACCGGAAAAGCACAGGCCACCTCTACCTCCACGTCCCCCGCAGCCCAAACGACCCTCTAAGTGCCCCCATTTCCTCTCGCTCATGGAGCGTGCACGACCGGACAGTGACGGTTCCACCCAGAGCCAGTCAGTTCAGAGCGGGCCTGTTTGTACGAGACCCTGGGGCCACCCAGTTTGATGAGATGGAGCTCCTGGTTCGCGACTCGTCGGACGCCTCCTGGAGGCGTGTGTCCCTTGACAACGCAGGCTTTGAGTCCGGAACGACCCAGTGGAGACTTTCGGACAGTCCCGGAGTCCGGGCGTCTGCTACTACAGAGGACGCCTTCAGGGGGCGGCAGTCCCTGAAACTCAGCGTTGCGCCACCATCAGAACTGCAGCTATTCGAGGCCCACCCGCAACCGGGCGAAACGGCCAGGAAGCTAATTGGCCGGGGGCTTGCAGCACAAATACCACTCGCACTCTACGGCCGGGACGGGCGGACGCTACGACCAGATGGTACGCCCTCCCCCGATAATCTGCGAGGCCGACTCGGCTCTTTGGAGACATCGCACTCAGGCCCGGACTTCTCCTCGGCCAACGTGGTGGTCGCCTGGAATGTCTTCCAGCACTTCTACCCGTACTTCGACGTGGTTGATGTCGAGTGGGGCCGAGTGCTTACAAAAAGCCTACGCCGCGCCCTCACCGACGACACCCCAAAGGCATTCCAACGTACGCTCCAGCAGATGATCGCCCGTCTGAAGGACGGACACGGAAGGGTGTCTCCGTCTCCAGGGGGTGGCTCCGACTGGCCGATTCTTCTGGAGCGGGCCGGCGGAAATGTAGTGGTGGGGGACACTGCGCGCCCGGCCGGCATGGACCGTAGCATATGTCCTGAGATTGGCGATGTGGTCGTCTCCGTCGACGGAGCGCCGATCGAGGCGAGGCTGCGCAGGGCAAAACGCCATATCTCTGGATCTTCGCAGTACCGAGACGTCAGGGCGCTTCGGGATGTCGAGCACTACATGGACCCGTCGTCCGTCTCCCTTCTGCTTCGTCGTGAAGAAAAACAGATTGAGTGTTCGGTTCAACCTCGCCGCGCAGTCCCCACCGGATCGATGCAGACAGAGCCTCGCCCTGCGTCGTTCGAGAAGCTTTCCGATGGGATCTACTACGCAGACCTGACGCGCCTGCCTTGGAGCCGGATACAGGACCGGCTGGACACACTCTCCGAAGCGCGCGGGGTCGTGTTCGACATGCGCGGGTACCCGGAAGGCGGAATGCAGAAACTCCTTCCCCACCTGTCGCCCGATACGCTCCGGTCGGCCCACTTCGAAGTGCCGAAGATCATCTATCCAGATCAGGAGGAGATCGTGGGATACGCCGGCAGCCGGTGGACACTCCCCCCACGGACGCCGCAGTTTGCGGGCGAGGTCGCGTTTCTGACTGACGCGCGCGCCATTAGCTACGCCGAGAGCATCATGGGCATCGTCGAGCAATACGAGCTGGGCACGATCGTAGGCCAGCCGACCGCCGGGGCGAACGGAAACGTAAATCCGGTCTCCCTCCCCGGAGGACACAAGGCCCGCTGGACCGGCATGCGTGTCCGGAAGCACGACGGCTCCCAGCACCACCTCGTCGGTATCCGGCCCGACGTGCAGGTCGAGCGCACGATCGAAGGCGTTCAGAGTGGGAAAGACGAAGTGTTGGAAAAAGCACTAGAGGTGCTCCGGTCCAGCGAGCGTGGGGCCACTGCGCCCAACTGATCCGACCGTCCCACCACGCAGCATGATTTTCTACCTGGCGCGTAAGTACCTTGCAAACACGCTAGTATTTGCGGCCATCTTTGGGCTTTTTCCTATCCTCTTCGGCGGCTCGTGGACCGCTGTCCTCGCGCCCGCCCTGTTCTGGGGAAGTGCGGCGGCCGCCGGCTACACCTACTGGCGCTTCCGGAAAAAGAAGGTGTGGCCGCTATACGACAACCTCCGACTGTCGCCGGTCGTACTCCTCGGGGCGCTGTTTCTCGCGCTCCAGCCGCTCACCCTGGCGCTCGCCCTCTACCTGTAGGCCCCACCATGGACACCGACGCGGCCCTCGTTCTGGACGGGGTGTTCTACCGGGTTCCGGGCCTCAGCATCCTCCAGGGCGTGCATCTGAAGGCCTCCGCCGGAGCCGTCACCGGCCTTTTCGGGCGCAATGGCAGTGGCAAGACAACCCTACTGAAGGTGGCCGCGGGGCAGATTCAACCCAACAGCGGCCTCACCATCATCGACGGCACGCGCCTGCACAAGCCGTCGAAACGGCAACGGTTCGCGAAGATCGCCTACCTGCCCCAGGCGTCAATGCTTCCTGCGGACGCATCAGTGCAGGCCCTCGCCCGGAGTGCGGGCCTGTCGCCCGACCAGGTGCCGGACCGCCTCGCCTCATCCTTAAACCAAAAGGTGCGCACTCTGTCCGGGGGCGAGCGGCGGCTTTTGGAGGTCGCGATTGTGCTGGGCCTGGAGCGCGACTACGTCCTGCTGGACGAGCCCTTCACGGGCGTCGAGCCCCTCCTGATCGACGCCATCGGCCGGCGCATCGAGCAGGCGGCCGCACAGGGGACCGGCGTCCTCCTCACCGACCACTACCACCAGCACGTGATGCCCCTCGCCGACGACGCGTACGTCCTGCGCCAGAAGCAGTGTGCCCCCCTCAATGGAGACGCCGCCCTCCACGACCAACTCGTGGAGATGGGCTATTTCCAGGACGATGCGGCCACCCGCTCGTAGCCGAATCCAGCAGAGACGTCCGGGCGGTTTCCGGGCAAAGCCTCGTCGCGCGCCGGGCGAACGCCTCTCCCCTGCCTCCGTACCAACGGCGTTGATTCTTCCCCCCTTCACACCTCCTGCCATGGACGCCAACGTCTACACCCACGAGGGCAACGACGTCACCGTCACGTGGGATTGGGAACGCTGCACTCACGCCGAAGCCTGCGTGGAGGGCCTGCCGAGCGTCTTCGACCCGGAGCGGCGCCCATGGATCCAGCCCGACCAGGCCGACCCCGAGATCGGGTTCGCGGCCAGTTGACGGTCCTCCCTGTCAGGTTCTCCCTCCCACACGGACTGCCTCCCACAAACTCAAGCGGAAGCACGGGGGCGCGGGCGCTTGGGCTCCCTCCTCGCCCCCCTCCTCCGGCTCTCTCGCACTCCCGTACTCTCTCTCCACACCCTCACGCCCGACCTATGGCCTCGTCGAAGAAGGCGATCTACGCCGCCATCCTCGGCAACTTCGCCATCGCCGTCACCAAGTTTCTCGGGGCGGCCGTCAGCGGCAGCTCCGCGATGCTGGCCGAAGGCATCCACTCGCTCGTCGACACGGGCAACGGCGGCCTGCTCCTGCTCGGCATCCGTCGCAGCAAACGCCCCCCGGACGAGAATCACCCGTACGGCTACGGCAAGTCGCTCTACTTCTACACCCTGGTCGTCGCGGTGCTCATCTTTGGGCTCGGGGGCGGAATCTCCCTCTACGAAGGGATCCTCCACACACTCGACCCCGGCCACGGCGGCCCCGGCACCGCCTCCGTCCTCGGCATCACACTCGGCGGCCTCACCCTCAACACGATCGTCCTCGGCGCCGCCATCGTGTTCGAGGCCCTCGCCCTGCGCACCGCCCTCCAGGAGTTCAGGAAGCAGCGCGGCGACACGCCGTTCTTCGAGGCCATCGTGACGAGCAAGGACCCGACGACCTTCACCGTGATCTTCGAGGACACCGCCGCCCTGGCCGGCCTCGTCGTCGCGCTCGTTGGCATCCACCTTGCAAGTCTTCTGCACATGCCCGTGATCGACGGGATTGCCTCCATCATCATTGGGCTCATTCTATGTGGCGTGGCCGCCTTTCTCATCTGGGAGAGCAAAAAGCTCCTGATCGGCGAGGCGGCGTCCCCTGAGGTTCGGGACGACATTCGCCGCATGGCCCGTGCCGACGCGGACATCGCGTCGGTCGAGCGCCTGCTGACGATGCACATGGGGCCTCGCGCCCTGCTTCTGAACATGGACCTGCGCTTCCGCGACGACCTCGACGCCGACACCGTGGAGGGTGCCGTCGATCGGCTGGAACGCGCCATCCGGGAGGCCCACCCCACCATCCGGTACATTTTTGTGGAGGCGGGCGGGCTCTCACGCACACCGGCCGCGGACTCGGGGACTTCTTCGACCACCGGTCCGCCCTCGTAAACAATATTCACCGTCGGTGGCGGGGAGCCGCATTGACGATGGGCCGCGGATTCCGTATTCATCATCCTCCCCGTCCCCGGCCGCTCACGTTGTTCTTCTGTTCCATCTTCATCTCCATGTCGACCGTTCTCACCCGCGCTCTCTTCCGCGGCGGCTGCGCCGGCCTCGTTCTGCTGGTGCTTGCCGGCTGCGGCGGCTCGCTTTCCTCCCTCGCCCCGACGCCCGAGCCGGAACGGGTGCCCGAGGATACAATTCTGGTGGCGGACACCGACACCACCGCCCTCGACCCGGAGGTGGCCCGCCTGTACGTCCTGGAGTCGGAGCTTCTCGCCGCGGACGACAGTACACGCCGGGCCCACCTCCTCAACCAGGCCATGGCGGAGCTGGCCACCCTGCTCCGCACCCGGCCGGAGGCCCTTCAGCGGAACGCCGTCCGGTCGGTCTACGGGGGCCTCACGGCCGAGTACCGACGCTTCCACGGCTACCCCAGTGACCCGGACTCGACACTTCTGGCCCGGGGACAGATCTTCTCCGTCCGTGCTCGCCTGTTTGCCTCGCTCGACGACGTGGACAACCCGCTCCTGGAGGTGGAGCCCGTCCGGCCGGAGGCCGAAGTAGAGGGCGCCGAGATTCCAATGACCTCCAACCGGCTGGTGAAACAGAGCACGACCGCCCTGGAGGAGGACCCCAGCGAGCACGTCGACCACTGGCGGCGACGCGTACAGGTGTACGGGCCCATGATCGAGCACATCCTGGCGGAAGAGGACGTGCCCCAGGAACTGAAGTACCTCGCCATGATCGAGAGCGGCCTCAACCCCGACGCGCGGAGCTGGGCCGGCGCCGTGGGCATGTGGCAGTTTATGCCCAGCACCGGCCGGCGGTACGGCCTCACCGTGAACGCGTGGGTCGACGAGCGGCGCGACCCGGAGAAGGCCACCCGGGCGGCCGCCCGGCACCTGGGCGACCTCTACGACGAGTTCGGGGACTGGCACCTCGCCCTGGCGGGCTTTAATTGTGGGGCCGGCTGCGTGCGCTCCGCGCTCCGCCGGGCCGACGCCGAGGACCCGTCGTACTGGGACGCCCACGAGTACCTGCCGCGCGAGACCCAGGGCTACGTGCCCATGTTCATCGCCGCGGCCCGCGTGATGGAGAACCCCGAGGCGTTCGACCTCGCCCCGCCCGAGGCGGGCTCGCCGCTCGCCTACGACTACGTGCCGGTGCACGGAAGCCGCCTATCGCTTCGCACCGTGGCCCGCCTCGCCGACACCACGCGCAGTGCCATCGAGTCGCTCAACCCGGAGCTGCGGCGGGGCCGCGTGCCGCCCTCTAAAGAGCGGTACTACGTGCGCATTCCGCTGGGCAGCTACCCACGGTTCGCCTGGAACTACGCCGAACTGCCGGACGAGAAGAAGCAGCCGGCCACCACGTACGCGGTGCGCGGGGGCGACACGCTCTCCGAGATTGCCGTGCGCTTCGGCACCTCCACCGCTACGCTGAAGCGGCTCAACGGCATCGACGGGGCCATCATCCGCCCGGGTGAGCGCCTGGTCGTGCCGGTCCAGGAATACGCGAGCGCCCTCGGCGCCGCCGACCAGCAGCGGCCCCTGCGCGTGCAGTACGACACGTCGCCCCCCACGCGCCCGCTCGACGCGATCGAGACGGCCCGTGCCGCCCCGCCGGACACGACATCCCCCCCGTCCGACGCACCTCCCGCCTCTCGTCCCCAAACGGCCTCCGCCGCCACGACCTATCGCGTCACCCGGGGCGATACGCTCGGGGAGATTGCACAACGGTTCGGCGTGTCCATCCGCGACCTTCAGGCCTGGAATGACCTCAGTGACACCCGCATCCGCCCCGGTCAGCGCCTGCAGATTCGCGACTAGCCCGGCTAAGCGGTTCTACGCGTCGTCGGCCCTCGTGTCGTACACGGTGCGGACCGTCTCGGCGACCTCCAGCGCCACGTCCCGGTTGTAGCGGAAGGCAAGGTCCTGGTACTTGATGACGTCGTAGATCGTCCCAATCACGCACAGCCCACCCGTGAAGAAGTAGACGAGTCCCAGCGCAAACTCTTCTGCGTAGAACCGCTGCAGCCCCGCGGCGCCGATAAATCCCACCGCCGCGAGAATCAGAAGGTGGGAGGGGTCGCGGCGGCGCGACCGGTAGATGCGCGCGAAGTGCTCGGCTTGCGCATCGCTCATGTCGTTGAGCAGGCGGGCGACCTCGACCTGTTCGTCGCCTTCAAGTTCGGGGAGGTGGCGGAGCACTTTGGACATCGGAGGGGAGACAGTAGTGCGAAAAACAGGAGGGTCAGCGGCCCAGTCCGGACGTCGTCCAACACAGCGACACGACATGAGCCGCGAGCACGCCGACGACGGGGGCGGCCAACGGGTGTGCGCTCCACGACGCGCCCCAGTGCCCACGGGCCAGGTGCGCGATGGCCGTCCCGAGGCCGTCGCCGGGACACGGAAGGCCGAGCTGCTCAATCAGGCACAGGTTGATCCCGCCGGGGGCCTGGGGATTGATGCTTGCCGCGGCGATCAGGGCCGCCGTCCAGAAGACCGCCTCAAGCGGTACGGCTCGAAGCCGCTGGACGACCGGCCCCACTGCATCCTGAACGGTCGGCATGAGAGACGGACGGACCGAATGAGAATTCTGGGCTCTACCCCTACCACGTGTCGGGCCCGTTAACTGTTACGGCCACGCACGCCATCTTTGCTCTTACGTCTCCAGGTGGTCGAGCAACAGCCGATTGACGGCCGTCGGGGCGTCGTGCTGCACCCAGTGGGTGGCATCGTCGAGCACTCGGAGGCGCCCGTCGGTGCACATCGCGGCGCTGGGGGCCGCCATCTGCCGGCTGAGGGCGATGTCCTGCGCGCCCCACACCACGAGCGCCGGCACGTCGATGGCCCCGGACGGCGGAGAACTGCGCAGTGCCCGGCGGGCCGCGGCCCGGTACCAGTTTAGCATGCCCCGAAGCCGGCCCGGTCGGCGCCATGCCCGGCGGTAGGCCGCGAGGTCCGCCTCGGTGAACGTGCCGGGGTGCCCGCTCCACCGCAGCATCGTGGCAAGTCCCTGCCCGTCATTGCGCCCGAGCAGCCACTCCGGCAGGCCGGGCACCTGAAAGAACAGCGCGTACGTGCTCCGCAGCAACTGCGCGGGGCTCGTGCGGAGCGTCTCCCGAAAGACGTGCGGATGGGGCACATTGAGCACCGCGAGACGCCGGAGGCGCTCCGGGCGGGCGTGGGCGAGGTGCCACGCCACCATCGCCCCCCAGTCGTGCCCCACAACCGAGGCCCGGTCGTGGCCCGTGGCGTCGATGACCGCGCACACATCGTCCACGAGGGGCTCCAGATCGTAGGCGGCGACGGCGCGCGGCGCCTCGCTTCGGTTGTAGCCGCGCTGGTCCGGCACGACGACACGGTAGCCCGCCTCGGCGAGGGCCGGGATCTGACGGCGCCACCCGTACCAGAACTCGGGGAAGCCGTGCAGGAGCACGACGAGCGGGCCATCCCTGGGGCCCGCCACCCGCACATGCAACTGCACACCGCGCGTCTGCACCCAACGGCGGTCGAGGGGGACCGGGATCTGCTCGGCGGGATTTCGTTGTGGCATAGGGGCGTCTGGGGACGGGGGGTGCGGACTGTTACTCGGCCATGGGACTCGCGTCCGGATCGTACACCTCGTTCTGGTGCCGCTCTTTCAGGCGCTCGTACTCGGGGTCGTCCGTAAGGGCCTGCCACGCGTCGCGGAAGATAATAGCCGCCGCTCGTTTCTCGGGGTCGGCCCACTGTTCGGGGGCCCGCTCGGTGCCGTCGTCCTCGTACTTCCGCCCGCCCGGATACTTCGCGTACCGCATGGCCCGCGTGAAGCCCATCTGCAGGTACTTCCGCGCCATGTCCATGCCCACGAAGTCGTCTGCGGCCCGGTACTGCTCGTACGCCCCCCGGAGGGCCTCCACCGCGGCCTCCGCGGCGGCCTCGTCCTTGAAGCCCCAGTCCGGGAGCAGCTCGTCCTTGTACGGCTGCACCTTGAACACGCCCTGTTCACTGGAGTCGTACCGGTAGGCCTCCGGGTGGGCCCGGAAGTCGGTCTCGTGTGCGCCCGCCATGGCGCCCTTTTCGCTTTTTGGAATGCAAGTCGCAGGGGCCTCTCACTCCGCGGACCCCGAGTCCGAATTTTGGGGCGTTACCTGTCGGGGCCGGGTGCGCTCGTCGGTGAGCCGGGCCCAGGTGCGCTCGGTGAACTCCTGGAACGTCTCTTTCTGGTGGAGCCACCCGAAGTGGAGCGCGTACGGCGTCAGTTCCATGTACTCGCCGGCCCTTGGCAACGACTCGGCCACACTCAGCAGGGCGTTGCGCAGCGACGCGTTCGAAATGCCGCGGAGGCTGTACACGAACTGGTTGGTGTAGAGGCGATAGGACACCTCATTGAAGTCCGGGTCGTGGTCGGTCAGGCTGTCGATGTAGTCGAGCTGCGGGCTGTTGCGCCCCTGCAGCCACGGGAATACGTGCAGGTCGAGCTTGCTCATGGCCAGTGCAATGCTCCACTCGCAGGTCTCTTCACTGCGCCCCTCGTCGAGTCGGCTTCGGAAGTGCGTCTCGTCCATCCGATTGAGGAGCGCCGCGGCGGCCTCGTCCACTTGTCGGGTGCAGGCGTTGTCCTGGGCGTAGATCATGCCTGCCTGCACGCGGGGCAGCCGGGTGAGGCCGAGCCGGCGCAGCGTGCGGCGGCGGCGCCCCAGCAGTATGTCGATGACCACCCCGAGCCCCTTCGGCCCCCCAAAAAAGTGATCGGCGTTCTGCAGGCCGGTGGCGGTGAACGGGAAGGCCGAAAACTGCCGCCAGAGGGGATCCGGGTTGCGGCACCACACGATGTCCGCGTCTACGAAGAGCGACCGCTCGAAGGCCTTGAAGCGGTGGAGGTGATGCTTGAACCCAACGATGGACCGGTGCTCCTGAGGCAGGTCGCCGAGCACGTCGAAGTGTGCATCCAGCCCCCGACGCTCTAACAAGGCCTGGTGGTGCTCCGGGCAGAAAAGCGCCACGGGCCGGTCGGGATCGTGCCGACGAAGCGTGTGGACCGACGCCACGACGTGCTTCACGTACCGATCGGGGCCGTAGCTGTGAAGGACGTAGCCTTCGCGGGGGGAGGACATGAAAACAGAAAAGGCAAGCCGACTTGACGGGACACGCCCTTCAAGACCCGTGCCCCGTTGATTGGTCCGTGCTCCCCGGGCCAGCCACGCGGGCCAGACGTGCGGGGCCTCCTCACCGGGCCGGGAGCAGTTCGATGTCGTCGACGTCGACCTTCGCCTCGTCGCCGGTGGTGTCCGAGTCGCTCCACAGGGTGATCGACACCGGCCGATCGGGGGGGCGCTCGCCAAACACCTGCCGGTAGTCGTCCCGGATGCGCCGCTGGACCGTCTTCCACTCCCCCGTGCGCGGCTCGCGGGCCGAGTCGACGACGATGACCTTCAGCGGCCCAAAGGAGACCGTCGTGCCGACCGGAAGGGAGGAGCTGTAGGTGTACTTGATGCTCTTCGGCCGCCCTAGCCAGTCGGACCCGAACGTCACGTACACCGCCCCCCCGGTGTCGTTCTGGTCCCGCTCGCTGGCGCCCTCCGGCAGCTGGTGGGCGCGCCAGCGCCACTTGAGGCGGGGGTGGTCCTTCAGGTTCCACTCAAAGTCGACGCCGTTGCGCTTTGTGTAGCGCAGCGCCTCGCCCTCCGTGACGAGCTGAACGTAGCGGTTGCCGTCTTCCTCCCGCACCTCCATGATTTCGCCCGGATCGCGAGTCTCCTCGTACGACCGGATGTTCTCATCCGACTCTACGAACACCCATCCCTCAGGAAACGTCCCCGGCGCATCGTCTTCAAAGTTATCGACAATCGTGGGTGCCAGGTCTTCGTGGGAGGACGTGCTCTGTGCGCGTCCAGTTACGGGAAAGGAGAGGGCGACCCCCAATGCCACCACTCCGATCCACAGCCCTAATTGCTGAACCGCCCTGCCAGAACGCGTTGAGTGTGCCCGCAGAACAAAGTGGGTCATGTAGAGGAATATCGTTGGGAAGCAGTAAGATTTTTGTCCTTACCATAGCAGTGTTCCGTCTAGTATGTCGCATCCGACCCCCTAGAAGTAACGGGACCGGGTACCGGAATGCTGCTCTTCTTCTTATCCCTCGACCGCGAAGTGCCCCGCACATCCGCATGCGCTTGACTCCTCCACGTCCCCAACCGGAACGTTTACACCAAATTCTGAGACCAATTGCCCACCCGCCCTCGTCTCAAACACCCTCATCCTCGTGCCTGTCTGCGGACCGGACGGTTTGACTTCCACGTTTCGCTGTGCTGAAACTTACGGTGATGCGCCATCGATGTCTTTCCGGGGATGGCTCTCCTCGGTCTCCCAGGTGAAAGATCACCCGGCGCCA
Organism: Salinibacter grassmerensis; assembly: GCF_947077765.1. Taxonomy (NCBI): domain Bacteria; kingdom Pseudomonadati; phylum Rhodothermota; class Rhodothermia; order Rhodothermales; family Salinibacteraceae; genus Salinibacter; species Salinibacter grassmerensis. The sequence continues at coordinate 297,888 of NZ_CAMTTF010000001.1, read as the reverse complement.
AGCGCCAGACCAGCGGCGTCTCCTTTCCCGACAGGATCTCTTTCAACAGCCGACTTCGTGCCCCATGGGTTTCCCGAAGCGTGCTCTTCAAATTGTGGGCGGGGTGTTGGTGGTCTACGCCCTGCTCGTAGCCACCCACCTCGGCGAGTTCTGGCCTTTCAGCATTTATCCGATGTTCTCGCAGGCGGGCGATCCCTGGACCCGGGCGATGGTCCGCGAAATGCCATCCCAGGCCGACCCCGATACCCTTTCCTGGGACGCGGTATCGCTTCAGACCCTTCCCGGGACGTCCTATCCGTTGGCCCCGAAGGGCATCAACCAGAACGACGTGGCCAACTACGTGTCGAAGACCGACCAGTGGACCAGTGAGCGCGTACAGGGACTACGGAGTCTCTTCACCAAAGGGCGAACGCTCTCGGCACCGCTGTTCATCTTTCGGGTACGGGGCGAACTGGTGTCGGATTCCGTGGCGGTTACCGCCACGCCGGTGCTTCTCTTTGCCCCCGATACAACTCGGCTCAACCCCTCCCCAGCGGCCCGCACGGTGGCCTCTGCGCCTCCTCCCTCCTGATCCCTTCTCTGTCGGTTATCGGTCCGCTGTGTTTTCGCCTTTCCCGCCGTCGCCTCCATGTCTACTCTCTCTCGCATCTCTCACACACTCCGCCATGAACTTTTCGGTGGCCTCGCCTCGGATACGCCCGGGACGTGGCTCTACTTTCGGGGGGTAGAGCTCTTCCTTCTGACGTATACCGTCTACTTCTGCTGGAACTGGGGGGTGTACATCCAGCAAAATATCAGCTCGGTACTACTCCCCCTGGGCCTGGCGAATTACATCGACGTGTCTTTCATGTTCGACCACAACGTGGCCCTCATCAACACCGTCCTGGTGGGCGTGCTCGGGCTCGTCGGCTTCTTTCGGCTCTGGCGGCCGGCCTACCTGCTGGCCCTCTTCGCCTTTCACCTGCAGTATGTGGCCCGGTACAGCCTCGGTGAGATCTCGCACGGATCCAACCTCGTCGGGATGGGGATACTCGGGCTCGGGATCGCCCTGCTGGCCTTCCGGAGCGAAGAGCGCCGGCGCCGCTTTACTTTCGGCTTCCTGTACTTCTTCATCGGGCTCGGCTACACGTCCGCCGCCGTCTGTAAGCTCATTGGAACCGGCATCACGTGGCCCGACGGCCGGCATCTCCTGATGTGGATCGGCGAGCGAAAGGTGGATACCCTCTCCAGATTTGGGGCCTTCGACCCGTCGGTCCTGCAAGAAATGGTGCTGCACGACTACCACTTCGGGACCCTCTTTCTGCTGGTCGGCCTCCTTACCGAAGCGATTAGCTTCTTGATGTGGTGGCGCAAACTTCGGTATGTGGTGGTCATACTCGTGGTGGGGATGCACATCGGGATCCTCCTGACGATGAACATCTTCTTCCACGCATCCACGTATCTCCTCATCCTGCTGAGCCTCCCGTGGCATCACATCATCGATTACGTGATCGATCGCTTCCGGACGCCCGTGCCGTCGGCGTAGTCGGCTTGTCCCCCGTCCTCTGTTCTGTTCTCATCTCTCGCGTCTTATGCGGCTCTTGTTCGTGACCCAGGATTTCCCTCCGGACGTCGGGGGGATTCAGACGTACTCCTGGGAGCTGGCAACCCGCCTTGCCACGCGGACGGAGGTCCTCGAGGTTATCGTCCCTCACCGCCCCTCCGCCGAAGCGATCGACCGGGCCGTCTCCTTCCCCGTCACACGGGTTTCAGGACGGCCCGACCTGTTGCCAGTTGCCGCCCTCCCCTCCGTCATCCGGCGGGCTGCTCGTCTGCGGGCCGACGTTTCCTTTCACGCCCAGTGGCAGACGGTCGGGGCGTCCGTACTTGCCCGATGGCTGACCGGCTACCCGCGCCGCATCGTCTGTGCCGCCCATGGGCGCGAGGTGCTCTTCAACCCGCTGTCGGGACTGCCGGGAGCGCGGGCGGCGTACGATCGACTGCGGCGGTGGACGCTGGCCCAGCCCGACGCCCTCCTCCCGGTGAGCCGGTACACGGCGGGCCTCCTTCGGGACCGGGGCGTCCCGCCGACCCGCCTCCACGTGGTTCCGAACGGCACGAACCCAAACCGCTTCTGGCCTCGGGGCGGCACGGCCCTTCGCGACCGGCTCGGAATCGGCACCCGCCCGATGCTGCTCACGGTGGGCCGCCTGGTCCCGCGAAAGGGCGTCGACACGGTCCTGCGGGCCCTCCCCCGAATCGTCGCATCCGTGCCGGATGTCCAGTATGTGGTCGCCGGCACGGGTCCCGACCGCAGTCGGCTGGAGCGGCTGGCCGTCCGGAAGGGTGTGCGCGACCGCGTTCATTTTGTCGGGTACGTGGCCGACGCCGCACTGCCCTTCTACTACTCTGCGGCCGATCTCTTCGTGATGCCGGCCCGCGAGGCCCCGCCCGACGTGGAGGGATTCGGACTCGTCTTTCTGGAGGCCAATGCCTGCGGCACACCCGCCATCGGAGCGCGGTCCGGGGGCGTCCCCGACGCGATCGTCGACGGGGAGACCGGCCTGCTCGTGCCCCCGTCCGCGCCGACCGCTCTGGCCTCCGCCCTCGCGTCCCTGCTGCACACTCCGGAGCGGATCGCGACCTTGGGTTGCCAAGGCCGTGCACGCATCCTGCGCACGGCCAACTGGGAGGAGGTCGCACGGAACGTCCACGCGCTGTTGGCGGAAGGGGCATAGCACGCACCCTCTACGGAGGGCTCGACGCCACATCGTCTAGCTTGGCCGGGCGGCCGCCGACTGTCTCCCTTCCGTATCAGCAGGCACAACATCCTTGTAACAACAGTTGCCTTCGTCACCTCACTTTGCATACATTTTGTGAGAGGTAGTCTAATCTTCCGCAAAGTCTGCTAGCCCTCCCGTCGTATTTGATGCAAAGCACCCCTTCGAAAATTTGGTTCGTTGCCTCGGTGGCACTGTTGGCCTTTCTGGTCGGCTTCGCAGTGCGGGCGGCGCGGGTGCCTCCCAATGACTTTCTGAAGCAGGCGTGGATGCAGGCCCGGTCGGCGGTCGCCCCCCCAACGTTCTTGAAGTCCAAGGTGCACAACCGCAGCGGCGTCCGGCTCGCCGACCCGGACGCAGTGCAGGACGGCGTAACCCTTCTGACCTCTACGTGGCAGGGCCCGGACGGCTGGTCGCCTCGCGTTCGACTCATCAACCGGGCCGGCGATGTCTTGCATGAATGGCGGATCGACGAGACGGCCCTCTTCGCCGACTCCCTCGATTTAAGCCGAAAGCATTACCTTCACGGATCCCACCTGCTTCCCGACGGAGACGTCCTCTTCAATGTAGAGCACGGGGGGACGGCACGCGTAGATGCCTGTGGCAACGTGAAGTGGCGTCTGCCCATCGGCACACACCACTCCATCGACCGGGCCGCGGACGGATCGTTTTGGATTTCCGACATTACCCAGTCCCCTCGTCCGGCGGGCACCGCCGTGCGCGACGACGATTCCGGGCTAAAGACGGCGTACCTCGACCGGCTCACGCACGTTTCTCCAGACGGACAGGTGCTCCGCACCATCAACGTGCTCAAGGTGCTTTACGCCAACGATCTGGCCCGCTACATCAGCAAGTCTTTCATTGCGGGCCGTGTGGAGGACCCTGCGGCCCGCCTCCCCGGGGCAGACCCAACCCACCTCAACGACGTAGAGTCTTTGTCCCCTTCCATGGCCGAGGAGTACCCGCTGTTCGAGGCCGGGGACCTGCTGGTTTCCCTGCGCAATATCCATCTCGTGTTCGTCCTCGACCCCGAGACGGAAACGGTGAAGTGGCATGCCTCCGATCCTTTTACCATGCAGCACGACCCTGACTTCATCGGCGACGGCTGGATTGGAGTCTTCGATAACAACCGGGACTTCACGGCCCGGGGCACCATGCAGGGCGGAAGTCGTGTCGTGGCCCTCCAGCCCCACACAGACTCTACGGAGGTGCTCTTCCCCACGCCGAAGTCCAACCCCTTCTACACAGAGGCGGGAGGAAAGTGGCAGATGCTGGACAACGCCAACTTGCTTCTGACCGAAAGCCACGCGGGGCGGGTCTTGGAGATCGCCCCGGACGGGCGCACGGTTTGGGAGTGGACCCACGCCCCCCATGGTGACTCAATGGTTCCTGCGGTGCAGGAGGGGACCCGGTACGACCTTTCTCCCGACGACCTCAGCGACTGGCCCTGCTCTTCGAAAGATTACGTTCGCACGCCAACATCATAATCGCTCAACCAACACCACCATGAGTACACGATCCGCACCTCGATTCCTCGTCGCCGTTGTCGCTTTCACGCTTCTTTGCCTGGTGCTTCCGGACAGTGCCTACGCGTACGGCGGCCCGGGAAGCGTAATCTCAGGTATCGGGGCGCTTCTCGCGGCGATTGCGGCCCTTCTCGCCTCCCTCTTCGGCTTTATCTGGTTTCCCCTGAAGCGCCTCCTCCAGAGCACGACCGACGAGGAAACGGAGCACGCAGCGTCAGCAGCTTCACCATCGGACAAGGACCCGTCGGCCGAATGAACACCGTCCTCGCCGCCGGCGTCGTAGTCGGTTTTGCCCTCATCATCGAGCGCCTCCACCTTCCCGGGCACGCCCGTGAGGTAGGGCGGCACAGCACCACCTGTCTTCGGGTGCTTCGCGACGATTCCCTGGACGACGCGGCGAAGGAAACGGCCCTGCAAAACCGTGCCCGACAGCTTTTTGGGCTGTTGGGGCGCCTGGCAGGGGGGAGTGCCCTCGCACTTGGCCTTCCCCTGGGGGGCGTTTGGCTTCTCAGCCATGCAGGCATCGGCTCGTTTGGCGAGACCTTCGCCACCCTGCAGCGAATTGATTTTCTCGCCGTCACGACGGCCGTGGGGCTGCTCGCATACGTCCTCGTTCAACGCACTCGCGCATCATGACCTTCGAGGACCGCTACGGATGGCTCGATCGGCTTCTCCACCGCACGGCCTTCCGCACCGGCACGGCCCAGCACGCCCTGTCCGACGTGGAGAACATTCTGTACCGGGATGCCCTCAGCTCGATCTCGGTCGACGACCCGGTCTTTATCACGGCGCTCCCCCGCTCAGGCACGACCATTTTGCTGCGCCTGCTGTGGAATACGGGCCGGTTTGCAAGCCACACGTATCAGGACATGCCGTTTCTGCTGTGTCCGCTGTTCTGGGACCAGTTCTCCAACCAGTTCGATGGGGGGACCCAAACGACCGAACGGGCGCACGGGGATGGGCTTCAGGTGTCGGGCGAGAGCCCCGAAGCCTTCGAGGAGATGATCTGGAAGCACTTCTGGCCAGAGGCGTACCGGGGGAGTTGTATCCACCCCTGGTCGGCTGACGACCACGACCCTGAATTCGATGCCTTCTACGAGTCTCACATGCGCAAGGTCGTGGCCGTACGGAGGGAGACCCCTTCGGCCGATTTGCGCTACCTCTCAAAGAACAACCTTAATATTGCCCGCCTCGGGGCTCTACCCCGGCCGCTCGAGAACGGTACGTTGTTGATCCCTTTCCGGGCCCCACTTCAGCAGGCAGCCTCCATGCTTCAGCAGCATGAGCGCTTCCTTCGGCTCCACGACGACGATGACTTCGTGCGGGAATACATGGAAGCCATCGGGCACCATGAATTCGGGCACGGCCTCTGCCCTGTAAACTTCGGCGGCTGGGTCGACAGCGCCCCCGAACCCACGTGCCTCTCCTTCTGGGTCCAGTACTGGATTGCTGCCTACGAGCATGTACTGGCCCACGCCGACGAAAATACTGTTCTTCTCTCATACGATCGTCTCGTCGACGAACCGCGCACAGCCCTTTCTCGTTTGGCTGGTCTCATTTCCATGGATTCACCCCCGTTCACCGGTCAGGCTGATCAGTTGCGCCCGGCCCGCTCCCATTCTGTGGAGACCGCCGGCCTTTCTTCGGAAACGCAACAGCGCGCCGCTGCGCTACACGATACGCTGAAGCAGCGCGCTGCCCTCTAATCTCGATCGCCCTCCCCGTCTCTTTCGCTCGGCTCTTTGGGCTTCATGCTCCAGCGGTTCTACGACGCCCTATCCTCCCTCCGTGCCCGCTGGACTCGGTTTGCCGAAAGCAAGGCAGGAGCGTGGATTCTGACCGGCCTCCGCTGGCTGTTCATAGGGGGAATCGTGGCCTATCTGGCCTACGAGCTCACGACCATCGGGTGGGGGGAGGTGGCGCGCTCCCTCCCCGCCACGCCCTGGTTCTACGTCCTGCTGCTGCTGATGTACGGCACCCTGCCCCTCACGGAGGCGGTCCTCTACGGCACGGCCTGGGGCGCCCACTACCGCGACCTCCTGCCGGTCCTCTTCCGAAAGCGGGTCCTGAACAACGACGTGCTCGGCTACTCCGGAGAGGCCTATTTCTACCTCTGGGCCCGCCGCGAGACCAATCTGGGCACGGGAACCGTGCTCCGCACCGTGAAGGACAACGTGGTGATCTCCTCGGTCGCGTCCACCAGCGTGGCCTTTGGGCTGCTGGCCGTGTTCTTCCTCACGGGCCAGATCGAACTGCTCCGCCAGTATTTGCCGTCGGAAGCCTACACGCTCGGGGCCGGCGTCGCCGTGCTGATTATCCTCGTGAGCGTCGTCGTGGCCTTTCGGCGCTCCATCCTCTCCCTCCCGTCGTCGCTGCTCTGGCTTTTCGCCGCCGGCCACTTTGCTCGCTTCGTCCTCAACAATGGCCTGCAGGTAACGCAGTGGGCCGTCGTCATCCCGGAGGTCTCGGCGGGCACCTGGATCACCCTGCTCGCGCTTTACATCGTGATCCAGCAGGTCCCGTTCGTGCCATCCCGGGGCCTCGTGTTCATGAGTGCCGGCGTCGGCCTGTCCGGACCGCTCCAAATTCCGGAGGCGCCCCTCGCGAGCATGCTTCTGGCCCAGAGCCTGCTCGACCGCGGCCTCAACTTCCTCGCCTACACGGGGACGACCGCCGCCGAGGCGGTGGGGGACGACATGGAGGACCTCGACGACCTGTCGATCCCCGAGGAAATTGAGTAGTGTGCAGGACGTCCAGGTCCCATGACTTCCGCTGCGCTCGCCCCGCCCGCCCGGGCGAAGTGCGTTCGGGGTCCAAAGCCAACGCACTCGCCGGGATGCGGGCTGGACATCCCAACCAGGGCCCGGGATGCAGCGACGGGCCGTACGGGGACCGGGGGCGGGCCGACAGGCCAGCACCTCCAACTCTTCGCCGAACCGGTCCGCGTACGCCTCCGCCAGCGCCATTCGGTCAAATTCGCTCCCGAACGCCTCGTCAAGGGCACATGCAGTGGCCACCTCCAGGGCCGCGCTGCTGCTCAGTGTCCACGCCCTCTGAAATCTGTGAGCACGGACCTTTGCCCGACAAGGGCCCGGCAAGGAGGGAAAATAATTTCAGTAGTCGGCCCGGACAGCGATTGATGTGCACCTCCGCGCTCTGTCCATTTTTCATTTCCACAGGCCGTCCCTCGGGGCCGGTGCAATATCTCTGCCCGAGGCATCCACACCGGCGGTGTAGGTCCCTCACCGACGAATGCAGGCTCATTTTTGCCTATCGCGCCCCCGGCTCCAGAGGTCGTGCTGCTGCTTTATTTTCGCCAACGGTCGCCCTCCCCCTTGCGCCTGCGCTTTGGGAGCGCTTTTTTGGAGGCGCTCGCTCGGAACTGGAAGCGCGCCTTCACTTCTCTGTGTCCATTTCACCACTGCGCACTGATACATGGACTCCGCCGCCGTTGCGTTCACGACGCTGGACTACCTCATCTTCGGCGTCTACCTCTTCGTCATCGTCGGCCTCGGCCTCTGGGTGTCTCAGGAGGAGGAGGGGGAGGAGAAAGACAGTGCCGACTACTTCCTGGCCAGCAAGGCGCTCCCGTTCTGGGCGATCGGCTCCTCACTGATCGCGGCCAACATTTCCGCCGAGCAGTTCATCGGCATGAGCGGCTCGGGCTTTCGGGTGGGCCTGGCCATCGCCTCCTACGAGTGGATGGCAGCGGTGACCCTACTGGTGATCGCCTGGTTCTTTCTCCCGATTTACCTGGAGAAGGAGATCTACACGATGCCGCAGTTCCTGGAAGAGCGCTACGACGGGCGAGTACGGATGCTGCTCGCCATTTTCTGGCTGCTGGTGTACGTGTTCGTGAACCTCACCTCCGTGCTCTACATGGGCGGCCTGTCGATCAACGTCATCATGGGCTTTCCGCTCTGGGCGTCGGTCTTCGGGCTCGCCCTCGTCGCCACCGCCTACAGCCTGTACGGGGGCCTGAAGGCGGTGGCCTGGACCGACGTGGTGCAGGTGGTGGTGCTGGTCGGCGGGGGGCTTCTCACGACCTGGGTGGCGCTCGACGCCTACGGCGGCAGTGAGGCCGGGGTCATCGGGGGCTTCACGCAATTGATGGGCGACGCGGGCAATCGCTTCAACATGATTCTGTTCGAGGGGGAGCTGATGTACCGCAACGACGAGGGGCAGCTGCAGGATGCCTACCAGCTCCTTCCCGGCCTGAGCGTGCTGCTCGGCGGCCTGTGGGTGGCCAACCTGTTCTACTGGGGCTGCAACCAGTACATCATCCAGCGTGCCCTGGCGGCCAAGAGCCTGAAGGAGGCCCAGCGCGGCCTGGCCTTCGCCGCCTACCTGAAGCTGCTCCTGCCCCTCATCGTGGTGGTGCCGGGCATCGTGGCGTTCGCGTTGGACGCCCCCATCCAGCGGGGCGACGAGGCCTATCCCTGGCTGTTGGGCGAGTACGTGGGATCTGGCTTCCGTGGGCTCGCCTTCGCGGCGCTGGTGGCGGCAATCATCTCGTCGCTGGCGTCGATGATGAACAGCGCCTCCACGATTTTCACGATGGATCTCTACCGCAACTACACCAGCCAGGAGACGGTGTCCGAGCGGCGCCTGGTACGGATTGGGCGGGCGGTCGCGCTGGTTTGCATTGTGGTGGCCGCCGCCCTGGCCCCACAGCTAGCCGACCTCGACCAGGTCTTCCAGTACATTCAGGAGTACACCGGGTTTGTGAGCCCCGGGGTGCTGGCCATCTTCGTTCTGGGCCTCTTCTGGAGCAAGGCAACCCCAAACGCGGCCCTGGTCTCCGCGGTCCTGAGCATTCCGCTCTCGGCGGCCTTCAAGTTCTGGACGCCGGGGATTGCGTTCCTGAACCGCATGCTGATCGTGTTCTTTATCTCCGTCGCCCTGATCGTCGCGATTTCCCTGGTGGAGAACAAAGGGGAGGACCACCCGAAGGCGATCGACGTCGGAAGCATCGAACACGAGCGAGACCCAATTTACAACGTGGCGGCCTTTGGCATCCTCGCCATCACCGCCGCGCTCTATGCCTTCTTCTGGTAGGGCGCTCGCTCACGGTGACGCGTCCGCGGGGCGGGACAGAGTTCACCCCCATGACGCCCTGCGGGCCCGCAGTGCGGTCGTTGCGGGTCACACTACGCCGTCGGAGTGGCGGGCTCCTCGTCTCGGGTTTCCCTGTAGTCCTCCCAGTCCTCCAGAAAGCGCTCCAGCCCGCGGTCCGTTAGCGGGTGCTCCAGCAGGGTCGTCATCGTCTCGAACGGCATCGTCGCCACGTCGGCGCCGGCCAGGGCCGCCCGTTTCACGTGGGTGGGGTGTCGGATGGAGGCGGCAAGGATATCGGTCTCAAACTCGTAGTTGTCGTAGATCTGCACGATCTCCTCGATTAGGCCCATGCCGTCGGACGAGATGTCGTCGATGCGCCCGATGAACGGACTGATGTAGTCCGCCCCGGCCTTGGCCGCCAGCAGGGCCTGCGTCGGCGAGAAGCAGAGCGTGCAGTTCGTGGGAATCCCCTCGTCGTCGAGGGCGCGGAGCGCCTTGATGCCCTCTTTGATGAGCGGAATTTTGACGACGACGTTATCGTGGATCTGGGCCAGGGTGTGGGCCTCCTCCATCATGCCGTCGAACTCCGTCGCCGTCACCTCCGCGGACACGTCCCCGTCGACGGTCTGGCAGATCTCCAGCACGCGCTCGTGGAAGTCCACGTTGCCCTCCGCCTTTACCAGGGAGGGGTTCGTGGTGACCCCGTCGAGCACGCCCATGTCGTTGGCCTCGCGGATTTCCTCAAGGTTGGCGGTGTCTACAAAGAATTTCATGGTGCGTCGGGTTTGATTGACCTGAGAATGTGTCTTGCTGAGGAGTCAGGGGGCGGGCCGATCTCCCCCACCCGGCGGGCAGGGGACAGGCCTCGTGACCTTACCCCTGTACCAGTGTTCGGGCTTCCTCGGCGACCCGCTCGGCGGTCAGGCCGTACTTTTCCATGACGGTTTCTCCGGGCGCCGAGGCCCCAAACCGGTCCACACCGATCGCGGTGCCGCCCATGCCAACGTAGCGCTCCCATCCCTGCGTCACCCCCGCCTCGATCGAGACGCGCGCCTCCACCGACGGCGGCAGCACCTTCCGCCGGTACGTCTCCGACTGGGCCTCAAACAGCTCCCATGACGGCATCGACACCACCTGCGCCCCGATGCCCTCCGCCTCCAGATCGCGGGCCGCCTGCAGGGCGCAGGTCACCTCGCTCCCGGTTCCGATCAGCACCACGTCCGGCTGGCCCGCCGCCTCCCGCAGGATGTAGGCGCCTCGGTGCAGCCCCTCCGCCGTTGTCAGCTCCGTCCGGTCGACGATGGGCAGGGTCTGCCGCGTCAAGGCCAGCGCCGTCGGCCCGTCCGTCTGGGTCACGGCCGCCCCCCACGCCTGGGCCGCCTCGTTCGCGTCAGCCGGCCGGATCAGGGTCGCCCCCGGAATTGCCCGCAGGGCCATCAGGTGCTCAACCGGCTGGTGGGTCGGCCCATCCTCCCCGAGCCCGATTGAGTCGTGGGTAAACACGTACACGACCGGCTGCTCCATCAGGGCACTCAGCCGGAGGGACGGCCGCAGGTAGTCGCTAAAAATCAAAAACGTACCGGCGTAGGGCTGAATGCCCCCGTGCAGGGCCATCCCGTTCGACAATCCCGCCATCGCGTGCTCCCGCACCCCGAACCGGAAGTACCGCCCATCAGGGCTGTCCTTCTGAAAGTCCCCGCGCTCCTCCACATCGGTCTTGTTCGACCCGGTGAGGTCCGCCGAGCCCCCGATCAGGTATCCCAGCTCCGGGGCCAACTCCTCGAGGGTCAGGCCGCTGGCCTTGCGGGTGGCCAGTTCCTCCCCCGTCTCCGCGGTCGGTTCAAACGTAGGAAGGGTCTCCTCCCAGCCCTCCGGCAGCCCCCGCGCCATCCACCGGTCCATCCGGGCAGACTGCTCGGGGTGGGCCTCCGCGTAGCCCTCACGGAGCGACTCCCACTCGGTCTGGGCCTCTTCCCCCTCGGAGACGGCCTCCCGCATGTGGTCGTAGACTGGGTCCGGGACGTAGAACGTCTCGTCGGTGGGCCACCCGAGGGCCTCTTTCGCCCCGCGCACCTCCTCCTCGCCCAGGGGCGCCCCGTGGGCCGCAGCGGTGTCCTGCTTGTTTGGGCTTCCGTAGCCGATGTGGGACTGGACCCGGATCAAGGAGGGACGCTCCGTCTCGGCCTTCGCCTCTTCAATGGCGCTGTCGACCGCCTCGAGGTCATTGGCATCGTCCACGTGGGCCACGTGCCAGCCGTAGGCCTCAAAGCGGGCGGCCACGTCCTCGGTGAAGGCCAGATCCGTGGACCCATCGATCGTGATGTCGTTGTCGTCGAAGAAGTAGACGAGCTTGCCCAGCCCGAGGTGGCCCGCCAAGGAGGCGGCCTCCTGCGAGATGCCCTCCATCAGGTCCCCATCGGAGCAGATCGCGTAGGTCCGGTGGTCGAAAAGCGGGAAGCCCTCTTCGTTGAACTCGTCGGCCAGAAGCCGCTCGGCGATCGCCATGCCGATTCCGTTGGCGAAGCCCTGCCCGAGCGGGCCGGTCGTCGTCTCCACACCTTCTGTGATGTGGGCCTCCGGATGGCCCGGCGTCCGGCTCCCCCACTGCCGAAAGTCCTTGATCTCCTCCATCGAGAGGTCGTACCCGGTCAGGTGCAGCAGGCTGTACAGAAGCATCGAGGCGTGGCCCGCCGAGAGCACGAACCGGTCCCGCCCCGGCCACTCCGGGTCCTTCGGGTTGTGCCGCAGGTGCCGCGTCCATAGGACGTAGGCCACCGGCGCCAGCCCCATCGGCGTTCCCGGATGGCCGCTCTGGGCCCTCTGGACCGCATCGGCCGACAAAAACCGAATGGTGTTGATGGTCTGCGTCTCGATGTCTGTCTCCTCAAAAAGGTCCGTGGCCATGGAGTATTGCTGTGTGTTGGAGTGTGGGATCAAACTGCCCCCCAGAGAATAAATCGCTCCTCGGATGGGACGGCCGGGTCGCAGGGAGCCAGCCCTCCGCCCGCCTGCCGCAGGCAGAAGCAGGGCTGGGCATTGTCTCTACCAGCTTTGGTACGATACAACCATCGTACGATACAAAAGGCAGGCATTCCCGTTCGCCACGGGGACAAGAGCGTAACGCGTGCCGCCCCGCACGTGGTTTTGGTTTGCGGGATGGGAAAATCGACCAACGGCATTATAGGAGTTGGTCTCGTAGGATTCGATTACTTTTCCGTGATCCGCCCGTCCCCCCAACCTCGATATCGGGGGCGTGCCCTCGACACCAGCACCAGTCCGCGCTGACCAACCCGTCAGGGGTGCACGCCGTGAGGGTCGGGACCTGCCCTCCGCCCGCCTCGTTTGGGAGAAGCAATACCCAGGCTGTCTGCCCGGTGCATTCAGCCTTTGCGTCTTACTCACGCTGTTCTGTCGACTGTTTTCTCTCCGTCGGTAATGTCCCGTTTGCGTCCCGCAACGATTTCCCTCCTCGCGACTCTCCTCGTCCTCGCGGCCGTTCTGCCCCAACGGGGAGCCGGCCAGACCGTAGACCCGCTTCCCCCAAGCCTGCAGGAGGAATCTCTGGCCGAGTCGGCCGTCATCTCTGACTCAGACACCGTCGAGAAGGACGCCCCGTACGTCTCCACGTCCCAGCGCGTCGTGAACCAGATGCTCGAGGCGGCCAACGTGACGAGCAACGACGTGGTGATTGACCTCGGCAGCGGCGACGGGCGCATCCCGATCGCCGCCGCCCAGCGACACGGTGCCCGCGGCATCGGTGTCGAGATCGATCCGAAGCTGATCGCCAAGGCCCGCGAAAACGCGGAGACGGCCGGGGTCTCCGACCTCGTCGAGTTTCGACAGGGGGACCTGTTCAAGGCCGACCTGAGCGAGGCGACGGTCGTGGCCCTGTACCTGTGGCCGGAGATCAACGTGAAGCTGCGCCCGAAACTGCTTCGGGCGCTCGACCCTGGGGACCGGATCGTCTCACACGACTTCCGGATGGGCGACTGGGAGCCGGACCGGGTCATCGACCTCGGGCCCGGCAAGATCGGGCAGGAAACGGTCTATCTCTGGACCGTTCCCGCCTCTATTCCGGAGGACCTAATGGAGATCAGCGACGAGGTAGAGGTTCAGTAATCCAGGGCCTATGCGGGCAGGACTCTCGCCGGTTCTCTCCGTGATCCTGCCCGTCGGGCACGAGTGGCGCTTCTCTTGCCACCTCTGACAGACACTTTCCGGGGGCCATGTCTCTCGCCGACGCGAAGCAGCTCGTTCTCGATACGCTTTCCGCCTACAGCGACGACCACGGGGAGCGGCTGGCGGCGGCGGTCGCCTACTACGCGACGTTTTCGCTGGCGCCCCTTCTGGTCCTGGCCCTGTCCGTCGCCGGGCTCCTGTACGGCCAACGGTCCGAGGCGGCGCAGACAGAGCTCAAGGCACTGGTCCAAGACGTGGTCGGGCCCGAGGGGGCTGCCCTAATGGAGACCATCCTGGAAGGGGCCGCGGCCGCCCCCGACACTGGCCTCTGGGCAACGGCCCTCAGTAGTCTCGCGCTGGTCGTCGGGGCCACGGCCCTGTTCGCCCGCCTACAGGACGCACTCAATACGATCTGGGGCGCCACGCCCCGCTTCACGGGGGTCGTGGGGTTTTTGTGGAGCCGGGGCCTCTCGCTGCTGCTGGTCGTCGGGGCCGGGCTTACAGTGGTCGCCAGCCTACTGGTGAGCACCCTTCTCGTCGGGCTGGCCGACCAGTTGGGGGTACAAGGGCTCCTGCTGGGGATGGAGCGACTGGGCGCACTCGTCATCCTCACGCTCCTCTTCGCCGTGCTGTACCGCACGCTCCCCGATGCGCCGGTCCGCTGGGCAGACGTGTGGCTGGGCGCCGCGGGAGCGGCGGCCCTCATGACGGTTGGCACCTGGGGCCTCGGCTGGTACCTGGGGCGGGCCTCCGTCACCTCGTCGTACGGAGCCGCGGGAGCGCTCGTCGCCCTGCTGCTGTGGGTCTATTACTCAGCACAGATCTTTTTTCTCGGGGCCGAACTGACGACCGTCTACGCCCGTCGAACTGCGCACCTGGCGTTCTCCTCCGAGGAGACCGTGTCCCCTGTTGAGAGCTCATCGTCGCCGCGCTCCGAGCAGTCCCGGTCCTCCTCCTGGCCCGCCCGCCTGGGCTGGGTTGCACTCGGCGTCGTGCTGGCGCACTTCTTCCGGCGGTGATCCGCCCGTTCGCGTTGCACGTCCAACCCCGACTTTCTCCTCATGATGGCTCTGCCCGGTCCCATGCCCCTTCGCTTGTGCTCGCTGATCGCGGTACTCATCGGGCTTCTGTTCTTCGGAAGCGGGGCAGGATGCGCCTCCACGGCCACCACTGCTCCATCAGCCATTCCCAACGCGCCCGCCCTCGATACGGCCCGGGTTGCCCGGATTGACGTGCCCGATCAGATTGCAACTTCCGACACCCTTCGGATCCGTCTGTCCGGCACCGTGGGGCCCAACGGCTGCTACGCGCTCGCTCGGATTGACGAGGCTCGTGTCCCCGGCCGGATCACCCTGACGCCACTGGTGCAGCCCCCGACATCGGGCGACCGGCCGTGCACGATGGCAATCGTACCGCTCGACACGACCTACGCGGCCTCCCCGCCGTTCGAGAGCGGCCCTCTCTCCGTGACGGCCCTTCAGAAGAACGGGACTCCCGTGACCGACACGGTCAGGGTCGCGGATTGAGAACGACTGCTCGCCCGCGCTACCCACTCGACGGCTGCAGGTCGGAGAGCGAGAGGGTATGGTCGAGCAGCGTCTCGTTGTCGGTGCCCCGCACCTCGAACCGAAGGGTTACGGGGTCGGCGGCCCAGTCGATCGTCACGAGGCCATAGTTAAGCGCCGCGACGAGCGACCCGACACGGTGCCGGTTCGCCTCCTCATGCATCGGGGCATGGTGCGTGAGGCCGCTGGACGTAAACTCGTATAGCGGATATTCGGCGGCCTCGTCGTGGCGGGAGATCTCAGAAATGTGGCGGTCCCCGCTGAGGAGGACGGCTCCCGGCACGTCGGCGTCGTTGATGACGCGGAAGAGGCGCGCTCGGGCCTGGGGAAAGTTGGCCCACTTCTCCCACGGGTGTTGGCTGGAGACGGCCTGGATGCTGGTCCCGATGAGATGAACCTGCGCGGTGCTTGAGCGCAGCTCGTCCTTCAGCCACGTCCACTGCGTCTCGCCCAGGATGTCCCCCTCCTCATTGGGAAAGTAGCGCTGGCCGCTGATCGGATCTCGCGTAATGGGGTCGCGGTGGTAGCGCGTATCCAGCAGGATTACCTTCACGCGCCGCCCGGGCGGCCCGTAGGTGTGGGCGCTGTAGACGCCCGCACGCTCCCGTCGCGGATGGTCCTCCGGAACGCCTATGAAGTCGAGGAAGTGCTCCTGACTGCGATCCCGCTTCGGGTAGGAGCGACCCGCGTCGTTGGCCCCGTAGTCGTGGTCGTCCCACGTGCCGATCACCCGCGTCGACTCGCGCAGGGCACGGTAGCCGGGCCGGCGGTTCTGCCGGGCGTAGATTGAGTCGAGGGCCGTCATGTTGAGCGTGTCCGCGTAAACGTTGTCCCCCATCCACACCCAGAGGTCGGGATCAGCGGCACGGATGGGATCCCAGAGGGGCTGAGAGGCCGTCTGGTCGTTGCACGAGCCAAACGCGATGCGTGTGATCGGCGTCGCCGCATCGCCCCCCGCGGTGGACGACGGCTCCTCCGGACCGGTGCAGCCGAGCCCGACCAGTCCCCACCCCAAAAGGAGGAGCGCTCCGGCAAAATGCGTCCATGACATCGGCGGTTCGTACATGCGGGCCAGTCGGTGTGTGCGGAAAAGTAAAGAGAGGGCGGGGCTCTTTGCACCTTTGCCAGCTCCTGTGGCGCGTTCAGCCCCTGCCGGAAGACGGGCGGGCCACGTAGGTGCGCCCGGCGGGATCGGTGGCCTCTACCCGCACCCGGTTCGCGTCCGGGTTGTCGGGGGCGTAGTACAGATGCGCGGTGGGCTGTGGCTCCACCCACGTGTGCTTCTCCGGCTGGTCGCCCCCCGCGTGGCGGCGCCGGCTCATCGGGTCGAGCCCCACGCGGCGGGCCATGGCGCCGGTGCGGATGCCGTCCTCGTACCACACTACCGTCCAGTCGTCGGTGGCGTCCCACACGTTGGCAACCCACTCGCCCGGCGCCTCGGGATCGGCCCCGGCCGGGTAGGCCCGCATTTGGTGGTCGGCCTCGTGGCCGGTGGACTTGTAGCGCCACTTGACGGACTCGCCGTCCACCTCGTAGACCGCGTAGCCCTTGGGCGTGCCGTCGTAGCAGACCGGGCCGGTCCACCACGCGCCGCACACCGTGCCGACCACATGCTCGTGCGGGCCGTCGGCGAAGCGGTGTTCGTTTTCGTGGACGTGCCCGCTGATGATGTGGGCGTCAAACGGATCGAGGAGCTCGTAGAGCGCAGCGCGGTTTCCAATCCGGCCCCGGACCGACGGGCTCGCCTCTCCCTGCCGCTCGTAGGCAGTGCTAAGGGGCGGGATGTGCGTGAACACGACGACGGGACGACCCTTCTCGACGAGCGCGAGGTCCTGCTCCAGCCACGCGAGCTGGGCCGCGTCGAGGTGGCCGTGGTAGTCGCCCGTCTCCCGCCCGAAGCCGTCGCTCCCCGGCCAGTATACGTCGTCGAGCACCACGTAGTGGGCGGCCCCGCGGTCGAACGAGTAGTACTCGGGGCCGAAGTGCTGCCGGAAGGTGGCCGTGGAGCCCGGGTCGCCCGGCGCGTCGAAGTCAAGGTCGTGGTTGCCCACTGCCTGCACGAACGGGATGCCCATCTCCTGAACCGCCGCCTCGTAGCCGGAAAAGAGCGACAGGTCGTCGAACACGAGGTCGCCCCCGCCCACCCCAAAGACCGGGCGGTCGCCGAGCGCCTGCACGGCACCCTGCACGTCGGGCACCGTCTCGTCCTGAAATTGCTGCACCTCCGCTTCCGTCCGAGTCTGTGGGTCGGCCAGGAAGAGGAACGCGTGCCGCTCGTCGTCGCGGTCGAGGGGCGTGAGCCGAAACGAGGCCTCCGCGGTGCCCCCCGCCGCGCCTAAGGGCCGGTAGAACCGGGCGGTGCCCGTCTCGTGCGTGGGGAGCCGGTACCCGCTCGGCACCGAGAGGTAGACAAACGGCCGGCGGGGTGAGGCGGCCAGCTCGTAGCGCCCGTCGGCGCCGGTCTGCGTAACAGTGACGCCGTCGGTTATGGGCACACCCTCCAGTCCCCCGTCCGGCCCTGTGACGCGACCGGTGACTGTTACCGACTTCCGACCAACGCCTAGGCGAGGGGCTCCCGCGGCCATCCCCGGAACGCCGAGCGCGGCTCCAGTGAGGCCAAGATACTTGAGGAAGTCGCGACGCGTAGACTGCATAGGCCGGGCGAAGTTGGTGGAGACAAAGTACCGTTTTCATAAGGTGCAAGGCGAACAGGGAGAAAATCATCATCTCAGCGTTATGATCCTCTCTTTGCGGTCCTCTCTCCACGGCCGGGCCTGCCGACGAATCCGTTCGATCCGCCGGCATAAGGAAGCCGTGCGCTTCAATCACAGGCCGTTTGGCCAGACCATTTTCGCCCGAAAGCCGGACCCATCCTACAGATCGAGACGAGCACCGGCAGCGTCGGCGTGGGCTTGGTGGTCTTCGTGCCGACACTTTTTGCGGACGTCATGCTTTTTGCGGGAGTAACGGCACTCACCGTCATCGCAGTGATCCCGAGGCCGCACAGGGGGCGCGAGTCGCCGCACTTAGGCGGGCTGTATCGGATTATCGCACTTCTGAGACGCTTGGGGGGGTGCAGGCTCTCAAGTGCGCGCCCGATGGCCGACTTCGAATAGACAGACACTTTAAGCCCATGGCCGAACGCGACGACAGTCAGGATGGTGACGTTCAGAGTCACGACGTCCCTCTCCGCAACCCATCGGTGACCGCCTACCGGGTCGACGGCGACGCGGTCCTGCACGATTCGGAGCGGGACCAGGTCTTTGCAATCACGGCCCTTGCGCGGGAGCTGTGGGAGCGTTGTGACGGGAACACCCCCCTGGTAGAAATGGGTCGTGCGATTGGAGGGACGGCCAACGCGCCCCCTCCCGAGGTCATGGAGACGTTGCGGCAGATGGCCTCTCGTCTGCGCGACCAAGGGCTCCTCTTCGTACCTAGCGGAGACATATCCAGGACCGGCCAGGACGGGCCACCGGACGCCAAAAATGGAGAGACCCTGCGCGTTGTGTTCGGGGCGCATCAGGTCAAGGTCCGGACCGATGCCCCCAAGCTTGCGCGGGCCGTGCGGCGTGTTTTTCATGGGATGCTCGGCGGGCGGCGCGGCGACGACTCGCGCCCCGAAACGGTCGACGTGCTTGCCGCAGGGAGGTCAGGGGAGCAGTATTACGTGCGCGGCGCTGGAGGCGACCAGACAGAAGAACACACATTGGACAGCGCGATCCGCGACCTGAAGCACACGGCCCTGCGGCGATTCATGGAGGCGCGACCGGACCTGATTTGGCTCCACGCCGGGGCGGCGACCCGAGACGACACCTCCGTTCTGGTCGCCGGCCCGTGGGGCAGCGGCAAAAGCACAGTGATCGCGGCCCTGTGCCGCTCGGGGTGGACATACCTGTCGGACAACATGGCCCCGCATGACCCTAACTCCGGAGCGATTTTGCCCTTCCCCACCACCATCGCCTACCGCGAGTCTGGGAAAGAGGCACTCTCCAGGGAGGAGCTGGCCGGACGGCCCAAAACACGCGTCACCTTAGAACCGGCGCGCATTCGGGACGCTCCCGTCCAGCCGGACGCTGTGTTTCTCCCGGTCTTCAATCCAGGTCGGCCAGCGGAAGTGGAACGACAGGGCGCGGCCGAGGCTGCAGTGTCACTCGTGGAACGCTGCCAGAACGCGGGCCGCCACCACGGCGACGCCGTGGACCGGCTGTGCCGGTTGGCCGGGCAGGTCCCCGCCTTCCAGTTGTGCTATAACAGTCGAAGTAGCATTTCCGGTCTGCTGACATCCGCCCTGCGGAAGGCAGATGCCCGGATTTAGTCTTTTGGAACGTCTTTGTAGATAAAAGTCCTCTTTCGGAATAATCGCTCCGTCTCCTCATACTCCTTTCTGCGTATTCTGGTAGCAAACCTCTTGCTTGAAGCGATGGACGACGGTAGGGATGATTCTCAGCGACCAGAGAGCACGGGACAGAGAGACGGAGAGGAATTTACTCCCGACGACGGTTCCGAGAACTCGACGATGTCAAGGCGAGACGCGCTCAAGAAAGGGGCGTACGCCGCACCGGCGATCATGACCATCGGAAGCGTGCCGGCGTTCGCATCTAGTGGATCTCCATGCAATAAACCCCCCGGTCAGGGAGGCACTCCTCCGGGTCAAGGGAGTACTCCTCCGGGTCAGTGCGAGGATCCTCCTGGTCAAAGCGACGACCACAAAGGCTCCCCTGGTCAGAAAGGTGCCACCAGCACCGATTATGTGAGCGAGAGGTATGGCAGCGATGACTATGTTGACGGCAATCGGAGCCGTAGCATTCACGGAGAGAAAGATTACAGCAGCAGCGACTACGGCGTAGACGACTAAAGGATTGGGCCAGCGACAGGATGCTCTCGGGCATAGAATTGTCCCGGGTGGGATCAATGAGAACATCTTGGAGACGATCGGGACTCAGAGCCATATCCCCGGGGGTTAGGGCCATGAGCTTGGTGCCCAGGATTCCTCTTCATACCCAGAAGAAAGCCCCCTCCTTTCGGGCCGCTACACGCTCTCTACCAGCCACGGTGGGCAAATGCCCCCTCGGATCTTCACTGGTGTAGGATGCATGGTAGTGGACACAGGTGTATAGTTAGGTCTTGCGTCGGCGTCTCCGCCGTTCCCTTCAAAAAGCCCATATGGGAAGCGCTCAATCTCCAGTCGGCTCTCTTCGCTGCTGTCCTGCCCCCAGCTTCCTCCAGTCGTGACTTGCGATCTGCTCCGAAGCGGGATACTGGCGGTGCTCGCGGTGGTCGGAGCTTCTCTCTGTAGCGCGAGTGCCCAGCCCATCGAGACCCGCCTTCCGTTCCTGCAGAACGAGTCTGCCGGCTACGCGGGAAGCGAGATCGCTGGGGGGATGCGCAGGGACGAAGGGCCGGACCCCGCCATTACGGCCGGCATTCCGGCGGCGCACGGCGCTGAGTTTGGCGACCTCTACGGAGGCGTCTCCTACCAGCACTTCTTGAAGCCGGGCCTCCCGCAGCGAGACGACGGGGCCGCATTTCTCGGCTTCGGCGTAGGGGAGGCCCGCCAAACAGTTGGGCTCGACGTCCGGTACGCGGTGTACGACCTGGTGGACGACCCGCTGAGTGAGGGGAGTCTCAGCCTAAAGGTCCACCGCCATGTCTACGGGGGGCTCTCCATCGCCGCAGGCATAGAGGACGTGATTCAGTACGGCGGGTGGGACAGCAAAAGCGCGTACGTGGTGGCGAGTCAGGTCTTGCGGCTCGACAACGATATTCTCACCGAGGCGTCGGCCACCGCTGGCGTGGGAGACGGGCGATTCAACACGATGAAAAGCCTTTCGAACGACACAAATCAGGCCGCCCTGTTCGGGGCGCTGAGCGTCCAGCTGGCCGATCGCGTAAACGTGTCGGGCACATGGCACGGACAGGACCTAAACATTGGCGTCTCGGTCGTCGTGCCGGAGCCGGTTCCGCTCACGCTGTCGCCAACCTGGGTCAGCGTGCTCGGCAAGCACGTCTTCGGGGATCGGTTCGCCCTGAGCGTGGGAACGAGCGTGCCGTTCTCGTGAGGGATCGCTCTCGTAAAGAGCCGTTTCCATGGGAGGACGCGCTCCTTGCCCGAAGTGGGATGAATGCCGCTCGGGCGACCGCACCGCAGAATCCAGAGAACCCATCCGCCGTAGGCTGGGGGAAAGTGGGCCTCCGGCGCCGGGAACGCCACCCCGCAGTTCGTGTGAGAAAGAGCGGACACATCGTCCGCACATCCCGCATTGACCGGTCGGCCCGTTACCTGGCCCGTAACCTACAGGCATGAGTGAGGACTTTCTTCAGCAAGACGTCCGCTACGTGAAGGGCGTGGGGGAGAAACGGGCCGACGTGTGGGCCGAGCAGCACGGCGTGCGCACCGTGCAGGACCTGCTCCACTTCTACCCCCGCCGCTACCTTGACCGCACGACCGTAACCCCGGTGCGGCGTCTTCAGGAGAGTCCGGACTCGGTCACGGTCGTGGGCACCGTCCGCTCTGTCAACGTAGTGCCCAGCAACAACCAGAAGCGGCTCGAAATCATTCTGGAGGGGGAGCAGGGCGGGCGCATGAAGGGCACCTGGTTTCAGGGGGTCTGGTGGGTGCGGAAGGCGTTCGACGAGGGCGACCGCGTGGCCTTCCACGGAACGGTGGAGAAGTACGGCCGCTGGCACTCGATGACACACCCGGACTTCGACCGCCTCAACGACGAGGGTCCGCTGCTCGATACAGGCCGCATCGTGCCGCTTTACCCGGGTGGGGAGGCCATGAGCAACGTCGGCCTCACGAGCCGGACCGTGCGCCGCGTCCTGTACGACCTGTTCAAGGAGCACGGCCTGAAGCTCACGGAGACGATGCCCGGCTGGCTCGTAGACGGGTACGACCTGATGGAGGGCCGCGTGGCGCTGCGGGCCATTCACTTCCCGAAGAACCAGCAGGAGCTCTCGCGGGCGCGGCGTCGCCTGAAGTTCGAGGAGCTCTTCTTCATCCAGCTCCTGCTGGCCCAGATGCACGAGCAGCAGGAGGAGGTGGCGGGGCCTGCCTTCGGCGACCCCGACGCGTACACCCGCGAGTTTGTGCGAGAGGTGCTCCCCTTCGAGCTCACGGGCGCCCAGACCCGGGCCCTGCGCGAGATCATCGGCGACGTGCAGACGGGCACGCAGATGAACCGCCTTCTCCAGGGGGACGTGGGCAGCGGAAAGACGGTCGTCGCCGTGGCGGCCATGATGCACGCCTACGACAGCGGCTATCAGAGCGCCTTCATGGCCCCTACCGAGATCCTCGCCGAGCAGCACCACGCTAGCCTGCAGGACTACCTCCACCCACTGGGGCTGGAGCCGCGCCTACTGATCGGGAGCCAGACCAAGGCGGAGCGGGAGGAGGCGCTTCGGGCCCTCCGCAGCGGCGAGAGCCCGGTCGCCGTCGGCACGCACGCCTTGATTCAGGAAGAGGTCGCGTTCGACAACCTCGGCCTCGCGGTGGTCGACGAGCAGCACCGCTTCGGGGTGGCCCAGCGCGCCGAGATGTTCGAGAAGGGCGAGCGGCCCCACATGCTCCTCATGACGGCCACGCCCATTCCCCGCTCCCTCGCCCTCACGCTCTACGGCGACCTCGACGTGTCGAAGATCGACGAGATGCCGCCGGGCCGCAAGCCGGTCGAGACGCGCCTGCGCGCCGAGAAGCGGCGGGGGGAGGTATACGCCTTCCTGAACGACCGGCTGGAGCAGGGCGAGCAGGCGTTCGTGGTGTACCCGCTCGTAGAGGAGAGCGAGAAGATGGACCTCAAGGACGCGGAAAGCGGGGCGCAGGAGCTCCAGGAGACATTTTCGGACTACACGGTCGGGCTCGTCCACGGCCAGCTCGGGTCCGACGAAAAGGACGCGACGATGCGCCGGTTCAAGGAGGGAGAGATCGACCTCCTCGTGGCCACGACTGTGATCGAGGTGGGGGTCGACGTGCCGAACGCGACGGTGATGCTCGTGGAGCACGCCGAGCGGTTTGGACTTAGTCAGCTCCACCAGCTGCGCGGCCGGGTGGGGCGGTCCGACCAGCAGAGCTACTGCGTCCTCATGGCCAGCTACAAGCGGAGCCAGGAGGCCAAGCAGCGCCTGGAGGCGATGGCCCGCACCAACGACGGGTTCGAGATCAGCGAGACGGACCTCCAGATCCGCGGCGCCGGGGACTTCTTCGGCACCCGCCAGAGCGGGATGCCCGACCTCAAGATCGCCGACCTCACCGAGGACGACGAGATTCTGGAGGTCGCCCGCGAGGCCGCCTTCGCCCTCATTGAGAAAGACCCGCACTTGCGGGCCGACGAGCACGAACGGCTCCGCCAGCGCTACCAGGAGGACTACGCTGAGCACGGCCTCGGCTTCGCGCGGGTAGGATGACGACCCAGCGAGGAGACAGATTCTTCCCGACGCCAGCGTTCCTGCACCCGCGATTCCGCACCCGTAGTCTCCCGGACCCGCGATTGTGGTTTGGCTCTTCGTAGGAGTTTGGCTCTTCGTGGGAGGCGAGAGATTCTCCGCCCGGCCCGACGGGTCCGATTCGATCCATGTTCTCGCCGGGCTCGTGGTCGCCCCACAGCCTGCACGACGAACCTTCCCCCGCGCCTGAGGTAGGAGTTAGGTCATTTCTCCCAACGAACGTCGCACGTGGCACGCGGATGGCCGACGATGCCCCGTTTCCGGAGCCAGATGACGCTGCTCGTTCGGACCCCGACTCTGCGTCCTGGGAACCGTACCAGTCCCCACAGGGCAGCAGGGGGGGCGCGCTGCGCCTGTTGCGCCGCCATGCCTTCTCCATCACAGCGGGGGCAGCCGCCCTCGCGATTGGGCTGCTGATCTACTTCGCCCCCACCCGTCTCGGGCCCGCCCCGAGCGCGTCCCAGTCGGACAGGGGCCAGGCGGCGTCCACCCTGTCGGTGTCTTCCCAACCCAGCAGCGCCGTGGTCATCGTGGGCGCCGACACCGCTGGTGTCACTCCGATCAACGATTACCCGCTCCCCCCGGGCACATACCTGGTGACGGTCGACCGGGCGAACTACGGGAGCCTGGACACCGTGCTGACGCTGTCCGCAGGCCAGTCCGCCGCACTCGCGCCCCGCTTTTCTCGGGACGAGCCCCCTTCCGGCCGTTCCTCCGACGAACCGGCGGCTTCGCCTCCCCCCTCGCCCGATGCCCCCGCCTCCTCCGACGAGACACCGGACCCGGCTCCCGGCAGGCCCACGGCCAATAGCCGCCCGGGGACCTCTTCTGCCGCCACGGACGGCGACATCGCGCCGGTGACCGGCACTCTCGTGCTGCGGGCAACGCCCGAGCGCGCAACGGTGACGTTCGACGGAGAGGAGGTTGGGGGCACGCCAGCAACCCTCGACGAGGTACCAACAGGAACCTACGACGTCACCTTCTCCCGTTCCGGGTACGGAACCGTGGCCCGGCGGGTTGACATCACCGCCAGTGACACAGCGACGGTGACGGCGACACTGGAGCAGCAGACGGGGCACCTTCGCGTGCTAGTCCGCCCCTGGGGCTCCATCTACATCGACGACCAACGCCGCGCCGAAAACTCGGACGTGTGGTACGATACGGCGCTTCCCGCCGGCGCCCACACTGTCACCGCCCGCCACCCGGCACTGGGAGAACAGAGTCGGTCCGTGACCGTCGCTCCCCAAGACACCCAGTCGGTTATCATGGACCTGCGTGAGCAGTAGCGCCTCCGCGGCGGAGACTGGCGCAGAGGTCCACCCGTGCACTTCGGGCCGGGCAATTGCTCCCACCGGACGACCATTCCTATCGGACGACCGTCAGCTGGCGCGTCTGCTGGAACGTCCCGGCCCGCATCCGGACGAAGTACTTCCCGCTCGGCAGGGTGCCCGCATCGATCTGGGCCTGATGCACCCCAGTCCGGCGCTTTTTGTCCACGAGCCGAGCGACGCGCCGTCCCAGCACGTCGTAGACGGCGATCGAGACTTCTGACTCCTCCGGAAGCGTGTACTCAAGTTCGGCGCCCCTGCGGATCGGGTTGGGGCTGGCCTTTCCGAGCCGGAATTCGTCCGGGCTCGGGGCGGCCGTAACGGCAATCCGCCCCGTCGACTGCTGGATCTGTGCGGCGGGCTGGGCCGCCGACAACGCGTGGCGCTCCTCCCCGGCCGAAATTTTGACCCGTCGGTCGCTTCCGCCCGTCTCCAACCGGACCTCTACAGGGAACGTCGCGCCCTGAAGCTGCACGGCGTGCTCCGAGGTCTCCTCCGGCGCAAACGCCGCCGCCGCGTGTCCGCTCGCAAACCGGACGTCGAACACATCGCCCGGCGGAATGGGGGGCAGCTCCGAGCGGCTGCGCTGCGGGTCAGTCAGTCCTTCCTTCAGCCGAAGCGTGGACTGTTGCCCCTCAGCGTCCGTGACCCGGAGGCGCGCTTCATCCGCTGGCCCCTGCTTGGACGTCTCCGAACTGGCCATCAGCGCCTTCGTGGCCCCGGACACGTCCAGTGTTCCGGCTTCGGCGATCTTGACCCAGTACCCCTCGCCGGGACGCAGCGCCGTGGTGGCCGTGTACCCCTGGCCCACCGGCAGCATGAAGAACTCCGACTCCATAATCCCGGTCGGGGAGGCGGTCACTGCACTGACCGACACCGTATCCTCGACGCTTCCAATCAGATTCCATCCCGGCTCCACCTCAACCGTCGCAGGCGCCACCGTCCCTGTCACGCTCGTGGTGTCTGCCTGACACTGCACGGCAATCCCTGTCCCCGCCGGCAAAGGGTTTTCTTTCGACAGCGGCGCGTACCCGCTTCCCGGCGTGTACGAGAACCCTCCTGAGCACTCCGGGAAGAGGGTCCCGAACGTCGAGTCTGACTCTATGGGCACCGAGACAAAGTTCCAGCCCTCCGTCAGCGCGATCGTGCGCGTTACCGTCTCGGAGGAGTCGGCCTGGAAGCTGGTCACCTGGTGGAACGTCCCCGGGTCGTAGACTCCCTCAGCGCAGACGGGCACGCCAACGCCACTGCACGCCTCGAACGTGGCGGATGAGTCTACAGCGACGGCGGTTCCCTCCGACACGTCGAAAACCTCAAACTGCAGGGACGCGCCCGACGCGTATCCGTCCGGGGAGACACTGATCGAATCCGACCCCGCGGCGGCGAGCGTAGCGCCATTCCCGTCCGTCCATACCCCGTAGCCCGCGCACGTCCCGCCGGCCGTGTACACCGCGATTGTGTCCCCCGCCGCCACGGGCGTTCCATCGGGAAGGGCCGGGGCCGCCGTCGCCGGGACGTGCACCGTCGCGTTGTCGACGTTCGTGATGCACTCTTTGGCGTAGGTGAATGATTGTCCCAGGGCCGCGGCGGGCACCAGGATCCCGACCCCGAATAGGGCGGCAAACACCAAAGCAAATGGGCGGGCAGTCATTTTATGTTGTGATCCTTTAGGTCTTCAGCTTCCAATCTTATGGATCACAACATCTATTCCTAACACTCCCTCGGCGGCTTCTTCCTCCGTTATACCGTGTTGACACGGGGAATCAGGGCATGCGAGCGCCGCCGCAGGGTGCACTCATGCTGCTTTAGCCCCCTATAACCAGCAGGATTGGGCTGTCATAGGGGCGTTCAGTCATTCTGCGTGTCATCTAAAAGATAATGGTTTGCCGAGAATTCGGAGCATAGAATCCGTTCCCTATTGCCCGACGCGTTTTCGTTTCGAAACCTCTTCCCGTCAGAACGGCGTCTCGGGAGGGTCCACATGCTCGTAGACAGCAGCGGAATGCCGAGGACCGCGCATGCCCGAAGCTCCCTACACGCTCGCCTCTCCTGGGCACTCCCAGGCCCTGCCGGGCTCCCGGACTAATACCGGTCATCCAAATCTACCACGACCGAGAGGGGATTTTGACAACCCTCGTGCTCCAAAGATAAGCGCATGGCCCCTCTATATGCTTATCTGTTCTCGGGCACGCGCTCGTACCATTGTGAGCAGAGATCCTGGCACATCTTCTCCAGCGAGGCAACACCGGGCAACTGAAGTGCCCCGACGCCCACGTCTTCGTTGCCTCTGCCGCCCACATCTCCTCTCTGCACTCACGCTGCGATTCATGGCCACACCTCTGTTCTTCGGACTTGTCGGGAGCGTGGTCGCCGGGTTTCTGGTGACGGTGCTTCTCACCGGTCTCGTCTGCGAGCAGGCCCCACGCCTCGGTCTACTGGACCGCCCGACGCAGGCCCGGAAGGTCCACACCCGCACCACGCCAACGGGGGGCGGCCTTGCGATTGCCGTAGGGTTGGCGGTGGGGCTTGGGGCGCTCTGGGGATTCTGGGGCCCATTCCCCGGGGCCGTTCAGTCCCTCTCGTTCTGGGGCGGGGCGGCGATCATGCTCGCCACGGGGTACTGGGACGATCGGCACGCCCTCGACGCGAAGGGCAAATTTGCCTTCCAACTCGTCGCCGCCTACCTCCTTCTCCACTCAGGCACGATTCTGCCTCTTCCTGGAGGAGGCACCGGCGCACTGGCCACCAACGCGGTTTCGGGGACCGTTGCCGCCGGGGCCCTTCCCTTCAGCGAAGCGCTGTACATTATCCCGCTCTCGATGCTGTGGATCGTGGGCATCATCAATGCGGTCAACCTCATTGACGGCCTCGACGGTCTGGCGACGGGCATCATTGGCATTGCCTTTCTGGCGTGCGCGGCGCTCTTCGGGGTCAAAGGGGAAATCGCCCTGATGGCCGTCGGCGTCGTGATGGCCGGAGCGCTCATCGGCTTCCTGCCGCATAACTTCAAGCCCGCCACCATTTTCATGGGGGACTCCGGGAGCCTCCTCCTGGGCTACCTGCTGGCCGGGTACACGCTGCAGGGGCCTCTCCACACCGACCCGGTGATGGCCCTCCTCATTCTTCCTGTCCTTCTGGGCGTCCCGCTTCTGGATACCGGCACGGCAATTATCCGGCGCTTCGGCTCGGCCCGCACCATCTTCGCCCCCGATCGTCGCCACGTGCATCACCGCCTGGTCGATCGCGGGACCGAGCAGGGCGCCGTGCTCATCCTCTACGGGGTTGGGGCGTGGTTCGGAAGTGCGGCCGTGCTGATGGGCGTGCTGCCTACGGGGTGGGGCTTCCTTCTGGCCGGCAGCACCGTAACGATTGCCGTCGTGTGGGCCTGGCGCCTCGGGTGCCTCACGCCCGCCCCGGCCACCGACGAGATGGACACGCGACAGTACTCCACCAGGGTGCTGGCCGAAAACGATATTCCGGCATCCATTGACATCACCGCGACGGGCGACACGGTGCCAGCAAGAGGCGATGGCGCCGTTCCTGAGGCCACGCAGGACCAGTCGGCCGATGAGCAGAAGGCAGAGGAAAACCCAGTTGCCCCGTAGGTCCGGGGGTCTTTCTCCTGTCCTCCGCGGTGGGTGACGCCTCTGTGCAGCACTTCCGGGTAGCACTTCCAGGTAGTATCTCTCTTCCCGCTTTTCCCAGCCGGCTTCTTTCCAGTTTCTGACCGAAGGCTCTTTCGATGTTCACCACTTGCGGGTTGAGAGCACGGAAGTGACCGACGAGGCACACCCTCACGAAGAAGACATCCCAGCAAAAAGCCCCTGGCAAAAAAGCCTTCGACAAAAAAAGAGAGCCGGACTGTGAGGGCTCACGTCTGCCCCGTGTTTCCGGGCGGCCCTGAGTCCGGTGTCCATGGGGAGGGCTCTTCTCGTTGCTCGAGCCGCTCGAGCACTGGATCCGGCAGCCGGTGCCAGCTCTTGCGGTCGGCCACGAGCGGCCCGGCGATCTTGCCAGAGGCCCCCATCCCGAACGCCTCCGCCGCGCTCGCCAGCGCGACCTGGCCGGCTACTCGGGGACTCGAGGCAGTCCCTATGCCGGTCCGCCGCCCGGGCCCCACCCGGAGGTGGCAGCGCATCGAAAAGGTGCCGCTTGCCTCCGGGCCCGGCTCCAGCCGGTAGCCGTAGCGCCCGGGACATAAAACCAGGTCGAGGCGGTCGCGGATTGCCTCCGGGCGGAGCCGCAGGTCGACGACTGCCTGATTTAAATCTTGACTTGACTCCTCCTGTTCATCTCCAGGCTGGGACCTACGGGATTCACTGGAAAAGGCCTCCAGCGGAAGGTTCGCCGCGGTACGCCCGGTCGCCCGGCTGCCTACGACGTAGGCCTTCCGGGAGAATGGCGCGCGCAGGCGGCGCCACTCCTCCGGTGTAACCTGGCGCTCCGCTGCAGGACCGTCGGGCCCCAGGGCGACTTCATTGTCGCCGCTTCCGGTTGCCTCTCTCCCTCCTACGTAGTCTTCGTTTCCACTGCCTCCGTCCGGGTCGCCCTCGCCTGAATCGCCTTCACTTGAGTCACCTCCGTTTGGATTGGCAAAGCTGAAGTCATTCTCGGTTGGGATGTTCATCGGTTGGGGATCAGTCTGTTAATCAGTGGTATCGAGACAGGAGGCGCCGGGGCACCGGCACATGCCTTAGCGCACCAGGGCACAGGGCCTCCTGTCATGACTATGGTGGGAGGCGCCCCTGAATACTTGCAGGGCGGTGGCACACACGGGCAGGCCCCTAAGCGACAGCCCTTTAGACGAACGGCCCCACAGCCAGCAAGCGCAGATGGTGGCATATCAAACCTGCGCACACGCGCCCAGGCGGGGTCGGATCAAGCTCGTGTCAGATCGAGCCCGTGTCGAAAGAAGACCGTGTCAAAGAGAGACTGTCTCGGGGCAGACAGAGGCTAATTCGGCCAAGAGCGGCGGCGAATAATATACCCTCCGGAACAATTTATTTGCTGGGAAAAATGTGCAGAAAAGTGCATCCGGGTTCTCATATATGCCGTATATGGATTTTTCCGGACAGCACACTACCAGAGCTTTTCACCTCCGCCGCGCGCCAGCAGAGGGCTGAACGTCCTTCTCTGCGGGATAAAACACATATTGTCCTCTTATTCATTTTGCGTAGCGGTTGACATGTCGCCTTTGCCTGCGGCGGCGACTCTGTTTCTGGACAGCTCGCACTAGCATTCCCGGTTAAACAGAAGATCAGTCCTGCTGAATAGCCTCGGCTCCAGGCCCAGGTCAGACTGGCAAGCGGCAATGCAGATAGAAGGCGCCAGCAGAGACAGCAAGTGGAGACAGCAAGTACAGGTGACCAGGGACTTATCTTCATCTCCTTCCCTCTGCTCCCACCACTGCCGCATGGCTCTATTGGCGTAAGTGCGCTGCGGAGTAGGTGCGTCGCAGATAGGTGCGCCACGGACATGAGCGAGCGCGAAAGACGGCGGTGCGAGCCGAACCGTGGGTGACATGCCCTCCTGCGCGCGACGGCGAGATTGTGGCCTGCCGCATGCTTCCTGTGGATTGGATGCTCTGTGCCCTGGACTTCACGCAGGGTGCCCCAGCTGGGACGGATTCAGACGCAGCAACCCTCGCGAGAGAAGGAGCGCATTTGACTTCGAGGACCTTTGCTGGCGTCTGAGCAGCCGGTGCTCGGGGGTCAACAACGGGGGTTCCATCGTTTCCGATTTTGGGCGCAGGCGGTGAGCACAAGCCTCTCGAATGGCCAAACCGCCGATCCGTTTATCTTTCGTTCAGCTCAATTCTACCATGGTACCCTCTAGCGAAAACCAGTTTTCTTCTTCTGCCGCGAACCAACGTTCCTTCGGCTACCCGCAGGCTCAGGGCCAGCTGGGTGCTCTCCTTCCGTTCCCGCCCCTCAAGTCGGCCGCCGAGCATAGGAAAGACGTCAGGTGCAGAGAAGACGCCGGACATGACGGAAATGCCGAGCGGACCAGCATTTTTGGTCTCGATGCCGGCAAGACGTCCAGTCCCAGCGAGACATCCACTCCCAGCGAGATCTCTAATTTCGACGAGAAGCGGGCCGCTGGCGACCCCAAGGGCTCCAGTGGCACTGAAGACACCGGCAGCTTCAAGAATGCTGGCAGGTCCGGCAACTTGACCTCTGGCCACCAAGCATCTGATGGCACAGGCTCCGGCGACCTGAATCCTCTCCACCAAGGATATCTTTCCCAGCGCGCGCTGGAGCTTTTGCCGACGCTCCTCGCGGAGCCGGCTTCCCAACTCGCCGACCGCCGGAAGCGAGACGTCTTCCTGACCGGCGCGCTTCCGATGTGGGCCGGCGCGCTCCCAAACATCCAGTTTCGCTACGGCGGAAGCAGGGTGAGCCCCAACCTCTACAGCGCGGTGGTCGCCCCACCCGCCTCCGGCAAAAGCGCGCTCCGCCATGCCCGCAAGTACGGCCGGACGCTCCGCAAGGAGCTACGCAGCGGCACCGCTCCAAGAGGGTCGTCCATCGAAAAAGAGCCACATACTGCAGAAGAGCCTGGCGCCCGAGAGAGACATGAAGGCACGCCCTCTCGCCGGAATCGGTCTGGCAGCCAGCCCGGCCGGCACCTCTTTCTAGCCGCAGACAGCAGCGCCGCTGCCCTCAAGCGACGGCTTGAGGAAAGCCCCCATGGGGTCATCTTCGAGACGGAATTCCAGTCGCTTAGCCAGGCCCTGGGAAGCTCTTGGGGCTCCTTCACTGACGTGCTCCTGAAGGGGTTTCAGAACGAAACCATAAAGATGAGCCGGTCCTCGAAGGGTACGGTGACCATTCCTCATCCAGCTCCCTCCATCGCGCTGGCCGGCACGCCAGCCGCGCTCGGCGAAGTCCTGTCCGGCGACGGTGCCATGCCCGGCGGTGGGGACACGCCCGGGGCAGGAAACGGGCTTTTCAGTCGGTTTCTCTTCTACCGGTTCGACCGGGAGTTTGAGTGGAGCTCACAGTTCGGAAAGAGAAGTGGAAGCCTGGGACAGCGCCTCCAGGACGCCAGCGAGGCATTTCGGAGCGCGTACCGTGGGCTCATCGCGAGAGAGGAGCCGCTCTGGATCAGGGTGCCGGAGGCCCTGCAGGAAGTGCACACCTGGGCGTTTCGCTCCCTTACTGAGAAGTGGCGTGAAGACGGGAACGTGCCCCGGCCCATGCAGGCCTCCCTCACCCGAGCAGGGCTTCAGGCGGTAAAAATCGCCGTGATCCTTCGGGGCGTTCGGCTTGCGGAAACCGGAGTTCCATCGGCTCAGTCGGTGGAGCTGGGGGCTAGAGACCTGGAGGCGGGCCTTCGCCTGTCTCTGACATATCTTCTCCATGCAATCGGGGTCGGTAGTCGCGATCACGGAGGCGATGGTCTACGGGGTGCAGATCTGCAGGAAGGGACCGGCCTCCGAGCGACACTCGATGAGAGGAGGCAGGACCTTACCGAACGGCAGCGTGAGTACCTGGAGGCGCTCCCGGAAGGAACGTTCTCGACGGCAGAGGCGAAGGAGCGGGCCCAGAGCGTTGGCGCAAGCGAGCGGGGCGTACAGCGGTGGCTCAAGGCGTGGAAGGAAGCCGGCCTGCTGCGGAAGCCAAAACGCGGGACGTGGGCCAAGCGAGACCCAGAACCGGAGGGCCCGGCCGGGGCAGAGAGTGTCATTTCTGTCATTAATGGCATTCCTGACCTCGCCGACTGAGCTGAGCGCGCAGGCCCCCAAGGAGCGCGCACGGGCGAAAGCGACAGGGTCAAAACGACGAGCGGACCGGTCAGGCCCGGGAGGGCGCGCTTGAAAGAAGGAGAACAGTTCCCCCAGCTTTTCTTCAGCGCTGTTGAAGGAGAGTGACACCAGCTACCAGTCGACGTTTCAAGGGAGCCGTTCTTGACAAGCGCCCTGTGAACTGACTGCTCCCCCGGCCGCTCGGAGAATGCCCCTTCAGAAAAAACGCGGGTCCTTTAAAGCACGGGTCTCTTTCTGCTCCTCCTGCGCTCTTCTCAATCAGTGACGAGCGTGTCGGCCGCTCACGCGAGCGCACTCTCTCTGCAACGTCGATTTTTACGATTGCAAAAAATTATTTATTACATGCACAATGAGTATGGAGTAATTAAACCCCGGCGGGGGAAGAACCTCTCCTTTGTTTTAGTATTTGTGTACTAATAAATAATACATTTGACATCAGGTATATATTAGGGAGCGGCTTCCTTGTCCCCCTCCGTAGATGGTTTCGTCATCAGGTGACCTGTTCATTCCGGTAAGTTGATCTTGTCGCCTACCGAAGAGCCCCCCTGTCTCGGATCGCCTTCTTGAAGGCCTCTACCTACGCCGCAGT
Organism: Salinibacter grassmerensis; assembly: GCF_947077765.1. NCBI lineage: Bacteria > Pseudomonadati > Rhodothermota > Rhodothermia > Rhodothermales > Salinibacteraceae > Salinibacter > Salinibacter grassmerensis. Next base: position 264,674 of record NZ_CAMTTF010000001.1, on the reverse strand, counting down.
GCGCCGGCAAATATCCTCTTTCAGGTGTCCTGCGCCGACGTCCTCAGGGCCATTTGCCTGCCTGAGAAGATCCTCGACTCCCTCGCGGAGCTCTTGGCAGAGGCGATTGGTCAGGCCGGTGCCTTATACCGCCTCACCTGTCGGGTTGCCCGTCCTCTGAGCCATCTGAGACGGAAGTCTGTGCGGAGGGCAGACGCGTGGAGGACGTGTGTGACAGTTCCTCTGACTCGGGGAATGATTTGACGGGGAGCATGGCGAGTGTTTCTCTGTACAAGGGAACGGACATGACTAGCTTGGATTGCCGAGACACTTACCTTTCAGTCGCGCTCCTTGGCTCTCCCACGAAGTGCTTCTTCCGAGCAGCTTGCTACGTTCTCTTTGAGCACACTTGCCCTTCGCTTCGGGGACCACACGAAGTGGTACTTCACTGCGCAGGCAGTGTGGTGGCCTCTCCGGCATGATTCTTAATCGATTAGCATTGCTCCATCGGTAGAACAACGCGTATGGGTCTCCGAAAGAGGAATCTCACATCGCGTTCGCCTTCCCATTGCGAAAGATCTCAGGGCCACCAGGTCCACATCCTCTGGCGAAGAGCGGAAGGGACTTCTGCCCCTCACCCATTCGATGCCTCAATCACGTAGTCCCTTGAACACCTTGAAGGCCCTCGTGCGCAGGCTCCAAACACTGTGGCGCCACCCCTGGCAAAACTGGGGGCTGCTACTGTACGCGGCTGCGCTCACTGCGTGCATCCGGGGCGGGCTCTCGGCCACCTCTCTAAGCCGCATGACCCGAACCCTGCGGCGCGTAGCGGCGGGGCTTCCCCGGTGGTCGGCGGCAACACCCCGCTACCGCCTGCGCGCCGCCTGGGCCGCCCACGCGGTGGGCCAGCGCCTCCTGCCCGAGCGGCCCTGCCTCACGCAGGCTCTCGTCCTGCAGTATCTTTTGCTTCGCCGTGGGGACGACGCAGCCGAACTGCACATTGGGGTGACGAAGAACGAAGATACAGGCCTCCAGGCGCACGCCTGGGTCGAGCACAGCGGGCGCGTGCTGATTGGAGGCGCAGGAGCCCCCGACACATACGAGCGGTTCGAGGACCTCGGTACGAAGCTTGAGGCCGCAAACACGCCCAGGCAGACGTCCTGATGCGGCTCGCGGTCAGCGAACTGTGCCCGTCTCACTTCGAGACTGGGGCGTTGGGCGCGCGCAGGATCTGATGGGGCCTCTTCACGTCCCGGCCCCATCTTCCCGTCGGGACCGCATCCCAAAACGAACCTCAGAAAACTTCGCTGGAGGGTGGAAGGTCCCCACCAGCCCTGCACGGAGGATACTCCTTGACGTGACGAAGCGCGGCGTCGAGCACCAAACGACGGCGTTCTCATGCAACATATTTCGTAGGAGACGACCTGCCTGATGTCTCGCTCCCGCTCTCAAAGCCGCAACCTGGACCAGAGCTCTCTACTGGGGACCATCGTCGCGACCATTTTCCCATTCTTTTCTCCCGACTCATCCAGAGACTCAAAAGGAAGAGCGAGAGGAGCGTTAGTATATTTTGATTATCATAAATTCTGTTGCTTGAACGATTCCCTCTTCGCCTCAGATCGCCTCCGATGACATCGCATCCCAGTCGGGACATACGCTCATCGGACGACGCACATCTCCCCCAGTCGTTCATGTCGTTTCCCACGTCTTCCCCTACCGCGCAGGCGTTTTTGCCTTCTGGTCGTCCCGGTGGTCTGCAGAGGAGTCTCTACAGCCTCCTGCTCGCCGCCGTGCTATTCGGGCTCGCATTCTCTCCTCCGGCCCAGGCCCAGAGCAAGCGCGCCGGCGACACGTTCTACATCAAGCTTGGTGGGGGGCTGTCCGACTACGCCGGTGACAATGACGGATCCCTGGGTCTCGACCAGACGACTGAGCTGAGGGAGTTTTTTGACACCCGCAAGTTCACCGAACGGGCGGCGTTTCCGTACGTGCTCGTCGGGGAGCTGGGCTACCAGTTCTCACCCGAGTTCGGCCTCGGGCTGGGCTACCAGTTCGGGCAGTATCCCTTCGCCGATGGCGTCCCCTTCACCACCACCTCGAGCGCCCCAGGACAAGGCGGTGACCTCGGCCAGTCGCGACACACGGTACAGCTCCTGACTCGGTATATGGTTGGAGCCTCAGGATTGCGGGTGAGCCCTTATGTCGACGCAGGGCTCAACCTCTCTCTCGGGGGGCGCTCCCCTGGAATTGGGCATCTAGTTGGGATTGGGGTAGACGTATCCCTCACCGACCGCACGTCACTATTTGTCGAGAGCCGCCTTAATTTTACGTTCCTGGACGACGCTGTTGACGGCATTACCAGTGAGACCCGTGCTGATGCCCTCAGCGCCCTGCCTGCCATCGGACTGAAGTACACCTTCGACCGGCCCGCGGTGCCGCCTCGTATCTTAGAGTTGAACGGTCCTGCTGAGGTGACGGCCGGCGAGGCGGCCGCCTTTGCCGCCCGCGTCAACGAGGAGGAGGCCACGCGCCCACTGTCCTATGAGTGGACGTTCGGCGACGGGCGGACGGCCACCGGGCTCACGCCGTCGCACGTCTATAACGCTCCCGGCACTTACGCCGTCGCGTTTGCGGCCCGTAATGACGCCGGCACCGCCATCGATTCGCTGACCGTGGAAGTGCTTCCGGCCCCACGGCCGCCCCGCATTCTTGCTCTCACCGCCACCCCCAGTCCGGCCTCGTCGGGCGAGCCGGTTCAGTTTGAGAGCACGGTGGAGGGCGCCAAACCCCTCACCCTGGAGTGGAGCTTCGGCGACGGGCGATCCGTCACGGGACCCGCTCCCACTCACACCTACGGTGCCCCGGGCGAGTACACTGTCCGCCTCACCGCGACCAACGAGGACGGGACGGCCACTGACTCGATCGCCCTGCAGGTGGAGCGGACGCTCCCGGCCGTCTGCAAAACGGTGCAGGAGCTCAACACGGTCTACTTTGCTCGGGGATCGAGCCCGCTTAGCTCTGAGGCGCGGAAGAAGCTCCAGGAGAACGCGGAGGTGCTCCGCAATTGCCCGAACCTGTCGGTCCGCGTAAAGGGCTTCGCGGCCCCGGACGAACCATCGCCCCTGCCGCTTTCTCGGGACCGCGCTCAGGCCGTGGCAGACTTCTACGAGGACAACGGCATCGCGCCCGACCGCGTCACGACAAGCGGAGAAGGGGCCGTCGGCGACCCGGGCGGCAAGAAGGGCGCCGATGAACAGAACCGCCGCGCCGACTCCATTCCACAGCGGGACGGCGATCTGTAGCCGTTCGTCCGGAGGGGGCGAACTGTCTCGGTGCTTTGCCTCCTCCAGCCCCTCATCGGGCAGGCGGCCTCTGTGTTCGCGCCCAGGCGGACCGAGCCCATTTCTCGACTCCGATCAGCCCTTTTGGGGACGGCGATTTCCCGTCTGCGCCGTAGCGAACTCACTAACGCCCTTCCGGAGCACGTCGACCGGTCTTCCGTCGTCATTTCTTTCCACAGCGCCACTCTGCTCCGCGTGGGACGGACGAGTCACAGGAGCAGCGCAGGCAATCCGAGATCTCATAGCTTCTCTCCCTCCCCAAACATTTGTTTGTTACAAAATAACAAAACAAAACAAACGGTAGTCCGGTCGACTAGCGGCCATCTCAGCTCTCAGCTCTCCCTCGCTTCTGATTCTGTAGCACACCTCTCCGCACTTTCTGTCTCCCTGCCCCGACGACGCCATGTGGTCACTTCACCCCGCAGGACGTGCGCTCTTCCTTTCACTGCTCTTTGCTCTGTCGCCTCTGCCCGCGCAGGCCCAAACGCCCAACGCCTGGATCAATGAGGTTCACTACGACAATGCCGGCGGAGACACCGATGAGGTTGTCGAAGTTGTGATCGAGGACGCCGGCAGCGTCGCCCTCGGCCGGTTTCAGGTTCTCCACTACAACGGAGCGGATGGAGATTCCGACGCCGCAGACCCGGTTCCCCTCGATGCGTTTACCCCTGGCGCGACTACCGGGGGGTTCTCCCTGTACTCGTACAACTACACGGACAACGGGGAGACCCTTCAAAACGGCACGGAGGCGCTTGCGCTCTGCTTTGACAGCAATGACGACGGCACGTTCGAGGCGCTGGTGTCCAGTGGGGGCACCGACCAGTTTCTGAGCTACGAGGGCACCCTCACGGGCACCAGCGGGGACGGGTGTGCGGGCGGCAAAACGAGCACCCCGATTGGGGCCGACGAGTCCACGCCTCCTCCCGTCGGAGAGTCTGTACAACTGGAGGGATCCGGCACCGCGTACAGCGACTTCACCTGGACGGGCCCTCTTGCCAGCACACCGGGCACGCCAAACACAAGCCAGACCCTGAGTAGCAGCGTCACGATCACCGTCGACGACGACGGGCCCGCCGACTACGCGTCTATTCAAAACGCCATCGACGCGACGGGGACGAATACCACCATCCAGGTACTGGAGGGCCTTTACACCGAAAATGTCACCGTGGACAAACAACTCACTCTCAAGGGCGCAAACGCTGGTACGCCAGGTGACAGTCCCCGCGGCGGTGAGGCGACCATCGAGGGACAGGTGGTGATCTCGGCCTCCGACGTGACCCTCGACGGGTTCGACGTGGCCCCGCCCCCTGCGACCTCTAACACGACGGCGGAGGCGCTTCGCGTCAGCAATGCCCCAGACAATGTGGTGGTGGCCAACACCGTCGTCCGCGATTTTGAAGAAAGTGGGCTTCCCCCTTGGGAGGGCTTAGGGGGCATCGTGGCCTTCGGTGGCAACAGCGGCGACGCCATCGACGACCTGACGATTGCCGACAACAAGGTTCAAAACCTGGACGGGCGGGATACAAAAGGGGGCGCGGCCGGCATCAGCATTCAGGGCCACGTGGACGGCGCAACCGTCACGGGCAACACGGTTGCGAACGTCGGGATGGACGCCACGACGTGGGCGTTCGGGATCGTCGTCCGGGGCACCGACAATCACGGCCAAACCCCCACGGGGGTCGACGCGTCCGGCAACGACGTGTCCACGGTCCAGTCCGCCCCCACCACATCGACGGTCGGCGTCGGATTCGGGTTTGAAGACGGCACTGCGGGCACCACGACCGTCGCAGGCAACAGCTTTAACAACACCGAATTGCAGGTCGAGGACAAAACAGCAGCCCTGGACTTAGACGCCCTTCTCGCCGACAACACCTTTGATCGGGCCGTCGTGATTCGGAACGCGAACGGAGACGTCAAAGACGAATCCGGCGTCCAGAAAATCTACTCGCCGATTTCGCCGGCCGTCACCGCGGCGGCCCCCGGCGAGACCGTGGAGGTCCACGACGGCACCTACGCGGAGACCGTGACCGTGGACAAGGCCTTGACCCTGCAGGACGCGTCTACGCCCACCGTGGACGCTTTCGAGGTGGCCGCCGACAACGTCACGATTGACGGCTTCAAGATCACCGGCGGCCTCGTTGGCGGGGAGACAGCCGGGATTTTTGTCCAAGCGAACACGAGCGGCCACACATTTTCGGCCAACAATCTTGGGGGGCCGGGGAGCGGAGCGGGACTCCGGATCCGATCTGGAGTCAGCGGCACGGAGATCACGGAAAACAACATTTCCGACTGGGCCTTCGGCGTCGACGCCGACACTCCCGGGCAAAACGTGCAGGTCACCGGCAACTGCATCTCCAACAACAGCAGCGTGGGCGTACGGTCGTCCGGCGGGCAAATTCTGACCGCCTCCGGCAACTACTGGGGCGCGTCCAGCGGGCCGAGCGGTGACTACCCCGGCACTGGCGACGCGGTCGTAGGGGCCGTGACGGTCGACTTCAGCCCGGAGCCGGTGGCGGCCTGCACAGACGGCGACCCGACGCCCGAGTGCACCGCCACCACCCTAGGCGAGTCCGTTACGCCCCCTGAGGACGGAAGCCCCGGCGTGGTGACCGCCACCTTTACCAACACGGATGGCCTCGAAGAGATCGAGTATACGAAGCTGGAGAACTTCACGGTGACCGGCGAGCCAAGCGGCTTCACGCGGAGCGGAGACACGTGGACGGCGGACGACCCACAAAATCCGCCCGCGGCGGCCGTCTTCGATCTGACACAGACCACGATCGGAGACCCGTCGACGTACTTCGCCATCGCCGCCAGCACCTGCCCGACCAAGGACGACGGCCGACTGGAGGTCAACTTCGATCCCGTCCACGAGCTCTCCCCCGCGGCCGCGGCGCAGTTCGCAGGCAACGCCCCGAATCCCTTCGGCGACCGGACGACGATCAAGTTTGCCCTTCCCGAACAGACCGACGTGACGCTCACGGTCTACGACATGATGGGCCGACGGGTGGCCACGCTCGTAGATGGCCCCGTGCGCGCCGGCACGCATCAGATCCCCTGGACCGGGCGCACCCGCGACGGACAGGCCCTGGCCAGCGGCGTTTACCTGCTGCGCCTGAGGACAGGCGAGCAGGCCTTTACCCGGCGGATGACTCTCGTCCGGTAGGACTCTGTTTCGGCGCTCGCCTCCACGCGGTTCAGGACACGCTTTTTGTCGAATCTGACCTCAACTGCCCATGCCTTCCGACACTCCGTCCTCCGATGCCCAATCCTCTTCACAGCCCGATGAGCCCGACGCCCCCGAAGACCCGCGCAAGCCGTTTGTCAAGCCGGAGCTGCGGCGCGAGACGGACCTGATCCGCGGCACGGGGGACCGCCATTTCTTCGAGTCGACCGCAAGCTGATTCTCTCCCTGCCTCTTGCCCTCTGCCATGCGACATGTGACGTGTCTTTTCGTTCTCGGGCTGCTCTGCGGCGGCGCCCACGCGCAGAGTGACTTCGTCGTAGAGCAGTCGGCTCCGGCCTACGGCGCGGCCGGTGTGTCCCTCGCCGACACCGTGGCCTTCTCGTTTGCCCAAGAGATCGGCGTGAGTACCGACTGGGACTCGCGGTTCGTGGAGGCGCCCCGCGCCTCACTGTCGATCGATGGCGTCTCCCTCTGTCTCAATTTTGCGGGTCCGTGTGGCGGGGGCGACGATGTCCCCCGCCACGTGCGCTTTCGGGTCAGCCACCAGCCGGACGTCGACTACACCTGGCTGGTGTACGCCGTGGAAAGTGCGGGCGGAACGCCAATGGCGGAGCCGTACGCCCTGCGCTACACGACCGCCCCGGACGCTGGGGAGGGCACGATCTCCGGCTCGGTCAGCGCGCCCGTGCCCGCTCAGAAATTCCTCTCCTCCCCGGCGTCCGACATGCGCCCGACTCTTCGCACTTTGGCCAAGGGCTTACGGCAGCGTGGACGCGGGCACCTCGTCTTCGACGCCGCCGAAACTGACCCTGAGATGAACGAGGCGAGATCACTCCCTTCCAGCCCCCCTCAGGCCCGCGTCCGAACGATTGGACCGAAGGCCGCGGGCAACGGCCCGTTTACCCAGGTCCTTCTGCTCGACGAGTTTTCGATCGAGGAAACCGACTGGAATATTCGGGGCGGGGACGCGCTGATCGGATCGTCCGGGGACTATGGCGTGGAGTTCGTGCGGCCGGGCACCTACGTCCCCATCGCGGTCCGCTACACCAACGGCTCGAACACGACGATCGACGCGCTCGGCTTCCACGACCCCGACGGGGACGGCTCGCCCAATGCGGTGGAGATGGGTGGGGGCGAGCAGACCGGGGTGGACCTGCAACTGTTCGAGTTCCCGCGCACCACCGCCCGCGCCGCGCCCAACCTGCCCGTCGCCCGGGACTCGGCGGCGCACTACGCGCCGGACTCGCAGCTCCGGTGGGTGCAGGCCGAGACGGGCCCACGGCCCAACGGCACCGCCTACGCCTGGACGTACCGGTTCTACTCGCCGTCGCAGGATCTGGGGACAACGGTGACGATCGATCCGTTGAGCGCAGACGTAGACACGACCTCGGGGCCCGGCCTTCTTCCAGAGATGGGCCCGATTCCGGAGGGCTTCATCGACAGCGACGAGGCGCTCCAGATTGTGCTGAACGACGGCGGACAGGACCTCGTCGATTCGTACCCACCGGATCGGCTGACGACGCTCCTCTCCGGCGGAAATCTGTTCTGGACCGACGCGCCAATCCCGTCCGAGGAGTTCTGGCACGCCCGCCTAATCGGACACACGAGCTCTAGCACTGAGACCTTCGAGCGCTACCTCAACATCGAGACGGGCGATGTCCTGCCGGTCGAGCTGACCCGCTTCGCGGCCTCGACGACCGACGATGCCGTTCTTTTGCGGTGGCGAACGGCCACCGAAACCAACAACGCAGGCTTTGCGGTGCAGCACGCGCCGGGCGACTCGACAGTGGCGGCCGACTGGCGGACGCTGCAGTTCGTGAAGGGCGCCGGGACCACGCAGCGGCCGCAGACCTACCGGGTCCGCACACCGGACCTGCCTCCGGGCCCGCACCGCTTTCGCTTGAGGCAACGGGACCTGGACGGCACCGAATCATTCTCCGACGTGGCGGCAGTGACGCTCGGCCTGGACGCCCCCCTCCGCCTGACGCCCCCCTCGCCCAATCCGGCCCGGCAGGCCGCGACCCTCCGGTTCGGCGTCCAGACAGCCTCCACGGCCACCGTGGCGGTCTACGACGTGCTCGGGCGCAAGGTCGCGACGCTGCACGACGGCCCTCCGCCGACCGGGCGGATGAAAACGGTCCGCCTCGACGCCAACCGATTGCCGAGCGGCACATACTTCGTGCGCCTGACGGCGGAGAATCGCACACAAGCTCAGAAGTTGACGGTGGTGGAGTGAGTACCGCCACGGGAGCAGGTGTCGCCACGATAATGCGTGGACCTGCCTGGCCCCTCTGTAAAGCCCTGTCTGGGAGAGACAACCTGCCCGTACGTTCGAATGGGCCCTGGATCGGGCTCAAGGCGACGAACGGTACGGGCTCGCCGGCGCGCGGTCCTAGATTGGTTCCTTCTCGAAGCGGATAAGACCATAGGAGACATGGACTCTGTTTTCCAATCCCTGGCTTTACCCGGACACGGCGTCGGAGGCTGGTCCGTCCGGCAGCAGCGGAGCCAGACGCGTGTGCACCGTTCGGGGCTCCTCCAATACGTCGCGGCCCGCGTAGAAGCGATGGGTGTGTGTCTGGTCGACGAGCCGACGGAGCACGGACAGGTGCCGGCCGGCCACATCAGGACGCGACGACAGGAAAAACGCGCTTTGGGCAAGGAGCTGTTCGAGCGCCGGCTTGGGCCCGATCGGTTCCACGCGGCTCGTCGGCGCGTCGGCAATCGTGGGCAGAACGAGGAGGCGGGGCGTGCAGGTCGATTCGGACTGCCCGGGGTACAGACGGTCAATGCCGACCTGCCACTTCGACGCGTCGCTGAGGGACGCGGGCCAGTCGGGGCCGTCGAGCTCGAGAAAGCAATTTGCTGCGCCCGGATCCACGCAGAGGGGCCGCCGAAAGGCATGCGCCCTCACTCCATTGCCTGTGGCTCGAAGCAACGCTGTGTCGTCGGACAGGGCCGCCCACCCGTGGCGGAGCAGGCTCAAGGTAATTGTCGTCTTGCCCTGCCCGCTCCGGCCCGGCAGGAGGACCCCACGGCCCTCATGGGCGAGCGCCGCGGCGTGCAGTGGAAACCAGCCCTGGTGTCGGAGCAGGAGGCCGAGACTAAGGACCACGAGATGAAACAGCGGGTCTCGCTCTTCCTGATCCGGGTCCTCAAGCAGAGCCGGATGCACCTGGCCTTCGGCCCAGCCGCTCTCCGGATCGACCACGGCGGTCGCGTTCTCGTGGACCAGGACCATCTGCTCCGGCGCGTCCCAGACCTCAATCCCGCACTGGGCGCTTGTGCCGACGTGTCGCGCCGTGCCTGTGGGCGTCTTGAGCGACGTGTGTACGTCGAACGCGAGTCGAATGTCGGCGCCAGCGTCCGCCCTGGTTGGTTCGGCGCCCTTGTAGCGCAGAATCCGCCGCAGCCGCTCTCGTACCGCAGGGCTGCCACCAGCGGCGCGCAGACGAAGGCCGTGGAGTTGGTAGTCGGGCAGCATGGACACGAGCCTCTTCGGTCCCTACGACAAAATGCTTTTCCTCGTCGCCGGAGCCGTTCTTTCAATTAACCGATGATATGTCACAAGCCTCTGCAGCCCCCATGCGTTCGTACCGTCCCCGTTCCCAGGTCGTCTCCACCACGATCGACGAAGACGAGTCGGTCCTGCTCCACCTGGAGGCGCAGCAGTACTACTCCCTCAACGAGACCGGGCACCGCATCTGGCAGCTCCTTGCCCAGGGCCGCGATGCCAGCGCCATTGCGGCCGCGATTGCTGCGGAATGGGCGACCCCGGAGGCCAAGGCGCTGCGGCACGTACGTTCGTTTCTTCAGGAGCTAGGCGAAGAGGGACTGGTGGAGAAGGTGCCCGACAACGAAACGACGTAGCGAGGAGTCGCCGTCGCTCCTTCAGGCGAACCGCTGTGCGCTCGACAACGTCTCGGCGTTCATATTTTTACACATCACAGGTCGGGAGTCCGGTATATTCTCGTTTTGGGCCGGAATCACCGACTCGATGTTCTGCTTCGAGCGCCACTTTCGATTCTCTTTAGAGAAGTTATGTATGACTAAGCGCAAGAGCGATATTATTGTTTGGGATATTGGGGACCTTCCCCCGCCGTGGGGGAGCACTCACACCGTACTCATTATGTTACGCATGTAGAAAAGGATTTTTACACCAGTTTGTGTAGGCTCGCGCGCGGATGGCGATTCACCCTGAGACTAAGGGGCACAGGAGTGCCGCGCGACCGAGAAGACTCTTCTCAGCCGACCTTCTTCGGACAGTATCAGGGTTCGGAGAAGGGTTTTGTTAGCATAAGCTCGGCCAGGGAGACATACCGACGTTGAGAAGCGTACTGGCACCGATGCCAATGGTGACGGAGGGCGTATACGCCCGTCTGGGCAAAGACCTCAGCACCGAGTTACACGGACGAGGGTTCTCCGGTTCGACGGCATGTCGGGGCATGAAGGCGCTGAATGAGCGGGTTCAGGCCCGGGCCGCACCCACCTCAAGGGTCTCGCTTCTTAGGACTCGAGGCAGTACAGCTGGGGCCCGCGGCCGGACGGCTGTTCGGTCGATGACCGGCGTGCCGAACGTTCGCCTAAGCAAGAACAGGCAACGAGAGATTGTCGCGGGGTTCTGGCGATCCTCATCGGGACTGAAACAGGTTGGTGCCGGTGCAGCCGACAGCTCAAGGAAGCGAGCCCTCGCCTATCAGAAGCGGAGCTGGCCATCCGCAATTGTGCGGGAGGAGATCAGAAAGTCCCTGAAGAGGGCTTCACCAGTCTGACCCGACAGGGGTATTGCTCACACTTCCGAAGGAGGCTTCCGGAACGAAGATGCTCTCCCCAGTGAGGCGGAGACTAAGGAGCGGACGCTCTCCCAACTGATGACTGAAGCCAACCGAACAGGATGAAGAACACCTCTCTACTGCGGGCGGTCTTCAGAGCTGTCCGAAGGGCGCGTGGCCCTGATGTCATCCAGAATTGTGTGGTATACGGAAGGGAGAGCGTCCATCGACTGCGGGCGGCTAAGTACGGACATGGGAATTCGCCGGGCCAGCGCCGCACACCGGTCAAGGTGCTCCGGATCTGCGCCGGTCTCTTCCAAGAACATCTGCACGAACGCGTTCGAAAGCAGGACCAAGCACGCCTGCTTGGTCCCAACCTGTCTGATCTTCACCTCCTGCTGGTCTGAGCTCTCTTCGTGGTAGCCGAGCACGTAGACGTGTCGCAGGGGCAAGGGAGAATCCGGCTGACGCTCGTGGATGGGAACGATCCGTTTCGAAGAGCCCGGGACTGTCCACTCCAACTTGTCGCCACTCCGTTCGAGAACCTCGCTGAGCGAACGTTCGCCCAGTTTCATCCACGGGAATCCCGGGTCGACATGTGGGGAAGCGTCCGTCGAGGAGGGGCGACAGGCAATCAGATCGTCGGAGAGGAGCCTGTGTCCCTGCTCGTAGAATAGCGAAGCCGTGGTTGACTTGCCCACGCCCTTCGGTCCGACAAAGGCAATGGTACCACCATCAATTTCAACGGCGCTTGCATGGATCGTCAGGTAGTCCCGGTCGTGGAGCAGAAAGGCTGCGATGTACACAGCGTAGTACTCAAACAGAGACTGATGTGTCGTCCCTTGACTGGGAAAGAGCTTCACTGTGTCCTGCCCAATCTCCACACTCCCGAACCGGGAACGGATGCAAATGAAGTCACTGCAGCATTCTATGCATGTTTTCGCCTCAACTTCGGATGTCTCTAGCTTTTCCCCGCGGTGAAGAGTGACTTCTACCGTGGAAGACTTTTCGTAAGTTGACTGGGGACGGAGCCGTTTTAGCGAAAAGTCGGATGAGAAACAGAGCCCATGTGCCTCATAGCTGAAGAGGGGACTGTCATGCGACACATCCATTGGCAAGAAGCGTCATGGTGGTTGAGGGTGTTTAAAGGATGAGTCTTGGGACGGGCAGTGTTTTCACTAATGAGAAGTGAGGTGGTCACCTGTTCAGTGAAATACCTGTGGGGTAAGAGGGATGTCTATTCTGGCAAGGATCCAACTCGAAGCCATCAACCAGCCCGATGACCTGACTGGAAACGGGACACTGCTTCTCCTCAACGTAGTATGGGGCAGGAGCAAATTCACTACGACTTTCCATGTATCTAATGCAGTGAGAGGCCCTAGGTTTGCCACCGTTGCCGTTTAAGAAGGATCCTGCCGATGAGTATGCCCCCACTCGTCTGGGTCCAACACCTCGTCTAACTGACAAAAAGAGCCGTCGAAATGCCACCCGTGACCGACTGCACCGGTGATCTCATGGGCGTCTCCGTATTTCGTTACTGAGGGAGGAGTGTAGGAATCCATACTCGTGTGCTGTGTCTTTGACTTGTAAAACAATCTAACTAAAAATCAGGCTAGAGAAGGAGACGCCTACAGATATCATCTTTTGGATTTCGTTCGATGATCCAAGAAGTACCCAAGCCGGAGAACCTGTAAAATCGAGACGAGATCTACCGACCGGGCCGCTGATGGAGCCTGAGTAAACCGATCTACCGTAGAACGAACGACCTCCACGTCCATGTACGGGGCAAAGGAATCCTCCATGCCCTCGATGACGGTCTGCACATCGAGTGCGGAGCGGGTGAGGCTTTGAACCACGCTGGGTTGAAATTCGGCCTTGTCCGTGCGGGTCCGAACCTGCTCGGGGAGCACCGACCCCACTCCGGACCGCAGAATCTGCCGCCCAACCCCTCGCTTGCGCTTCACCTCGGAGGGCAGGGAGAGGCAGAAGTCCACGACACGCGGGTCCCAGAACGGGAACCGCGGCTCCACGGACCGCAGGCTGGCCATTTGGTTAAGCTCTTCCAGGGCGCCCGGCTGAATCGTGCCGGATACCTGACGAAAATGACACCGGCGTTCCGTCGGAGCGGACGCAGGGGCCTGCTTATGGTGACGGTGCCGCCGGTCGGCAATCTGCGTGCGCTGGGCCAGGCCCGAGTCTATCAGCTGGGGGAGGGTCTCCTTCTGCCCAACAGACAGCCCGGCCGACTGGAGAAGGCGAAGCACCCCCATCCCGACTCGGTTCGGCAGCCGCCCGTAGCGAAGCCAGTAGGCGGCAAACACCCCTGGCCAAGACCTTTCCTCACCCCGGAGGTTGCCGCGAAGATCACGGATCAGTGCCCCCCACCGTCGGTTTCGGGCCAATTCCCCAGGGTAGCCGTGTCCGTGGGACGTAACCTCGTCTCCTCCGTGACCGTCGAGAACAACGTTGAGCCCGGCGTCCTGCACCTCCTGGTGCAGCAACTGTAGCAGCGACGGCGTATGAGCGAGAGTGGCCTTTTGCTGAGACGCAAGATAGCCAGGAAAGTCTTCCAGCAGGTCGTGGTCGCCTCCCTCAACGAAGTGGGCCCGGTAGTCGCCCTGATCGAGCACGGCGCGGATGTATTCGCTCTCGTCCACTTCCGGGACCTGCTTGTAGATCGCCGAGAAGGTGTGAAGGGGGTCCGACGACACCTCGTGGGCCGTAACGGTGACGGAGGAAGAGTCGAGGCCCCCACTCATGAACGCCCCTGCGTCTCCCTCGGCCCGCAGTCGGTCTTCGACGGCACTCGAGAACACCTCCCGGAACGCCTCGGCGTACGCCTCATCGGAGCCAAGCGCCCGCTCCTCAGGAAGCGTGAGCGTCCAGTACGCGTCGGCGTGAAGGCCTCCGCGATTGATCACGGCGCGGTGACCGGGAGGCAACCGCAGGATGTCGTTGTAGAACGTGTACTCTTTGCTCAAGTGAATCCGAGCCAGAAAATCGGCGACGCGGGTGTCGTTGATCTCGCAGGACACCGCAGGATGGGTGAGTACAGCGTTGATCTCGGACCCGAACACGAAGCGGGGTTCAGACCAGCAGTAGTGAAACGGCCGCAGCCCCATCCGGTCCCGGGCGCAGAAGAGACGATCGTTGCGCCCGTCCCAGATGGCAAAGGCAAACGCGCCTCGGAGGTGCCTGGGCGCTTCGCCCCCCCACTGCCGGTAGGCATCCAGGATCAGCCCCGCGTCCGTTGCCTGTGGATCGTCGCTGCGCCGGAGGCCCAGCTCTGAGATCAGTTCGTCCCGGTTGTCGATGCGGGCGTCGGCGGTCAGCACAAGATCCCCCTCAGGGCCCACGAGGGGCTGGGGGGCGTGGGCCGCTTCCGGGGTCGTCCGTAGCGCGAGATGCCCGACGCCGACGGACGCGTTGCACTGCACTCCCCATCCGTCTGGCCCTCGATGGGACTGGGCCTCCAAGAGGCGATGAAGGACGGCCCGGTCTACGGGGCGCTCGTCCGTGTAGCAGATGCCAGCAATTCCGCTCATAGAGGCTAGATACTCACGGTGGCACTGCGGACTTTAACGCTTGCGGGGTGCCTGGATGAGATGGTCAGTCGCGCACGAGAAGAAGGTCAAAGTCTTCCATCTCATCGATGAACGTGAGTACGTCTTCGGCGATACGCTCGTAGTCTTCGTCCGGAAACGCGTCGTGCAAGGCATCGACGACGCTGCGGATTGCGAGGCTCCCCGTCTCTGCGTCCTCCACCATGCGGAGCACGTGGTCGCCAACCGGATTCAGGCCGTAGTACGTTCCCGTCTCGGGATCCAGAAGGATGCGCTCGTCCTCCACCTCGGCGCTCGCGAACGAATTCGTTGCCGCGATGGAATCATCGAGGGAAGCCATGTCGGGTCGACGTTAGGGCTTGAGAATAGGGGGTACTGCAGGAATTTTAACTAGGGATGGCCGTCAGGACTGTGGGGGCGTGCCCGATGAGACCGGTGGGGAGACGGGAGCGTTTTCCGGTCCTGTATCGGCCGCTCGCCATCCGTGCTCTACTTGATTCCGCCAGGATTCTGCGTAGTGTCCCTCCTGGTCCACAAGTTCTTCGTGCGTTCCCGACTCAATGATCTCGCCGTTGTCCATCACGTGGATGATGTCCGCGTGCATCGCGGTCGTGAAGCGGTGGGTGATGATGAACGCCGTGCGTCCCTCGTCCACGAGACGGCCAAAGCTTTGTAGCCACTCGTTCTCGGCCCACGAGTCCATCGCACTCGTCGGCTCGTCGAGGATGACGATGGGGGCGTCACGGTAGTACGCCCGAGCCAAGGCAATCCGTTGCCACTGCCCCCCGCTCAGATCTGTCCCACCCCTGAACCACTGGCCCAGTTGTGTCTCGTATCCATCCGGAAGCTTCATGATTGTCTCGTGGATCATGGCCCGGCGGGCCGCATCCCTGAGCGCGTCCGGATCGGGCTCACGGCGGATGTCACCCACAACTATGTTCTTGGCTACTGTGGCCTGGTATTGAATCGGCTGCTGAAACAGCGTCGTGATCTGTTTGCGTAGATCTTCGACACGATAATCACGGATGTCAATCCCATCGACGAGCACACGCCCCTCCTGTGGGTCGTAGAGGCGGCCAAGAAGCTTCGACAGAGTCGTTTTGCCGGCTCCATTTTCACCGACAATGGCCGTTACTTTTTGGGCAGGGATGGTTAAGGAAAAGTCTTTTAGCACGTGAGCATCGGTCTCCGGGTAGTGAAACGAGATGTCTTCAAAGGCGACGTGCTGTTGCGGAACGGGCAAGTCATCTCGTGGCTTATCCGGGTTTTGGATTGTCGGCTCGAACGATAGGAAGTCGAACAGGTGTTCAAGAAACATGGCATTCGTGTAGAGCTTCCCCGCATTCTGGAGCAAACTCCGCATCAAGCCCTGCCCTTCTCGGAAGGACCGGTAGAACAGCCCCAGATCGCCGATTGTCGCGAGCCCGCGCATGGCCCGCCACGCCATGATTCCCATCACAATCCCCATCGCGGCGAGAGCCGTCAGCCCAGCCCCAATCGTCGCCAAGCCCTTGTTCTTTTCGAGCTCGATGCGCTCACCTCGAAGCCAGTCCCGAATGTCACTGTACGCCTCGGCGAAGTGATCGGTCAGATCGAAGGCTCTCATTTCCTGTGCCGCGTAGTCGTACGTCAGGATCAAATGGTAGTACTGCGCCCGCCGGCGATTCATGGTTCGTCTCTCCCACCAGTCGTGGTACTTCTGGTTATGCTTGACTACCACGTAGAGGGCCGGAAGGGTGCTAAAGATGAGCACTAGTGGGATCCAGAGCCCGTACGGAACGAGAATGCCGGCAATTGTAGCCAGTGTGATGCCGTTCTGCAAAAGCCCCCCTAGTTGTTGCAGCACCTCCAAAGATTTGTTGCTGGCCTGGCTACTGGCCTGATTGAGGGTGTCGTAGTAGTCGGAAGACTCGTAAAAAGCAAGGTCAAGCCGACCGGCCTGGTCGTGAATTCGGTTCTGAATGTGGTCCTCGACGTGCTGAGCCTGAGAGGTCTGCACCCATCCATTGACGGCCTGGGCGACCTGTTGGAGAAGGAGCACAAGTGCCATAAGCCCGCCCGGAATGACGATCAGCTGGGCATTCCCCCACGCCAAGCCTTTCCCAATCGCTTGGGAGGCGCCATCCAAGACCCACTTCGTCAGATAGACGCTGGCTCCCGGAAGAAGGCCTTGAATAACCAGGAGGATTCCCCACGCAATCATCCAGCGGGCGGCAGCCTCCCACATGAGAGTCAGCGCTCGGGGCACGTAGGCGAGAAGACGGCGAACGTTCTGCAGGGCCTCACTGGGCTCCGGAAGGTTTCGGTCGCTCATGGGATGGGTCGATTCGTGAAGCCGAGAGTAGCGGGCTTCCTTGAGAGAAGGCTACGGACGGGCCTCAGAAAAAGCCTCGACGGTTGGGGCCTGGCAAGACGCGAGCGACTTCCTGTACAATTGAAGATCTGCACGGTCTCCGTCCATCTCGACCGCCGATACCGGAATCTTCTCGTCCTTCTCAATTTTGGTGGTCACGCGCACATCATCGGCTAGGGTCACCGGAATGCCCGGCTGCCGGTCTTGATTAGCGCAATTCTCGATCAGGCCGTAGCACGCGTAGCCCCCGATGCCGTCGAGCTGATCACCGGGGACAAGATCTTTTTTGGCGTAGGCGTATACGTCGGCCACGTGCCCGTGCTCCGGCTGCAGGAGCGAGCGATCATCAAGAACGGCGGTCGCAATGGCGTCCATCGCCTCTACGTGGCACAGGTGATAGGGACGGTAGAAGATGTAGAACGGCCCCTCGCCCCTCTTGTAGTACTCCATCATCCGCTGTTGGTAAGCGTCCTCGCAGTATCCGACGGCGAACACGCCCCCGTTCGGTTCGGCCCCTAGAATGTAATCTACTACGGGACCGTGCTCCTTCCAGAGCGCTTCTAGGTCGAAAAGGTCATGTACCTCTCTTACGTGGTCGGCTTTGGGGCCATGCATCCCAGGCATGGGCGTCTTGAGGTTCAGGGCGTTGGCCAAAAGGGCCATCTCCACGCCGAGCTTCGTCCCATCCGTGTACGCGGTGCACATGTGGTAGTCAAGATTCCGCTTGTCCGCCTCAGGGATGATTGAGGTCGGATTTGCGTAGCGATCGAGGTATCCTTTGATGTTGCCGGCCATGACCAGGTCGAACCCCCAGAGCCGCAAGTCGTCCACGAGACGCTTAATCACCCCGTGCTGGTCGCCGTCACAACTGGCGTACGTGACGCCCTGCTCCGCAGCCTGTTGCATGAGGTAGGGGCCGAAGGCCAGATCTGCCTCGGCGTTCATCATGACGAGGTGCTTGCCGTGGTCGAGCGCCACTGGACAGAACCGGGCGGCGTCCTGGATGGCGTTGGAGGCATCGATGAACACCTCGGCCGGGTTGGCCCGGGCGGCCAGCGCGGCGTCCTTGCAGACCGCCATCTGACCATTCCGAATGCAGTCGTGAAGAGCCCCGATGTCGGACACCACCTCGTAGGGAACGTCGGCCGCTTCGGCGCAGTCGATGGCGGTTTCGAGGTCGGGGTCCGCCAATGCCACACACCGGAAGGCGGGCGTCGCCAGGCACTGGTGAAGCAGCCCGCGGCCCATCGCCCCGGCCCCGGCCATCGCAACATCGATCGTCGAGTCGAGCGCGCGGAGGCGATTGCGCATCTCGAAGGGTCGGCTCCCGGACGAGGCTGGAGCGCCGGAATGAGAATTCGGCTGTGTCGGGGTCATGACAGCTTGGAAACTGAGAGGGAGATAACGAGAGAGGCGGCCGAGTGCGGAGGTCCACTCCTGGCGATATCCGTACCCATCGCTACCGATGGCCGGCAATGCCGAGATGATGACGAGTAGGAACGCCAGCTCTGGGGAGTGATGGGACAGGCATCGTTCCGACTTGGGCCTACTAGCTTAGAAGTAGTTGTCGAAAGCGAAGCCACAAGGGGTACATTGCTTCTGCGTACTGGAATCCGAGCGTCCGGTAGAGCGCTCTGTACAAGCGTCCTGGCCCGAACGCCGCGTCCGACGATCGGAAATGTCCCCGGACGAGATTCTCATGCTTGCGCGCGGCCAGTTCGGGATCGTGTTCGTAGAGTCCTCGCACCGCCTGGATCATGTCCAGATGAAGGGCCTTGGCCCGGGCCTGCGTGAGGCGATTGTGGGAACGCAAGTGCCGCAGAATTTTCGCCCGTAGGTCTAGGAAGGTGCTCCACTGCGCGATACGGTCGGCCATGGAGGCCGAGGTCGCCCGCACATACCGGGTCGTCAGTGAAGCAGGGTCCTCCAGCATCTGGCAGTCGTGCGTGAGCATTCGAAACATGAGCCCGGTGTCCAATGAGAGGCCATCTGCGTCCTGCCAGGCGCCCGCCTCTTGGATGGCAGTCTTTCGCCAAAGGTTGCTGCTCGTTCGCCCGAGCCGGGCATGAATCAGGCCGATCCAGGGATCAGCAGTGTTGACGGGTCGGGTTTTGGGGGCACGTTCTTGATCCGGGTAGACCTCTTCGTAGGCGGCCGCTACAAAGTCTGGGCGAAACGAGCAGTCGGCAATCAGCTTGGCTTGGTGCTCCAGTTTATTGGCCTCGAGTACATCGTCGTGGTCGAGGAAGGCCACATACTCCCCGTTGGCTATTCTGAGTCCCGTATTGCGGGCCCCGCAGATGCCCTGGTTCTCCTGAGCGTGAACGCTTAGATGCCCGTCGTCCTCCTGAATGGACCGGAGCACCTCAAGGGTCTCATCGGTCGACCCGTCGTCGACACAGATAACTTCCTCGGTCGAGAACGTTTGGTTCAACGCGGAGCGGACCGTGGCCTCGACGAACGTCTCCGAGTTGTAGCACGGAATCACGATTGAAATGTCGGGGCGGGGAGTCATCTATGCAAAGTCTTCTGATTCTAGAAACGCCTCTTTCCACACCATGAAGCAAAGGAGGGACTAGATGAGATAGGGGCGCCGTCCCGTTCCGCTGACGTGGCGTTTCAACTCACGCCGAACAAAGTCGGTCTCAAGCAAGCCGTCGTCCTGAAGAGAGTCCGGAGACAAGTACGTGTCTAAGAGAGGACGAAGGGCCCCTTGAAACCATACCCAAAAAGGAGCACTCTGCGCAATCTTCCGGTTTTAAGCCATCTCATGTGGTAGTATGGTGTCCGCGGCCTATCGAATCAAAATCTTTCGGATTGACTCTTGATACGGGGGCCAGAGGGGCTGTCAAAGGGACTGCAGCCAGGAAGACACTTGGGGCAAGGTATATGCTGTTCGGCACGTTAGCATAGGTCATGGGAAACTTGTCCCTCCGCTCTGATGCCGGGGTAACTTATGGCTTTGATCCTTCACGACGCTGAGGGAGTTGCTCACCGCGGATTTTTCCGAGCCCCCGCTCTTTGTAATGTCGGGGACGCGTCCGCTCTCGGAGGTATTGGCGGAGGCTATACGCGTTTAGGAGGGTCCAAAATTCCCGCCGCTCGATTGGGGCCGGACGTGCCTTAAACCAGTGAAGCCATCGCTGGACGGTCCAATCGGTCAATCGCTTCGCCAGGATGAGTTGAGGATGGCGCCACACCTCATACGCATGAGACTGATGGGTCCAGTCCTCCTGGGAATAGTGGAGCCAGTGGTAGCGGATGTACGCGAGCGATTTCCCGCGGGCGATGGCTGCCCGGATGAACGCGTCTCGGGTCAATCGTTGCTCATCGAAGTGGTGTTCTACGGCCGTCTTCGTGACCCTCCCGATTCGATATCCGGCGCTTCGCAGTTGCCAGGAAAACAGCGTATCCTCCAGCGCGCCCACCTGGCTCCCGGGGCCCAGTTCGGGATCGAAGCCGGGCACATCCGCAAGCACGGCCCGGTCGAACGCCATATTTGCACTGATGATGTTCTGGGGAGTCTCAGAATCAATGGACTCTGTTGAGGCCAGGGCCGTGCGATGAAACGGTTGCATCCAGGTCCGCTCCAGGTGAGAGGGAAGCTCGACCGTCCCGGCGACGGCATCAGCCTCGGTCTCCAGGATTGGCCGCGTCATGCAGTGGAGCCAGTTCCCCGGGACTCGGACATCGTCATCTAGCCACAGAAGGAGGCGCCCTTCCGCGTGTTGAATGGCAGCATTCCGAGCCCGCGCAACTCCTGGGGTTGGCTCGGTCACGCGACGGAGCGGCATGCTCTCAGCAGAAGTGGCCCGTATCACCTCGGCGGTCTCATCCGTCGACCCGTTGTCCACGACGATCAACTCGGGGTCGAGGCGATCCGGGATCGAGACTCGACTGACCGACTGAAGCGTCTTCCGTAGGTGGGAAGCTCGATTCCGCGTACAGATCAGTATGGAAACAGGAATCGCCATTGCGACACGGACAGTAAATCAACGGTCCCCCTCGTCAGACTGGCTGCGCGTTCAACTGACAGCTTATGCTTCGCTGGATCGTCCGTTGGGGGCGTGCTCCTGCTCGATGAAGGCAGCTAGAGAGGAGAGCGCGCTCAGGGACTTTTCGCGGCGCAGGCGGCGGACCGGTACGGACTGTGCAATTTCCGCACTCCGCTTTAGGTGATGTGGCGTGACAGCTTCCTCAGGAAGCAAACGACCCACGTACGAGTTGCGAACGAGTTCGATGCATGCATCTTTGCCCGTGATCGCTTCACTGAATGGAGCCGAAAACCCGTTAGGTCTGTTCTCGTCCTCCTTGTAATCGAGCACGTACATGCACTGTAGAGGAAGAGGCTCATCCACGAAATTCTTTTCCGCTTCGAATGAGTGCTTAGGCCCTCCCGGATCAATCTTGGGAATGCGGTCCGGGTCTTTGTTGACGGACTTGACGATTGATTCGGGGGTCAGCTTCAGGTGGGGAAAGCCAGGATAGGCCTGTACGGAGCCGCCAGTCGTGTCGAGCACGAGAAGGTCGTCGGTGATGATGGGGTGTCCACGCGAGTGAAGGGCGGCCGCGGTGGTTGACTTCCCCATCCCCGAGCGGCCCACGAAAGCCACAGCGCGCCCCTCGATCACAACGGCGCTTGCATGGAGAGTGACAAGTCCCCGCAAATGAAGCAAGAGCCCAATCGCGATTCCGGAGACTAAAAAGCGGAATCCTTTCTCTTCGGCTCCCTTCTCCGGCGAAACAATGATTCTTCTGTCGTCACAGACCTTAACCCCTCCGATACTCTTGATGTAACACAAAAACCCCTCGCCTTCTCTGGTGACCTTGGAAGAATATTTTCTATCTGGAAGGGAGGGGCTTTCCATACTTCCGTATTTAATCTCGGCATGAATGGGCCCTTTCCTTTTCGCGTTCAGCTCCGGAATTCGCACATCTGAAGATATATTGATCCCGAATGCGCTGTACAGATGCCTTGTATCTTCCATTATAGATAGTCTTGAGCGTGTTGCCTTGTTGGGGAGATACCAGCCGGTGGGATCCGTCTCCGGCTATTCTGAACGGAAGTTGGATTCAGCTCTTAATCCATTAACGAGTAAGACACCTGATAAGACGTGTCGAACCCAGTTCACCAGTCTGCACTTTCCTAAGTTGAGCCCACATACAGAAAGGCGGGAGTGAACACTCCCGCCTTTCTGTCTTCGAGTGAAGAGTAGTAGACGCTTATGCGTTTGCATCATAACCCGGGTGGCCAGGGCTGTACGCCGTGTTATCACCTTGGCCATCAGACGAAGATGCACCGCCTCCGCGCGTGACCTCTTCAACGGAGCCGTAGTTCACGATTGACGGCTTGATGTATTCCTTTTTTTCGTTCATAACAGTACCCCACAATTGTGAGAAGAGTAATGGACTGCGGACGATTTCCGCAGCATGATAGCTACCTCTAGGCTAATGCATCAGGTGATATACTTGTTGCACTTATTATTCGGAATATGAAAAAATATGGCGCAATTATTCCTCATCTTTTGGATTATTGATATCAGCTTCCATCACAGATCTCTGTGGCGCAACCAAAGAGCAAGTGAAAGGGCACGCCAGACGAAGAGCCCTTTGCCTTCGTGGCCACTACCGGTTTTTCCATCGAGGTAATTCCGCACAGCCTCTCGCAGATGATCAGAAGATACGAATCGGTCGACACCGCCGAAGTCATCATCCATCAAACGGTTAAGTAGAGGACGCTCGTGGGCTATGAGGTTCTCATCGAGGGCGAGACTCAAGTCTCCCTTGTCTTCCCGCCACTGCACGGCCGATGGGAGTACTCCTTCCATCGCACGACGCATGACAAACCGGTCCCACCCCCACCGGATTTTTTGTTCGGGAGGGAGAGCAAGACAGAATTCCACGAGGCGCTTGTCATAGAAGGGATATCTGGTCTCCACCGACGAGGCCGCCCCTACCTGATTCCACAAGTCCAAAATGCGCTTCATGACCGCCTGGTCCAGCTGCGCACGGTGATGTTCGTGGTCTGTCTTTGGAGCGGACCCGTTGTCGTTGCTTACGTGAGGAGCTACTTTTCGAGCCGTCTCTTCACTCAGCATGTTCTGCCACGCGGGGCCCATGTGACGTTCTGGAGCGTCTTCGCTCTGCCCCTTCAGGTATTGTCGCACTTTCATAAGCTGAGAAATCACAGGCAGGGAGACGACAGACCCCTTGACCCAGTTCCAGGCCACATGCCGTGGAGACTCGCCCCAATGGTTCGCCAAAAGGGCGGCCTCCGTTGCCAGTCTTAGTAGTCGGCCTTCCTCCCGGAGCTCGTAGAAAAACCCCTTCCCATATGAGACGGTCGTATCTCCATCGAATCCATCAAGCATGACCCGGATGCCGTGGTCTCTTGCACTACGGTTGGACCTCCAGAAAATGTATATATTTCCAGCCGTGCAGGCGCCATCTACATATTCGTAAAGCTCGTCCCAATCGGCGAGTGGACTTTTTTCGTCTCCTTGAATGAAGTGAGGCTGGAGCTCGTCGTACTTCGAAAGCACGGACTTGATATAGGGGCTTTCGTCGGATCCCGTCTCCTCCCCGAAGACTGCTGAGAACGTATGAACCGAAGGAGAGCCCGATGATCTTCCGGACATCTTGGCTGCCTGACACGCAATCGATGAGGAGTCCAGCCCCCCGCTTAGCATACAGCCGACGGGAGTGGTGCTTCTCAGCCGCGCCCCTACGGCATCCCTAAACAGGGAATGAAACCGCTCGGCGTACTCCTCGTCGGAGGAGAGCTGCACTTCTTGGCTCGGATCAAGCGCCCAGTACTGTGTTTCTGTGGCGTGGTTCGGCCCGACGGTGAAAACATGTGCGGGAGCCAGTCCGGAAATGTCCTTGAAGTACGTGCGCGTCGAGTCTTCTTCGATTGGTGTGAGGAGGTGGTCGGCAAGCCGGACCTCGTCGGGTTCCTCGGGAACGTCGTCCAGGGCAAGCAAGGATTTGATCTCGGAGGCAAACGCGAAGATTCTTCTCTGCTCATGATAGTAGTAGAGCGGTCGGACTCCGAAGTGGTCAATGGCACAGAATGCGTGTTCTTCCCTCGGGTCCCAGATCGCGAAGGAAAATGCCCCGAGCAGGTGCTGAACGCAGTCCCGCCCCCATTCTTCGTAGGCTCGTAGGATCAGCGTGGTGTCCGGGATGACCCGGTCGGGGTCTGTGGGCAGCCGAAGACCCTGGATGAGATCCTCTCGGTTGTCGATTCGTGCGTCGGCGGTGATGACACAGCCGCTCTGCGAACTTTCTTGGGGGAGAGAGGCGTGAAGCGATTCAGGAGTCGTGTGCAGCATGCAGTGCCCAATTCCGACTGGGCCACTGGTCCAAACCGCCTGTTCGTCCGGACCCCGGTGCTCCATTTTATCGACCATCCGGTTAATATCGGTGTCAACCGGACGCCCGTCCAGATAGTAGAGGCCCGCGATGCCGCTCATACGCCGTAGAGGGTTTTTGGAAGGCATGGCCCAAAAGCCCCGAGCTCATCAGGGGGCTCCTGCCCGAGAGTAGACCTCACTCCTTGATCTCGATCAGATCGTCCTCCTTGAGGTCACGGAGTAGGGAGAGTACATCTTTGAGGCACCGCTCAGAATCCACATCGTACTCGGCCGTGATGGCCGCCACAATCTCTTCGACGGTGGCGGGCTCTTGGACTTGGTCCCAGACCCGAGCCCCGACGGGATTCAGTCCGTAATAGATTCCTTCCTCCAGGTCTAGAATAACGCTCTCCCCGTCCACTTCTGCGGAAGTCTGGTGCTCCGCCGCAACGATGACGGAGGACTCATCGATCATGGTTGATTCCATAGGAAAGGGGCGGTTCTTGCAGGGTTCTTGCGTGACAGCTATCTACGGCCTGAGCAGGCCCGACCAGAGGTGATGCAGTACCGAGTGGGCCCCGTAGCGCACCTGGTCCGTGAGGGAATCCTTCGTCGCAATCTGGAGATGCACGCGATCCGTAAGCGGCAGCGATGACTGCTGTGGGCGGCTCTGCAGATATGATTTCATGGACGCGAAAACGTTCTCGGTGGAGCTATCCAGAAAGCGTTCCTCGACGCGGCTCGGGAGCATCACATCCAAAAGGCCGCGGGCCATGTGAAGGCCCAATTTCAGCGCGCGGGTGCAATTCATCGTTTCCGCGCGGGCGCTCAAAGCGTCCCAGTCCATGTCTGCCCCCCGAATAGTGGCCGCAACGTCCGCGACGTGGCGCAGGGCCCGCCACTGATTCTTGATGCCATGATGGACGAGCACCAGGAGTCGATCTTCTGGGGAGAACCCCGTCACCACAGCGTCGTCGGCGAGGCGAACAGGACGCGCCTGCTCCCAAAACGTATGGAAGTCCGAAGAGAACGCATATCCGGGCGGCATCAGCCGGGTGTGCACATCCAGGGTGAACGTATTCCCTCGCGTAAATTCCCACTGGCCATCGAGGTAGCGGGACAGGGACGCTCGCCACCCACTCATGCCCTTTCGCTTGGGAGCGGGCTCGTATCCGAGATCATTTAGGAGGCGGTCAGCCTCTGAAAATTGATCACCGGGGATTGCCACGTCCGCATCTACCGAGTACCGCAGGGCAATGTCGCCGTATGCAGATTGTGCGAGCACAGGGCCTTTCATGGCCAAGAGCGGCAGTCCCGCATCGTCGAACCGCCGGCACACGCGGCCAAGCTCCTGCGCCAGAAATGTGTTGCGGATCCGAACGCCCCGTCTGTGCTCTTGAATCTGCTCGTGCATCGGAGGCGGAAGTTCAGGGCCGAGGAGGTCTTCCAGGCCTCGAAAGAAGAGCGGAAGCACGCGGTGCTGGCGCGCCAGGCGCTGGACGGCATTCCAGTCGACACCGGCCTCGAGGAACGGCCGGGCCGCCTCGCGCCGCGCCGCGTCAGAGCGGTGCGAGAGACACGTTTGAACGAACTCATATGTGTCAGAACCGGACATCTCCATACGGGCAATGTCCTGAGTGTCAGAGGATGAATCTTTTGTAAGGATAGCACCCTCGGCCGAGGGTAGCAAGGGACGTGCTACCATGGACCCTGCGGAGCGAAGTGAAGAGGAGAACTGTACAGGAAAATGCCCGACCCTGCGGTACAGACGTGTTTCACGGCGTAATGTGGGGCATGGTACCGAGCACAAACTCACTTTTTTATTCGCAAAGACCAGAGAGGTGCTCTTTTGCGGAAGGCCAGCCTCTACGCTTCGATCGAGCAAAAAAGCGAGGGCACAGTCGCCAGACCCGAGGTGCACTCTCGCAGACACTACCGAGGCCGAAAATAACAAATTGCGGGATACGCCGAAACCAATCTGCTTTCTCAAAGGGTGATGCTCTGAACGGAAGTGCCTCGGGAGACCCACCTCAAGAGTAGAGTCCCAAGTAGGCAGCGAGGTAGGTGTATGGAGGGGAAGAGCGTTGTCTTCGGAGCAGACACTCCATTGAACCAACTCTTTCAGAGCAGTAGTTTTGGATGATGATCGGGCTTTTCTACGAGATGAACAGACGCGATACAGAACGTTGCTGGCCGAACCGGTTCGAGCATTGAGAATACACGGGGGAGCAGCGCGCCTCTGGCTCTCTTCCTCAATCGAAGCGACTCAGTCCAAACCCTCGCTTTCTACACAGGCTCCGCCTTCAAGAACAGCGAGCAGATCGGTCTCGGAAGCACTCTGCGTTACAACTGCGGGGACTGCGGGTCTTGTTCAAGCGGGGCGTCCGCTGACTCCTCTGCATGGGTTCGGCTCCCATCGCGCGCATGCTCGCGCCGTTTAAGGCCGATCAGGTACTCGTAGAAGGCGAGCAGGATCGCGTAGTCGAAGCCCGGCCGCCCGTCCAACAGGCCAAGGCGCCCGACATACACGTACAGGAACCGAAGCAGCGGGCGACAGGGAAGCGCGTAGGAGAGGTCCTTGAGGGCCCGGCGCCGCGCCTGTGCAGTTCCCGTCAGGAGTGACGACCAGTCGACGTCCCGGAGCGCCGTCGCCCGGGCGTGGCCCGCCTCGTCGGACGAGTAGCGGTTGTGGCGGCGCACCCAGTCAGAAATCCCCTTCGAAAAGGCGTGGTGCCGGAGCGGCTCGTCAATCGTGCCGACCTGCTCGGGCGGAAGGGCGCCGCGTTGCCCGTGACCC
The DNA here is from genome assembly GCF_947077765.1 of Salinibacter grassmerensis. Lineage (NCBI taxonomy): Bacteria > Pseudomonadati > Rhodothermota > Rhodothermia > Rhodothermales > Salinibacteraceae > Salinibacter > Salinibacter grassmerensis. The sequence continues at coordinate 237,327 of NZ_CAMTTF010000001.1, read as the reverse complement.
ACCTGCGTGAACGTGAGCGCCTCGCGGCGGCCGAAGCGTACCTGGTAGGTCGGGTACATCCCCGCGTGCTTGAGCCATCGTCCCTGAAAGATCAACTTCGAGGGCACCCGGTAGGCCCGGTGCTCGCCGCGGCCCACCGCCTCCCGGAGCGACTCGCGCAGGGCCGGCGTCACGCGCTCGTCGGCGTCGAGGTGGAGCACCCAGTCGTGGCGGAGGCCTCCCGCTTCCAGCCCGTAGTTGCGCTGGCTCGCGAAGTCGTCGAAGTCTCGGTGTAGGACGCGCGCTCCTCGATCGCGGGCGATCTCGACCGTGCGGTCTTCGCTTCCCGAGTCCAGCACGAGCACGTCGTCGGCCCAAGCTACCGAGTCGAGGCAGTCGCCGATGTTAATCTCCTCATTGAGCGTCAGGACGAGAACGGAGATCATGGCGACGGGTCCGTATCCAGGGTGCGTTCTTTGATTGTACGAGCGGGGTTTCCACCGACAACGGCCCACGGCTCGACGTCCCCCACTGCCACGGCCCGTGCCCCGACGACGGCCCCCCCACCCACAGTCACTCCAGGCCCGACGAACGCGTCGGCACACACCCAGGCCTGGTCTTCGACGGCAATGGGCGGCTTTCGGAGCGGCATGGCGGGGTCGCTCGCGTCGTGCGTCCCCGCACAGAGGTGCGCCCGCTGTGAGATCGTCACCTGATCCCCGATCTCAATGGGCCCAAGGTTATAGATGAGAGCTTCCTCGCCGACCGAGCTCCAGTCGCCAATCGACAGGTTCCAGGGGAAGTAGATCGTAGCGCGGGGGTGAATGCGGACGTTGCGGCCCACCTCGGCCCCGAAGAGGCGCAGCAGCGCGTTTCGCGTGCCGTAGAGCAGGCGCGGCGTCCACCGGAACAGCATCGCCCCGACGCCCCACAATATCCGCCGGACAAGTTCGCCCACGTCGTACTTTCGGGCCGACCGGTTAGCGGCAATGTCGAGCTCCGGGTCTGCCATAATCGTACCTGTCCGAGCAGAAAGGAACTACGCCTGCCGAATGACATTGGGACGAGGCCCGTCGCTCAGCAGCCACTGGTAGGCCGCTGTCATGTTCTCCGCCACGCCGGGCCAGGAGTACTGCTCTTCCACAAGGCGCCGCCCCCGCCGCCCCATCACTCGCCGCGTTTCGTCACTGGTCTCAACGGCCGCCCGCAGGGCTGTGGTAAGCGCCGCCTCGTCTGGCTCTACCCACCATCCACAGTCGTGACGCTCCAGGTCCGTCCAGGGCGTTCCAGTCGTGGTGAGGGCCGGAACGCCGGCCGCGAGCGCCTCGGCGACGACGATTCCGAAGTTTTCGCTGTGGGTCGGCAGGACGAAGAGGTCGGCCCGGCGGTACACGTCCCACTTGTCCTCGTCGGGCACCGATCCCGAAAACTGGATCGCCCCTTCAAGCCCGAGCCGCCGGGCCTGCGCCTCCAGCTCCGCCCGGTGCCCGTCTTCGCTCGGTCCCACGATTTCCAGTGTCCAGCCCGCCGGACGCACCGCGGCCCAGGCCTCCAGAAGCATCGGCAGGCCCTTTTTGGGGTGGACCCGGGACAAGAACAGGGCCCGGTGTCCGTCGGACGTCTCGCGCCGCTCGCCCTCAAGAGGCCCGTCGGGCAGTGGTACCCCGTTGGGGATAATGGCCGCAGGCTGCCCGAAGCCTAGGTCTCGGAGCACGTCGACCTCTTCCTGCGACGTCACGTGAAAGAGGTCAGCCCGCCGAAGCACGTGCTTCTGATATGCCGTCCAGGCAAGCCGTTTCTTCCAGCGGTTGTGGTGGAGGGCCCAGTCCGTCAGCATCCCCCGCGTGCTGACCACGAAGGGGCGCTCTGCCTGCCACGCGACGAGCGCTGCGGCCGCGTTGGAGGGCAACCAGAGGCCATGGTCGTGGAGCAGGTCCGGAGAGTCCTGCCTTACTTCTGCCCGCAGCGTCCGGTAGAAGGCGAAGGGGGATCGGAGCCGCCGGCGCAGCCGTCCAGCCTCCACAACGGTGCGCGTGTCCACCCTGCCTCCCGGCAGGATCGAGGTCCCGTTTCCCTCTTCCCCCGGCACGGTCGTAACCAGGCGCACCGACGAGACTCGCTCCGAGAGAGCCTCACAGAGGAACGGCACGCTCCGCGACGGCCCGCCGTGGTCCGCCTGGGTGCTGGCGACGGTGTGCAGAACGTCCGGGCCAGGGAGCGCCATTACGCCGCAACGGGTTGGTCCTGCGGCTCGCGAACGAGGTACCCCGTCGTGCGCCCCGCCACGAAGAGCGCACCCATCAGCAGGAAGCTCCAGAAGACGGTGTTGAAGAAGAACTCGAAGGCATTGCTCAGCCAGAAGACCTTGAAGAGTGCCGTGTAGACGAGCCCACTGCCCAACAGATACCCCCCAAACCACCGCTCTGCCAAGCGGGAAGCCCAGGAGGCCAGCAGACCGTACAGCAATCCCCCCAGGAGGACCCCGAGCGCTCCACCAGAGAGGTACGCATCGACGACAAACTTGGGCTTGGCCGAGGCAGGCGTCCCACGCTTCACGACGCCCGCCTCGTAGACCCGCTCCATCGCCAGCCGCTCCATGTTTGGCTTGCCGGGCCATACGGCCCGGGGGATCACCCCCATGGCCCCGTGCTCTGCGAGCGTGAAGCCGTAGTGCGGGTGCTCGTCCGGCACATAGTCGATGTAGTCCGTAAACATGCCGATTTCGGAAAAGCGGTTGGTCATGAACTGCCAGTTGATCTCGGCCATTGGCGCGTCGTCACTCAGAACGCGCTCGTAAGCCATTTGGGCTGCCTTCTCTGCTTCAACATTACCCCGCCAGTTTAAGCTCCGGATCACCCCCACGTATGTAGGAAGAACGGCAAAGAGAACGACGAGGACGGCCGGGGCCAGCACCGTCATCGTGCGCCTGTACCACGGATACAGGAAGATGGCCAGGAGCAGAACGGCTACGATCACCTCGCTCTTTTGCCCGCTCAGGAGGGCCTGGAGGAAGTTGACCCCGTATACGCCCACGTTGGCCAGCATCAGCGTCCGGCGGCCCTGCACGATGGAGACCGCCAGGCTCAGCACCGAGGCCACGAACGCCAGGGTCGACAGGCGCCCTTGAATTTGGCCCAGGCCGGGCACCCACGAAAACGCCAGGGATGCTAGGAACAGCCCCCCGGCCAGGTAGAGCATAAACCAGGGCTGGCTCATACTCGTGCGGAGCTGCCATTCTCCACTCCGCCGGTAGTCCATCGCGGCCAGCACGCCCGTCGAGACAGCGGCGTGGCCCAACACGTAGTAGCGCTGGGCCTCCGCAGCTAGGGCAATCTTCGGAGCCGAGGCCGCCCGGAATGGGTCGTGGCTGAGGTAGAAGTAGCCCTGTAGGTCGAGGAAGTAAAAAATGGACGTAAGGGCCGTGTACCCCGCAAACATGAGCTGCGTAAGCCCGATGGGCCGGAAGAGCTGCCGGGCGAGCGACCGTCCCCCCGGGAGCGGCTTCACGGTGCTCGACAGGGTCAACCCCAGAATATAGAGCGACCCGCTCCAAGCCACCAGATACGAAACGGTGGGGCTCTCCCACAGAAGCACCGCCAGGACATATGGTATGAAAAGGAGCCCGTAGCGGAGCATTCCGTAAGGAGAAAGATAGCAGGATTGAGGGAGGAAAGAGCGAATAGAGATGCTGAACGCCTCCTCGCGATTGGTAGATGCTTCTCCGACGCTACACCTTAGTTCTCAGGCACTACATTCTGTCGTTTCCGTTCCGGTGCTATCCATCCCAGAGGGCAGAAGAGACTTACTCGACAGAAATCTCGAACGTATCGGTTGTAGTGCCGACGCCATTGATCGTACCCGTCACGGTGACTGTGGCAGTGCCTGTGCCCTGCTCCGTCAGCGTAAGGGTATAGCCGTCCGCGCTAACCGATGCCGTCACAACGCCCGTGCTGCCGCTTGAGGCGGTGTACGTGATCTTATCACGCGTCTCCTGACACGCTGCGACCCCACGGAGGTCTACTGTGAAGGGACCGTTTCCGCTGGTATAGCTCTTGTTCGCCTCTGGCCGCGACAAAAACAACCCCGTCGTCTTGTACGCGCCCAATGGAGTGACGCGGGCCGTCCAGGTGAAGCTATCTCCCTGCGTGATCGTGCCGTCTACCGACACCTTGAGGTAAGGATTTTCTTCGTCTGTGTTGTCGTCTGCTCGCACAGTCCCGTCGCTGTTGGCAATCTGAACGCCCGTGACATTATACCCCGCGGTTGCCGTCACGCTCGTTTCACCAGGACGACTAAGCAGGCTCGTCGGAATAAGCGCATACCCATTGGTTTCGTCAGTGGAAGTCGCGGAGTAGTTCTGGTTTACTGCGTCGGAGGTGCGCCCACTCCGGTCCTGCGAATTGCGGAGGCGCATTATGCCCCTGGAAATAACCTCGTGAATGCTCCCTGGCAGATTAAATGTGACGTTATCAAAGTAGAAGCGGAACCAGGGCTTCATCTTTGCCTGATCTCCGGTTAGCAGCCCGCCCGTGTTCTGCAATTCAGAATCAATGAAGAAGTGGTCGTGTGGGTGGTACGGCGCACTTGTGCCGCTACCGTGGTTTACAGAAAGCAGCGGGCTATAAAAGTCGCGCTGGTAGGAGGAATTCTTAAACTCATTCCTCGTTGCGACAGGGACGCCAGACCCCAGTATTTCGTTCGCATCAAACCCAAAAACGTAGTTTGAGTTACCGGAGTAAAAGTCTTCGAGCGTGCCCTGCGGCACAACATTGAAGTTTTCAAGGTAATACTCGTACGAATGGCTGCTAAACTTTAGCCCGATTTGCAGCCCTCCCCCATTGTCCTCAACGGTTACGTTTTTCCAAGTGATTGGTGCATGCGGTCCTACGGACGAAACGAGATTTATCGTTTCAGTAGAGGACAGTTTTATGGTTCCATTCTTGTAGACGTTGCCACTCTTTCCATTGTCTTCTGGATAATGCTCTCCTCTTTGATCACTCCAAATACGCTGAAGGGACTCATCGCCTCCTGTGCTGCTGAGGTCAAATGTGAATCCATCAATCACCACGTTCAGACCGAGGGTGTTCATGATGCCTCGCGTGCTGTACCCGTAGGTGCTTGATGGGGCTTCCTGAACATCGAGATTTGTGTAAGTGGTCGGGCGGTCAGCCTTCGACCCAATCTTCATTGGGGATGCCCAATAGATTCCCGCAACCGACCAATCGGTCATATCTCCCGCCAGAGCATAAATCTGGTGGTTCCGCACCGCATCTTCGATGTGGACATTCTTGCTTGTGCCATCTGGCCCTGTAATGTCGAATTCTGTCCCACCTGAAGGAAGCTGAGCTCCGGCTCCAGCCAATACGTTTCCTCCGTAACCGTGAGCATGCACGTTGTTGACATGTACTTGTAGCCCTTCTTGATAAAGCTGATCTTGGGCTCCCTTTGAGTACCAAGCCGCCCAATCCCCGCTATTTTGAAGGTACGGCTCGATATTGTCGTAGTTATTTGTCGTAAATGGCTCTTCGTTTTGGTCTATATTTCCATCCAACTCTAAGTTCAATATTCCGAGTTTATCGGAGGCATTGTACTCGTTTTTGAAGGTAGACTGCCCTCCATTCATCTCAGGGTAGAGATCATGCTCTGCAACTGGATCATACCCGTTCTTTTGCGTATACACCGCTTCTCCAGGCATCAGAATGAGCGCCCCGTTCGTGGTAAATGAGCGCCCGGGAACCGAACGATCTGGCCCCACGCCTCGAAGCATGACCCCTTCACGAATGGCTGTTGCGTGCTGGTAGTAATATTCGCCCGGGATGTCTACGTACCCCCACTCAATTCCTCCTTGTTTGTACCGCTCTGCGGCGAAATTTATCGCCCACGCAAGATGGGGAGTTGCGCTCTCAGGATTGTTGGGATCGGCCTTCGGTGCCCCCCACCACGCAAGATTAAATACCTCTGGCCTGCGGACCCGCTCCAAGCGGCGGTCAGAGGTTGCATATTTGTAGGTCACTGTGTAGTTCTGACTACCGTCCCCCCAATTCTGATTGAATGTTTTCAGGGCATTTCCGGCGTCGTAGATCGTGCCGTCTTTGTAATTGACCCATCCTCGATTGGCCCTGTTGACGTGACCGTGCATGTCAAGGTCACTGATAAAATCTTCTGGATCTGGCCCAAACTCCACACTGAGGCTGCCGAAGACCAAATCTGTATCTGGAAGACCGTACGGGTCAAATCCGCTAATACCGTGGGACTGCTTCGCGCTGACGTCGTTATCGAAGGCAAACGTTGTCCCTCCGTCGATTTCCGATCCACTGTTGGTCACCTCAAATAGCCCCCCGCCGTCGTCCCCAGGCTCGTAATACCCTTGCACCTGAATCATTTTTCCCACGTCCACTCCTTCAAGTCCTTTCGCCTCTGCGAGGGTCGATACGACGATTGGGTACCGAAGCGTGTCTTTCTGGTCCACATAGACTTTGTACGCTTGTCCGGGGTGTAGGGAATCCAAGGACGGAGATGAAAGGGATGGCTCATACGCATCCCCTCTTTCATTCTCCGCGAGGACCAGAGATGCGTCGATGCTCTCGAACGCTGTCCCTGCCGCCTGAGCCGAAGAAGAGAGGTACGGCACGATGTGTCCCCCTTCCTCCAGAACGATCCGCATTGAATCCGGACGGACCGCTGTTCCCGACACCGCCAGTGTGACGGACGCGTTCGCGTGAACCTGATACCCCTTCCTAGATTCCCACGTCGCTATCTGCTCGATGCTCTGCCCTGGCGCGTACACCGCCCCTTCCTCGTTTTTGATCATGTCTATTTGATCGATGTCCACCCCGAGGATCGACGCGAACGACGAGTCGTCGGGCTGCACGTTCAAAGACACGAAATTCCATCCTTGCTCGAGTTGGATCTGTTGGGTTCTGGACTCCTGAGCGGCACTCGACGTGGTTCCCACAAGTAGCAGGGCAATAACCGCTACGAGCAGGCACCATTTTTTCCCCACTCGACCGTATCCACAGACGGAAAATGACTGAGCCGGAAAACCGAACGAAGAGGCCATTTCTACACAGCAAATATGACGGGGAACCAGAAATATTGCCCTTCCGACCTGACCGGCCGCCGAAGAAACGACCCTACTGGAAGGCCCCCGTATCCTACTCAAACTCCACGCCAGTCCGTCCCGTCTTCCACATATCCCGTTCTCAAGCGCCGAAGACTGGCATGTATTTCGGCACGAAGGCGCCGGAGAGGATTACCGCAAGGGGGGGTTCGAACACTCAATTCTCGTATTCGCCGACTCTACGATTTGAGGGCCATCGTGCTATTCACTGCCTTAACCGTCCGGGCCGCGGCCTCGTCGACTGACCAGTTCTGGATCCGCTCGGCGGAGCGCTGGCCCATGCGCCGGAGCCGCCCGGGATCGGACAGCAATTCTTCGAGGGCTTCTCGCAACGCATCCGCGTCGTCGGGAGCAACCACCGCTCCGTTTTTTTCATCGACGAGGTTGGGGGCGCACCCGACGTTCGAACTCACGACGACCGGGCATCCGCAGGCCATCGCCTCGTTCACAGCCAGACCCCACGTCTCGCCAGGCCCTCGGGACGGAAGCACGAACACGTCACCCAGGCGATAGACGACTGGCATGCGCGACTGGTTCTGAAACCCAAGGAAGTGGGCGCGAGGGTGGTCTCCAGCACAGGTTCTTAGCTCATCTTCCATCGGTCCACTGCCAACGATGACACAGTGAGCCTCCCTCTTCAGTCCTAGAAAGGCGTCGACCAGGACATCCGGGGCTTTCTTCGCGCCAAGCTTTCCGGCGAACAAAACAACCAGGGCGTCGTCCGGAATTCCAATCTCGCGGCGCCACCGACGTGCTTCGTCGTCCGCGTCGGGAGCCTCCGCAAACCGGGCATTTTCGATCGCGTGGGGCACCCAGGTGAGCTGGCCCTCGGAGAGGCCGTGGGCTCGGAAATACGCTCGGTTGTGCTGCCCCACGTACAGGGCACGGTCGACGTACCGGTAGACCCACCAGAGCCCCAATCGCCGGATCCATCGACGCAGCCCCTTCCGCTCATCGATCAGGGTTGAGTCGCCCCGGAAGAGCACGGGGATCGTCCCCGCAAAGTGACGGAGGATCTGTAGGTGGCTCTGCCAGCCCCATCCAAACACCAACACCGCATCCGCCCCCCACCGCTCCATCTCATCGGGGAGGCTCGGATTGATCATCCCACGGAAGTGGTGCGTCCCCGGCTCGTCGGCCTCGTTCGGGACGAACGTATGGTCGTACCCCTCTAGCAGGGGCAAGTCCCACTCCACCTCTTGACCGAATCCCGGGTCGTAGCTTGCCTCCGTGCTCCCCGTCCAGCCGTAGAACACGTTGAGGATGATGCTCTCGTGTTCAGCGATGCGCCGGAAGAGCGGAGCGTAGTACTGGACGGGATGGGTCGTCACGACCGCAAGTCGGCACGCCATGCTGTTGGGTTCGCCATCTACGCTGGTGAAGTGCAAAGCGCTCTTCGCTCCAGACCCCGATCTGGGCCCTATCCAACGCTCTGAGTCGCTTTTTCCATTCAATTGGATGGGCTCCAGGTCAATGCTGAACCTAGTTCAGCACAGGGCCTGGATCAACTTTCTAGATAGCAGATCCGCACAGATCCTCTGCTCTCAAAACTACTGCTGCGATACAACCCGATCGAAGATCTCCACCTGCCGCCGGGTCATAGCCTTGGCCGTGTACGGCTGGAACGCCTTCCAATCGGTTCCGGGCGAGTAGGGCAACCGCTCCAGCATCGGGGTCCATGCGTCGACCACCCGTCGGGATAGGTCTTCGGTCGTCGTCGCGCCGTTGAATGTCACGGCCGTGCCGGCCCGGGTCTCCCGGAGAATGTCGACGACACTGCTGTTTTGATTGAAGACAGCCAGGACCGGACGCCGTGACAGAATGTATGGGTACAGCTTTGAAGCCGTGTAATCGGGGTCGTCCGACCCCGGCACCACGAGATGGTCCGCGTCGCGGAGCAGGCGCAGCGACTGAAAGTACGGAATTCGGTCCGTGTACTCCGTCACAGCGTCACCGACGCCGCACTGCTCGGCGATGGGCTCGAGGGTTTTCTCGCCCTCCCCGGCCGGCGCGTACGACGTGCCCACGAAGTGCATTCGAACCCGTTTAAAGAGGGACGGGTGTTCCTCGCGCCCTCGACGCAACGCCCCAAAGATGCCGCGGGCGGCTTTTTCCATGTCGTGCCCCCCCCGTCCGGCATATACGATATCAATCGTATCGTCGTCTGGATCTATGAAGGGTTGCGACACGCCGCTCTCCTCCATGACTTCGAAGTCCACCTCTGCCGCCCCGAACGGGATGACCGCACACACCTCGGGCGTGACATTGGCGTAACGGCCCTGAAGCGTGTCGCAGTAGCCCTGCGAGACGGATACAATCCCGTCGACCCCCCGCATGGCCACCGGTTCCAGGTACTTGTTGAGGCGGTAGGAGAACCAGAACTTCGGTGGCTGTTCCTCCCTGGGTTTCCCGACGTAGTAGTCGGTGTGCCAGGGATCCTGCATGTCGATCACGTAGGGCACGCCGAACCGTCGCTTCCAGTAGCGGCCCAGAATGGTGACGGGATACGCCGTGGTGGAGAAGTACACGAGGTCAACGTCTCCTTGCGCCAGGCGCTTCGACCCCTGCCAGACGTAAGAGGGCAGAGAGCGAAGTGCGACGTTTCCGAGACCCATGAACCGCGTCCACTTCGGATTGAGGGCCTCAACCGTACGGACGTCCACGGCATCCGGAAGTGTCTCTACCAATAACGGATCCCGCTCGCGCTCCACAAAGGCCGGGTTCACCCGCCAGACCTCGGCCTCCCATCCGTATTGCTCAAAGTGGGGAAGGCTGTGCCGCACCCGATGCATGTCCGCTGCATTGATGGGCGGGAAACGAGGGGAAATGACCAGGAGAGTCTTCACGCTCGTCTTTTTTGCCATCGAACAGGGAGATGCCGTCAGACCGATTTCCAATGTGAGAGGTCTTGCCCCAACCAACCCTCTATCTTCCGATTCGGCTCGTGATAGATGTCTTGAAGGTATCGCTTGTCCGCCTCCGTCATTGGGGGCCGTTCCGCCTCCTCCGTGACCAGCCGTTTCACAGCACGTCTGAGCGGTTGCGTGTGCTTCACAGCGTATACGCTGACGCGCTCCTGAACCGATGCCCAGATCTTTGATAGGAGACGATACACCCCATTGAACCGCGGCCTTCGCGTCTGATTTTGCACGTCAAAGGAGGGCCGAAAGGATGGTTCAACCCCGATGAATCGGTAGACAGACTCCATAAACTCTTCAGCGTCGGTCTTCAGGTCTTCGAAGAGCAATACTAACATCTGATCGCGGTCAAAGTACTTTTCGAATCGGGACAGGTGCCTGTGGTAGCGCCCTAAATCAATTAGTGTAGTGCGCCATTCCGTCTCCGACCGAATGAACTCCGAAAACGAACGGTCGGGATCAATGGCCCGGGAGCTTTGGAGAAAGGTAAAGTGAGAGTACAGTCGATCAACCGGGTCTCTCAGAACAAAGATCAATTGCACGTCCGGAAGAGCGCCGTAGACTCGCTCCGCGACGGCCGGATTGCCGAGCGTTCCGGCCGACGCCTCCCCAACGGCGCGCTCTCCATCGTAGTGTCGGTAATAGTTCTCGAATAGCCACTCAAGGCTCTTGTCATCAATAAATACGCTCGTTTCCTTCCGGGCGCTCATGCACACCTGCGGATGCTGGTCCAGGTAATGGTATACGGAGGTTGTCCCCGCCTTGGGTGTGCCGCCTAAGATAAAGGTGGGAGTGACAATCTCCGTCGTCTCCGATGTGCTCATGCCAGTAGAGTCCGAACGGTGGACAAAAGCGTCTCTTTTTCCACGTCCCAGTTGTACCGGTCCTCGGCTGCCTGATACGCGGCTTCCGATGCCCTCTTCCGACTCTCCGCGTCCCGTACCCATCGGCAAAGCTGCTGGGCCATGTCCCCTACATCGTCAATGGCACAGAGCCGCACGGCGTTCGGGGCGTGTCGATGAACGAACTGCTGTCCCTGCGTATTGGTGGCCACCACCGGAAGCCCCGCCAGCAGGTACGCGAAGATCTTGTTGGTGACGCAGAGGTCACGATTTCTCGACTTAGCCTGCTCTAGCGCAAGTCCGATATCGTGCTGCGCCGCTCGTTCGATGAGTTGATCCGGAGGCGTGCGCGTCAGATGTCGAATTTGCTTGTTCTCGATGCCAACTGATCGCGCCAGCGCATGAAGGTTCGTCTTGTATCCGTCAGTCCAGCTTCCCCGGAGACTCAGCGTGAGACACGGCGCATCGTCGACCCGGTCTTGGATCTGCCCCATCGCCCGCACCACCATTTCCAACCCCCGATCGGGCCCGATGGTTTGACTGTACCAGTAGAGCGAAATTCCATCCCCTGGGTGCTCTTCCCGTAATTCTTGCGGTGGGGTGTGCCCAGAGCGCTCACTCCGGGGAAACACGTTCAGAATCGTCGTCGGCTCTTCGATATCAAGTTCGTCGGCGTAAGCACGCGCGATCCCCGGCGACGCTGCCGTGAGGGACTCACACTGAGGAAGATAGGTCTCTTCGAACCAGCGCGTGCGCTCAGCCTCGGGACTTCCGCGCTCGTCGTCATGGAACTGTCCGCGGTGGAAGTCCTCCGCGTCGAATGCCGCCTTGGCTCCGTGCTTCTCGGCCGCATGGAGGGCGGCAGGCACGGCCGGCAGGTAGTGTGCGATAAACAGCTCCGCGGGAACGGACTGAGCCCGATCGACCAGCTCAGGGATGGCCCAATGCTGCGCCCGCAGATTCACTGCACGCGTCCCTTGCGGCAGCCATCCCGCCAGCGTCTCGGCAATCCGCTTTCGTCCTCCCAGGTAGATCTGCCGCCCCGACGACGCCACTGCTCCGTACGAGACGCGCTCCAGCTCCCAGGGCCGATCCTGATACTGCCGATCGGCGTCGTGGCCCCAGGGATGATAGTCCCCCGCAATCACGTGCACGTCGTCCCCCGCCTCTGCCAGCGCATCCGCCTCCTTCACGAGGCGCGGATTTTTAGAGGGGTGACCCGGTGTAATGAGACAGATTCTTGCCATTTCCTATGTACCAACAGCAAAAGACTATCCTCGGAGGCGTTGTGACGTTCAGTCAGGAGCCCGATACCCGAATGAATGAGCTACGTCTTCAACATTCTCTTGAATCACCGATGCCGCACCAGGCCTGAGGTGGCTGAGGTGCTTCTCGTTTACTCCCGTCCGCACCGGAAACCACTTGTGCGACTCTGATGAGCCGAAGGGGAGACGGTGATGGTCCTGGGGGACCATGTCGGGACGATATTCGAGGTCGATGGCTTCGGCGATTCGCCGGAGCTCGTCTTCCGGGCTTTGTACCAGGTCCTCGTACCGGACGGTGATTTTGTGCGCGTGGTCCTTCAGATCGTTCATGGTGTAGGCGTACGTGTTTCGCCAGTGCTCCGCAAAGATCGTCAGTTTCTGTTCCAACCCAGTCTTCCGTCGCCACTTATACCCATCATCACGGGCTTCCTTGATGCACGTGGCGTACGGGTCCCTCGTCTGCACGACGAAGCGGGCGTCCGGAAAAATTTTTCGGAGCAGAGGGACCTTCAGCGAGAACGTCTGGGACATGTCCAGGAACCGAGCCCGCCGAATGTCCAGCGCGTAGGCCCGAATCGATTCTTTCATGGCCCGTCGGAGTTGGGCCTCCTTGTCCGGCGACCAGTCACTTTCCGTCCTGCGATACTGGTCAAGGAGATCGTCACAGGCATACACCCAATTCCGCTCACGCCCAAAAACGGGATGGGCGTCCTCTGTCCCGGTCATGTGTGTCTTGAAGGTGGGCGACTGAAACTTGGGAGAGCGCAGCGTAAAGTCCTCCGGAAGCTCACCGGTGTACTGCTTGTCCATCTCGTTGTTGCCGACCCAATACGCTCGCCCCCCCCCAATGGTGACGATATTCGGGTTGCGGTGAAGCATCCGCGTGAGCAGCGTTAGCCCCCCACCCTGCACACCCAGAATAAAAATGGGGCGGTCGATGTCGATCTCATCGAGCGCAATGGCCCAGCGACGAGGAGTCCACCACGGCTTATACTCCCAATACGCGTTGACGGCGACCTGAAGAAGCCGGTTTAACTTGTTCATAGGAGTGACCAATTTACTGTGACCTTCCCTCTCCTGCCACGTCCAACGGCGGGTGATACCCGAATGCCTCCGCCACGCCGCCCACTTTGTCCCGAATGATCGACGCCATATTCGCATCCAAACGCTGGAGATACTTGTCGTTCGTGCACCCCCGGATCGGGAACCACTTGTGCGGCTCCGACGACCCGACCGGTAAACAGTGGTGGGCCCGCGGGATCATATTCGGATCATACGGCACATCCACAGCCTCCAGCACACGCTGTAGTTCTCCTTCCGGATCCTGTACAAGGTCCTCGTACCGGAGCCGGGTCGCTTTCTCATCGCCCTCAAGGTCACCGGTGGCATAGGCGAACGTGTTTCGCCAGTGCTCCGAGGTAATCTGGAGTTTCAAAAGCTTCGTTTCTCGAGCCGTCTCCAGCTCCCGCACCCACTCGTACCGAAAATCTTGAGCGGCCCGCACACACACAGCGTACGGATTCCGCGTCTGCACGACGAAGTGGGCATCGGGAAAGATTTCCCGGAGCAGCGGCACCTTGAGCGAGAAGGTCTGGGACATGTCTAGAAATCGAGCCCGCTCAACATCCGACGCATACGCCCGAATGGACTCCTTAATTGCTCGCCGCAGTCGGTCTTCGTTCTCAGCAGTCCAGTCTGCCTCGGTTTTTCGGTACTCGTCGAGCAGTCTGTCGCACGCGTACACCCAGTCTCGCTCCAACCCAAAAACGGGATGGTTGTCCTCCTCTCCCGTCAAATGCGTTTTAAACGTCGGCGACTGGTAGCGTGGGGAACGGAGAGCAAAGTCGTCCGGTAACCGGCCAGTGTAGTGCTTATCCATCTCGTTGTTGCCCGTCCAGTACGCTCGTCCCCCACCGATGGTCACGATGTGTTCGGCGCGATGGATCATCCGGGTTAGCAGCGTGAGCCCTCCCCCCTGTACACCCAGAATGAAAATTGGACGGTCGATGTCAATCTCGTCGAGCGAAGTTGTAAGTCGACGGGGCGTCCACCAGGGCTTGTACTCCCAGTAGACGTTCGCGGCGACGTGCAGACCCTTCCGAATCCTCTCCAAAACCACATTCCGCATTTAAGCTTGCCAAGGACGATGCATTCTGTGCTCGACAGGAAAGCCGCCTTCGTGATTTACCGCATGCTCTCCGCACCCTTGATTCCCTCTCAACGTAGCCATATCGCCCGGCTCGCTGAAAATTACCCCCGTCTGGCGCCTATCTACGATCGTAGAGTAGTAATTCGAGCCTCGTACACACGCTCATACGAGTCCACCAGGGCTTTCTGACTGAACAGGGTTTCGCAGCGTTCGCGGCATGCTGCCCGGTTGATCGTACCGATACGCCCGACCGCTTCCACCATTTCGTCAACAGTGTCACATACGAAGCCGGTGGTGCCGTCATCGACGACTTCCCCAACTGCCCCGTGACGAAGCCCAATAACGGGGGTGCCGCACGCCATGGCCTCGGCCATCACGAGGCCGAAGGGTTCCTCCCAATCGATCGGCATGAGAAGCGCCACCGACCGACCGAGCATTTCGTTCTTCTCCACGTCGTCGACAGTCCCGACATATCGGATCTGTGATCCGTCGAGGTGGGGCTCCACTCGCTCCTGAAAATAGGCGGTGTGCCCCTCATTCACGTTCCCTGCAATAATCAACTCCCGCTGGGTACGTTGGGCGACCTCGATGGCTCGGTGCGTCCCCTTGATTGGTTCGATACGTCCCAGAAAAACAAGGGGGTCATCGCTGGACACCTCTTCGACGTAGTCGTACGTCTCCATCGACACGGCATTGTACACCGCATACGCCGGGGCATGGGGCCGGATACGTTCGGCGATGTGCTCGCTGACCCCCGTAAAGGCCATTGAGTCCCCTCGTGCTAAAACCATGGCCTTCCGGACCTGCTGCACCGTCGGGATACGATGGTAGTTCATGATCTTCGGAATTTTCAGGGGGAGCAGGGGCGTCAAATACGCGAGTCGACTTGCGCTGTGGACGATGTCGGGGCGCTCTACCAGGAGCCGGGACAGTGTGAGCGTGTTTCGAATCGTATCGACGAGATTCTGACTCTTCGTGCCCGGAAACGGAATGTGCCGACACGGAACCTCCGAGTCGGCATGTGCAAAGAGGGTGACATCATGTCCTCGCTCTACGAGGCCGCGGACAAGCAGGTCAATGATCCGTTCAACGCCCCCGTAGAGAGGCGGAGGCACTGGGAGCATTGGGTCGACCGTAATTGCGACGTGCATGTAGGTAGCTGTATCTGAAGAAATGGCACCCTCTGTTGTTATTCGGCCCACCGCGAGAGACTCACGTCTATGAGGATTTTCAACCGCCCCGCGTCCGGCCACACCCGCTCGGTCAGCGTTCGTCGGAACGAGACGGATCAAGCAGCGGACGGGACTTCTCGTTCCATTTGGACCCCACGGCGAAGGACCGCCCATTTAGACTCGAGGAGAAGCCGACGGGCAATCCAGCGGAAGGGTTCGGCCTCCTGCAGGTAGTTGATGACCTGACTCCGGGGGTCGGATTGTGAATGGTGCTCGTATCGACCCTCCCGACCGGACCTAGACCAAGAAGCGAAAACGCCTCTTCCGCAACCGCATCGGGGGCGTCCTTGACGTCCTCGAAAAAGAAAATCCGGAACTGATCTCGACCAAGGTGATCGCAAAATCGACGGACCTACTTAAAATATATCCCCACACTCGGGTAACGGATCACGGTTCGCCTCCTACCTCGATCCGTCGTTCTTCGGCGGCAATCGCTTCTGAGAAGGAAAGGGACTCCCAACCTTGCTGAACGCGGAATGACCAGCTTGTGTATGCACACTCAATAGGCTTCCGCAAAAGCGCAATGCGTTCTGTATCAAGAGCGTACCGCCGGATTTGCTCCACGGCTGTACCGCTGTATAGATGCCTCGTAGACGCCTCCATATAGAGCTGGCCGGGCGAACTGTCTTGGAACAGCGCGGCGTACTCTTCAACGCTGCCGATTCCTCAGTGCGGGCGCTCTTCCCCTATATACGAATACGAAGTGGGGCTCTTTCTCCGGGGAGGAGTAAAATTCAGGGTGCTCCTCGAGATAGCAGAATAGCGAAGTGGTTCCACACTTCAAGGCCCCTACGATCAGAACATCGGGAAAGACCGCCTGCTCACGACAGTCGCTGGAATCAGAACACAGAAGGGAGAATGTCAGGCAGAGCCTAATCCATAACTCTCCAGATGCGACGACAGTCCGGCTCGTGTGAGCTTATTTCGCTCCGCGAAGTGCTGTACACGACGTGCCAGTTTCCAACCGAGGATCGGACGCAATAGTTCGAACCCCGGAGGTCCTTGCGGCTCCAGGTCACTCCCCCCCAATTCCTCAACCCGAGCCTCTATCTTAGCTCGCAGGTTCGAATAGTCCGGGTAGTATTCGTAGACGAAGTTCCGCAGCATGTTGGCGGCGGCCCTGCGGGTGCGCGGGCTGTCTTCGCGGTCCAGCAGATGCTGCGTTCCGTCCATGAGCGAGCGAAACGCTGACTCGACGTGCTCACGGCTGTCCTGCCCCGATAGGCTTTCGTCGAGGCCGGAGCGGTAATACATCCGGGCCCCCGGGGTGAATCGCACACCCTCAGCGTGCACCAGCACGCGAGTAAAGAACTCAAAGTCGTTAATCAGCGACAAGCGTTCGTCCCAGAGCCCTGCTTCTTCAAGGACTGGACGAGGGATAAGCCACAGTGCACACTGCATCATGGGGCGCGCGTCCCCCCATGCGGTCACGAGCCAGTCGACCGGGTCCATGTCTCGCCACACGTCCTCCGGCTCAAAGGTCGACTCCGACGGGTCGTCGTAGAACCGCGCCCACTCGGCCGACGCTACGTGCGTGGTGCTCCCATCAAGCTGTTCTACTTGTCTTTCTACAAAGTCTGGTGAGAGGAGATCGTCGGCATCAAAGAACTTTATCAGGTCCCCATGGGCGGCCCGGTACGCGTCATTAGCCGCCGCACATTGGCCTTGATTCTCTTGATGTGAGACGCGGAGTCGGTCGCATTCGAAATCGTACGCATCAAGGATCTCTCCGGTGCAATCCGTCGATCCATCGTTCACGACGACGATTTCGAGGGGTGACCAGGTCTGAGCGAGTGCAGAATCTATAGCGTCGGCGACGTAGTCTTCCGCGTTGTAGGCAGGCATGCAGATGGAAACGAGGGGGCTTTCCATTGACACAGCATCAGTCAAGGTGTAATCATCCGGAAGAAAGCAGCAAGCGGATGGCGAAAGAAAGGAAAGGGCTCTACTCTTCGAAAAACCGTATCCATGGGGTCCTCTTCATCTCTCGACGGAGAACGTCATAGTTTTCAATTACCCGGGAAAGAGGACGTTTTCTTTGCTTCTCCGTCTCGGTCTGAAGCGGCCGAATGGGCACATCGATGAACTCTTGGACGTGACGCAGCATCTGATTCCGATTCTCGACAAGTTGTTCATAGGTGACTGCGAGGAGACGATGATCAGAAAACCGCTCCTCGATTTGCTCCTGCATCTGGCGTTTAGCCTCGAAGTCTTCGTAGCAGTGTTTTGGATTGAGCGACACGGTAGGTTCTGCATCGTCTTCGTTTACACCACCGGTTGCACCAGCCCCCCAGTGGCCAGTTTTTTTGGCCAGTTGGGCAGACACCTTTTGCTTTAGTAAATTCTCGCGCGTCAGGTGAATGATTGCGATGTCTGTTTCCTCAGCCAGATAGCCCCACAGGTCCGATGTTGTTTCCTTCCAGTCCACACTCCGGTCGATATGAGTCCACCAGCGTTCGTACGGCGGATCTTGCCACCACATGTGCTGGGAGCGGGCCTGTGTGTAGAGGAGCTTAAATCCGACGGCCTGTACAAACAGTGGTTGGCGCGTAAAAACATCCGTCTTAAGGAACTTGACTGGATCCGTGTTTCGCCGCTGCACGACTTCGGGATTTCCACCTTTTTGTTTATAGCCTTTTACGTCGAAGGGGACATTGTCGGGGAACAGATGGAACAACTCAAAAAACATTCGAACCGATGGATGGTCGGCCAAAAACGACCGAAGCATCGTAGACCCCGTTCGAATATCGCACACAATGATAAATCGTTGATAGTCATGGTGACCAGGAAGCCACTGGTTTTCAATGAGCCAGTTTTGAGCCCGTGCGCTGTACTCGTGTGCTCGCCAGCGGAGCTTGTGGAACAGAGAAGTAGACATGAGGCCGGAGAGGCAGCCAGTACAGAACGAGAAAGCGTGGTCAGTCAGCATGAGCAGCCTGTTTTTGGATATGCCGCCACCCGTGCTGGAAGTAGGCTCGCTTCGATTCAGCCACGTAGTGGTGAAGTGTCGCAGATGGGGACTTCCCCTCCTCTAAGGACGGAAGAACCACATACTCGCCGGGTGGGGCTACTTCACAATCTCTGCCGGCGAATATCAAACTACTCAGGCCCTGAGTGATATTGTAGCTTGAACCTTCTTCTTTAACCATAATCTGAAGCCACTTTTGAAGCTGATCAAAGTCTACCTCATCACTCTTTAACCCGAAGATCCCGATATTTACAGCTTCAGGAATGGGACTATCCACCAACCTGTACCGGAGCTGAGGCGAATACCCATAGTGGGTGTCAATGTCTACCATATAACATGGGCTTTCCGGCTGGCGGAGGTAGTCGATCAGAAACTGGGGCTTCCGAAAGAAAAGCATGTCAGAATCCAAAAGAAGCTTCCAACCTTCTTCCCCAGCGTGCAGATCCGTAATTTTCCGTGTGAGTGGTTGAATGTGGCGCCACTCTCGAAGCAACGAATACTGGCTTTTCGGAAGGGCATCGTTGAGGCGGTCTTTTATGTCATCGATCGTCTGGATCTCGGCCCACGGAACCACCCGCTGAAACTTTTCCCGGTATGACTCAGAGAGGGAGCCGTCGCTGTAAAGAACAGGAATGATCCGATCGTCGCAGAAGCGCTGTAGCGACAGAAAACAGAAGAGGCTCTGATACCAGTGGTCTGACCCTGTTAAGAAGTGTACCTTCATCGGCTCCGGGGGGGGCGGGGGTGGGGCCATTTCCGGAAGCTGCTCGGCCGCCTCAATCATTTCCTCTTTTCCCCGTCGGGTCCGCCACTGCTCCAGAGGTCCCCCCTCTTGGATCGACTGCTTCACCGTGCTCATGGGCTTTCGAATTCCGAGACGGTATAGCTTTCCTACACCGACTGACCGAGCAGCAGATTTTACGGAAGAAAGAATGTTACTGGACTTCATTAACGCCAGAGGGATTGGATGAGTGAGACCCAGTCTTCCCGGACAGTAGTGCTTGCCCTTCGAACTGTCCACATGCACCTCCCCATTTAATACGCTCAAGTGGCCCCTTCCAGGCCCGCGTCATGAGATAGGCACGCATCTTCCGTAGCGGCACGGTCCATTCAAAAATGGGAGGCCATGGGCGAATGTCGTGAACGTCCAGAACCGTCACCCACGTTTTGTTGGAGCTCTCCGCCATTTCGGCGAGATAGTCGGGCATGACTCGCTCTTTCGGAATCAGGTGTGTGAGCTCAAGGGACGGGAAGTACCCCACCGACCAGCCTTCTTCCAGCAGCGTCATCACAATGTCGTTGTCCTCGCCGGACGCGAGACTCTCACCGGCTCGACCCAGGGCGGTCCGCCGGGCGTCCCGTGCTGCCGACTCAACGTACGTTTGGTATGCCTCTCGGCGGATGGCCAACCCCGCCCCAATCGGCGCGCACTCGGGGTACGTCCGCTCATCGACCGGGACATCCGTCCATGAGGCCGTCTGCACCTCGCCACCCAAATCACGGCATCCCAGATCCATTCCGACCTTGTCGAACCAGCTGGGCGGATCCACTTCGTACTCCGGCAAGGCCTTCCCGCCGAGGGCCCCTACCCCGGAGTACTTCTCAAAAAGCTCGACGACACGCTCCAGATACGTAGGGGCCAGGACATTATCGTCGTCGATGTACACGAGGAGGGACGCCTCGGCCTCGTGGAAGCTACGAAGACGAGCGTGGGTCAGTCCCACCTGGTCCTCGCGGACGACACGCCCGTTCGGGTGCCAGGACACGTCGATCTGGTCGGCGAGCTGTGCGTCACTTGCATTATCGATGATCAACAGTTCCCATCGGTCGTCGTCCAGCGACTGACGGCGTAGCCCGGAAAGGGTACGGCGGAGGTGGTCATCACGCGGGTTGTGGGTGCATACGATGGCCGAAACGTCAATGCTCATTCGACAACCAAGCAGTTATGTGGCGTGTGTTTCGTGTCGGCGAATGGCGGCTTCATAACAGGCTTCCTGCTGGGGAACTACTGCTTCGAAGCTGTAGCTCTCCTGTACGCGTTCTCGGGCTGCTCTTCCGAGACGCTTCCGCTCCTCAGGATGATTGAGAAGGTCGAGGATCGCGTCAGCAAGCTCACTTGGACGCTGAGGCGTAACGACACGACCGTAGGTCCCATCATCGAGCATCTCAGACATTCCTCCCGAGCTGCTTCCCACGACTCCTCGGGCGGCGCTCATTGCTTCCAGGCAGACATTCGGAAAGTTTTCCCATAAACTCGGGAAAACGCAAATATCGGTTTCTGATAAATATGAGGGGATTTCGGAATACGGGACGAACCCTGTAAACTCCACCGATTCATTGTAGGACTGGAGTCGTCGCTCCATCACAGCTCGCAGGTCTTCACCGGTTCGCGGATGGGCCTGTGCATCCCCAATAAATCGAAAGTGGGCATCGGGGCACTGGGTCAGTACTTTTGGAATAGCCTCGGCCAGATCGAGCACCCCCTTCCGCATCTCCAGTCGCCCGACAAACGTGACACGCTGTGTGTCGGTATCCGGATCTACGTTCAGAAGCGAGTTGCTCGCTTCAAACGGATACGGAAAGTGGAAGATCTTCTCTCTCTGCAGTCCCCACCACTTAACCATACGCTCTCCAATACTCCGAGATGGCGCCGCCACGACATCCGCCGCAAGGGCATGTTTCCGCTCAGCATCTTCTATGGGGTCGTAGGTCCAGTGCGGCGACGGCACCTGTCCGCGTATGCCCCCTCCCACAAGAAAACGCGCCTTGTCCCACAGGGTTAGGTGACGATTGATATTTACTTCCTTCAGTATGCAACTGGCCGTATGCAGCTTCACCACCAGCGGAATTTCGGGAAACACCTCCCGAATGCCTGCGGCGTCGGCGTGGTACTCCGGTCCTTCCACAACATCAAACCCGGCCGTCTGGTAGCGTTCAGCGAACGCGGGTACGACGGCATCAGAGAAGTCGGCCCGGCACGCGCACTCGACGCGGTGCAGTGATGCCCCAAACGGAGTCTCTGTGCTGCGAGACCGCTCCCCACCGGCAAACACCTCGACACGGTGGCCATGCTTGTGTAACATGCGGGCGGCATTGGCGACATAGGTGCCAATGCCTCCCCCCCCGGTTTCTGGGGGGTATTCGTACGTGATGAGAGCAACGTTCATGAAGACGGCTCCGTCTGAGATGAGCCAAATACCTTCTTAAGACCGTGCGCGATCTGGTGGGCAGCGTACCCCGGATGTTTGACCCAGTGCCTTCCCGTTTGATAGAGGGATTTGGAGAGCGGGGGCGCGTACTCTTCGCGAAGCTCCGCGGTCGAATGGCCAGCGTTGAGCCTGCTCTCGATCTCGGCTTGCAAGTCCGACAGCGCGGCATAGTTGGCGATATACATCTCGGGCGCAGGAGAAACCTTGCGATGCCGCAACCACACCGCCTCCCGCGGCTCAACGTTCACGAAAGAAAACAGGGCATCGTTGCTTCGGAGATCGCCCTGGAGGATGTCGGACTCGTACTCGACAGTGAAGACATCGTGCGTTTCACCCAGGCGGCGCAGATATGCGTTGGCCTCGTGTATATCGAGCATGTACCGGGCAAAGTTATGCGGATCGAGCGTCAATACGGGCGAGGTGCCTGTATTGCCTTTACCAACGTTGCCGTCGGCATCGCCGGTGCGATGGAAAACGCTTGTCGACCTTGCCTTGACAAAGGAGCCGAACTGCGCTACCTGGTCGCGGCGCACGACATGGACAACCTTCGCTTCCGGAAACTCTTCGCGCAACACTTCCGCAAAATGTTCAGCCTGTTTCCCGTGTCCAAAGGCGCACTTCACACCGCAAGCGCGAGTTTCAGCGGTCCGCTCTGGCGCGGTGAGAGCATCAAAGAGATGACGGCGCCCCTGCTTTTGCTCTGCCGTGGTGCCAGATCGTCCGAAGGTGAACGCTGCGAGCCCATCAGCGAAGAACGGGTCAAAGGCTAATTCCTCCCGAAGCGCGCTCACATGCGGATGTCCTCGTAGGCAGTGATGTGTTACGGTCGTCCCGCTGCGCTGAGTGCCAGCGACGAGATACGAGACGTACGGTTGATCGTTCATGATGACAACCAACGAAGGTTATACGAGCTGAAGGACGCCGGAGGCCGGGGCGTCAGATCCGTCCTGTTTCGGCGAGGAATGCATCGAGCTTCTCGTTTAACACCTGGGGGTTCCGATGTTGGGCGAAGGCCTCGCGGTACGCTCGGGCGCGCTCTTCCGCTTCTCCCGGGTCCATACGCAGAATCCCCGGGAGGCGGAGACCCGATCGAAGGAAGCTCCCAAACGGTCCGTCGACAAACGGACGACGTATGTCATCGTGAAAGCCGTCCGGGGGAACACCGACAGGAACGCATCCCGCCATCGCACACTCACGAAATTTGAGAAACTCGAGGTAGAGGCGTGACGGGGAAACGAACATAAAGGTGTATCCCGCCAAAAAACGGACGTAGTCGTCCCCAACGATGTCGTGGCCAATATCTTCTCCAACGTCCGGATACCCGGGATGGCCGAGGACATCGATGTACGATTGAAATGGGGGAATCCACTTTTGCAGGCGGTAGAACGTCTGGCGGTAGGGGTAACGATTGACGTTGTGGCGACCGGAATGCACCACTTTCCACGCACGCTCGTCGAATCCGTCCACCGGAATGATGGGATCGACGAAGGCATAGGGAATGACGACGAGCTGGTCGCCGGGGTTCTCGGCGAGCTCAGCAGTGAGTTCCTTCGGCTGGTAGCGCGAGAGGAAAAAGACATTAGGCTCGCCCTTGACTTCGAAGAGCGTCGACCAATAGGGTTGATCAACGGTCCAAGAGTACGGATCAATCACCGAGAACCCAAACATCGTTCCTCGGTGCTCTCGAACTAAATTCCGAAGCCGTTCACACTCCTTTTCGTCGTACCGGGTGTCGACCAAAACAACGGGATGCTCGCGAATGGCCGTTTCGGCATTATCAAGTTCCGCCACCTCCCATCCCATGTGCTCGGCGTAAGCCGGCCCGTATGCCGAGCTTATTGTCTCTTCGTATTCGAATTTCGAGGAGATAAGATAACACCGGTCGTGGCGTCGCTTAGATTGTTTTTCCATAACATTTAACCCGAAAAATTGGAATGTGCCTCATATCTTACTAAGGAGATCGGGCCTTATTCGCCAAAGCAGGAAAATGCATCGTCACAAAGCTCTTAGAAGTGACCGCAGCATCTTCATACTTTGTCCCTGCTGCGAAGGTCTACGCTCAGACTGGACAGCTGATTGAGCGGTAAATGGCTCGCAGCTTCTGCACTTCTTTGGAGAGGTTGAACTCATCCTCTACTTTCCTACGCCCACGGTCGGCTACCTCCGCGAGCTCATCGACGGTTCTCGAAGATAAATCCCTCAGAATATCCGCAAGGGCCTCAACATCTCCCTCTTTGGCCAAAAGGTCGTGGTTTTCTTCAGGTATCATCTCCGGAATTCCAGCGTGCCAGGTAGAAACGCAGGGAAGGCCCGATGCCTGAGCTTCGATTAGCACAGTGGGGGTGCCCTCCTGATCCCCACTCGGTGCGGTTTTGCTGGGAAGCATGAAGGCATCGACCTCTCTCATCCGCCGGGCAACCACTTCATTTTCCACTTCCCCAAGAAGGGTGACACGCTCAGAAAGTCCATTCTCCTCTACGTATGCCTCTATCTTCCCTCGAAGATGTCCACCACCCGCCATCACCAAACTGAGTTCGGCTCCTTGACTGTTCGCTCTCTCTACAGCTTGGATCGCGTCGAGGGGGGCTTTCTTTTCGACGAGACGTCCGACAAAAAGAATATTCTGGACGCGACGATCAGGACGCTCGTACGGGAAGTCATCCAGATTTCTACTCAGATGGACAATGTTCAGTTTATTAGGAGAACATCCAAGATCCTCAACTTCCTCTTTCATCTCCTCGGAAAGCACGGTTGCAGCGTCTACGTGTGTCCAGAGTTCTCTGTACTTTTCTCTCCAGTTTTTTTCTTTTGGAAGCTGGGAGATATCATAGCCATAGAAGGTCACGACCAGAGGGATTCCCAACTGGTCGGCATAGGATGCAACCTCGACCGCTTCAGGACCGAAGTGAGCGTGAATCACATCGGGATCAACCTCCCGGATTGAATCCAAAAAGCGCTCCTTCATGAGCCTCTGCATCGAACGGTAGGACGCATTTTCTCTGCCCATGAGACGAACACGGTGCCAGAGCCGCCTCAGATGCCAGCGTCCGGAGTCTTCATCCACAACTCTGACCTTTGGAAACGGTCGTTGCTCCTCATTCTTTCTTTCGAAAGTCAGTACGTGGTTATCTTCTCCTTGCCGTTCCAGCTCAGTAACATATGCATAAATAAATGTCTCAGATATTTTTGAAAACTTTTTCCTGAAATGTATAGTCTTAATATCTTATAAGCTTCTCAATATGAACAGGGTTGAGTGCTGGTGTGGAAATGAATTGGCTCATAGACTCCAGGTTCTTACCGTCGATCTATCTCCTCCGGCGATGCTAATCCGCTGAGAATCCCGAATATCCCTCCGGTTGCTTACCCTCGTCGTATGTACAGAGAAAGAGAAGCTTATACATCCGTCTTTTGACTGCTGACCCTCCCAGGAAACTTCATCCATTAGGAGACCCGCTGACGTGCAGCCCGAAAACCCCAGGGTAGAACCTCCCCCACGGGCGCCATACATCGAGCCTTCATTTTGTGCCACATGCCTTGCCCTCATCCCCTGTGTTCCGCAATTTGATCAGCAGTCACTGCGAGCTTCACAAGGGCCCGCTGCTGGACCCGAACAGTTATCTCGGGTCGAAGCGACTGGCGCGCGCAGGCCTCGTAGAGAAGGCCCAGGTGCTCATGTACCGATGTAAAATCACCGACACCTGTTTCTCCAACGGCCCGCTCAGTACTGTCAACCTCCATCCATACGAGACACTTGGACATCTGCGCATCGGCCTACCGGCCTAAAAGCGATCGGTGAAAGTAGGCCGCTGCTTTCCCGCACGCCTGAACCTGGTCCGTGCGCCTCAAAACCGTGACTGATCCCTTATGACGGCGAAGCTTGGAAAGCGTATACGGCAGATTCACCAGACGGGACTTCTGAGCAGCGCGAGTCCACAGCTCATAGTCCTCAGCGAGATCTGCCCACTCAGCATAACCGTTCAACTCCTTCAGGAGTGTGTGTCGCATCATCGTACTGGGATGACAAAGACACGAGTTAAACAGCAGCTTCTAGGCAATAGCGTCCACGTCCGCAGGAAGAGTCCATGTGCCCGTCCCTCCGAGTCGATATAGGAGATCTTTGTGCCCACCCGTTCGCGTTTAGGAATTCGACATGGCGCTCGAACCGCTCCGAGGCAGAAATATCATCGCCATCCATGCGGGCAATGAACGCTCCCCTGGCCTCGTCAATCCCACGACTCAGGGACGCGATTAGTCCCTGGTTTTCTTGGTGAAGAAGCCGAACTCGGTCGCCCGAATTCACACACCATTCTAGGGTCTGTGGACATTCGGAACCGATTCCCGGTCGACGGGTCGAGTCGGTTTCTTTCTAAAAGCTATGACCTCAATGCTTCGACACGCCAATTCTTCGACACGCCATTTCTGACGCCGGTTGGGGGCGAATTGCCGATCTGCTTCCGGGCAAAAAGACCGATTCCAGGCCGCACGGCTCGCGATAATCGCCTTTTTCTGGACGCCGTTCTCTGGATTGTCCGGACGGGATCGCCCTGGAGGGAGCTCTCCGATCATTTTGGCAAGTGAAACTCGGTCTATCGGCGATTTAGCCGCTGGTCGAGCGCTGGCGTCTGGGAACGGGTCTTCGCTGAGCTACAGGATCCACACCTCGAATGTATCGGTGACCCACACAACGATTGTTTGTGCCCACCAGCACGCTACTGGTCAAAAAAAGTGACGCCGCTACCGAGGCCCTCAGCCGCTCGCGTGGCGGCTTCTCCACGGAAGTATACGCGGCCGTCGACGCTCTTAGCAATCCGCTACGCATCGTTTGCTCCGACCTGGCCAGAAGGCAGACCTCAGCGAAGCGGAAGCTTTAATCGAAGGATGCCGATTCGAAGCCCTGATCGCTGATAAAGGCTTCGACAGCAATGATTTCATTAAGCAGGTGGAATCCCTGGAGATGGTCGTTGTGATTCCGCCTCGGAAAACCGAATCGTCCAGTGAGAGATCAACCGCACCTCCTACGCAGATCGCGACAAGATCGAATGGTTCTTTGGCCGGATCAAGAACTCGATACGAGAAAACAGACCGAAACTACAGTTGTTTTTTGTATTTCGCTTCAATCGTGACGTGGCTCCTCTGATTGTACACACGCTCTAGACAGAAAAAACATTGATCTTGGAGAGCTTTATCTTAACCGCTTGTATGAGCCATAACGCGAACTCGCTACGGGGGTGCATGAACCGTGCCCGCAACCTGTGTAAACTCCCCGCGAACCGCCCCTCATGTCTCTGAATGTCATTCGCAAGTGTATCCAGCTTATACAGGGCGTTATGACGAACCTCCATATTCCTGTGTTTGGGAAGTACGGCCCGCACGTAAACACGGTAAAGGGTCCGGACATACTCGTGCACGCCGGGAAGCTTCCTCAGTCCCGTTTCCTCGATCGCGATCTGCACATTCTCGTGATGCATCCAGGCAAGGAAATAGGCAAATTTCTCATTTGCCTCTACACCCAATAAGGCCTCGTGAAGACGAGCCGTAGCTTCACAGCAAACTTGCAACTGCTCTGCTCGCTTCGTGTCTGTGATCGAATTGCCGTGGCGCCGCAGTCTGTGTAGTTTTTCCGGAAGATTTGCCAGGCGTGATTCAAGGACAGCGCGAGTCCACAATTCATAGTCCTGTGCCTGTGCTGCCCAGTTCGCATATCCGCCAAGTTCCTCCAGGAGACTGTGGCGTATCATGACACTGGGGTGACACAGACAGTTGTGGAAGAGCAACTCCCAAGCGATGAGATCCGGCTTAGTCGGGAGATGCCACTCTCCGTTCGACTCTCCGTCCGCATCCATCTGATCGACCCGGGTACCCACAATTCCGACTTCCGAATTCGAATCCAAAAAGCGCACCTGTTTCTCCAAACGCTTCGGCCGGCTAATGTCATCGCCATCCATACGGGCAATGTAAGCACCTCGAGCCTCATGAAGACCTCGGTTGAGAGACGGGGTGAGCCCTCGATTTTTCTGGTGGAACAGCCTGATGCGATCATCTTGCTCTTCAAACTGCTCCAGTACTTCCTTTGAGCCGTCAGTGGAGCCGTCGTTAATAATCACGAACTCGAAGTTATCGAAGGTCTGCTCAAGTATGCTCTGCACGGCTTCCCCCAAATAGGGGCAGTCATTGTAGACCGACATCACGACGCTCACCAGCGGGACGGCTGTTGATATATTTTGGGAGCTGCGTCTACTCATGCGCTTCCAACCATAATTCCAGCCCGGCTAGAATTCGGAGATCAAGATTTAGGCCCATTCCCTCTTTGTGGGCTTTCCATAACCGATCCACATCTATCCACGGCACGGCAGCACGATCATCCAGTCTCGTGAGAAGTGATCGGACAAGTCCACTAAATGAGTTTTCGGTCCGCAGTGCTGTACCGAAATCAAAGTACTGGACCTGCTTGTAGGTAGACAAAAAAGGAAGATCACGCTGTAGTCGTCGACGTATTCTCCCAAACAGATGAGAAACTCGGCCGGGGAAGGTATCCTTCTTTAGTGGCAATCCGTCGTTCGTTTCGGTTGGAAGCGCAAATAAGCTTGGCCACGTCCTACGGACAATTTTCCTGAACAGTCGCCGATTGACGCGGAGCCGATGTGGAAGCGGA
This sequence comes from Salinibacter grassmerensis, assembly GCF_947077765.1. NCBI lineage: Bacteria > Pseudomonadati > Rhodothermota > Rhodothermia > Rhodothermales > Salinibacteraceae > Salinibacter > Salinibacter grassmerensis. The sequence continues at coordinate 208,993 of NZ_CAMTTF010000001.1, read as the reverse complement.
AGTATAAACCGAAGCCACTTCTCATCCAGAAATGGAGAAAAGCAGTCTGACGGACTAACGAATGGCTTTATGAAACACTGCTGACGGACGGCGTAATCTAGCTGCTCTCCATAATTCAGATTGCTACGACTAGAAGGCGGTTCTTCCGGCAGCGGTGCTCGCGGATCGAAACCGATCGGAGTCAGATCTACAGTCGTTCCATTGTTCCACCGGGCAAACCGACCACGTTGGGCATCCCACCCAAACTCATTCGGAAGGTAGTGGCTGAGGTGCGATCCTGCCGTCGTTTCCCCCAACCATCCGCTCCATTGGACAGTTGCGCCACCACAGTTCTGCACAACCTGCGTTCGAGCGTAGTGGTTGATGTAGGCTTCGAACATCCGTGTGGGATGGGGGAGGGTTTTTGCGTAATCAAGGACCTTTTCGTAGCACCACTTAAAATTCTGTGGGCGCAGATCGTAGTGATAACTTGTAACGCCAGCTTCCTGAGCTACAAGTTGAGAAATCTCGTAATCGGAGGCACCTGGAACACCGTAAGAGCCGACCGCGACCTGGTCGGGACCAACTTGGTCTAAGAGAAGAGCGAGTATGGTTCGTGAGTCCAGTCCTCCACTCAGCAGGAAAGTATGCGTGGCGTTTTCTGGGAACGACTCACTCTGAAAAATTGCTTCCACAGATTCTCGGAGCGCCGCTTCGCCCCTCTCAATCAAGCTGGACTCATGAGGGGCACACCCACTGGCATCTATAATCTTTTCAGGAATAGACCACTGGTCTGGATTGGGATAAAACGAATAGTGCAGAAATTTGGAAATTTGCGCTTCGTTCATAAAACAAATGCTTCATTTACTTTTTCGACGTATTTTTACTATTTACATTTTACCTATACACAAAAGACTAGTAGCAGAAAAGAAAGACCAAAAAATGAATGCCGGCATGGAGCGTTCAGTCATTCGCCTCGCAGGTTACTGCCAGGATGATTACGATGTCTCAGTGAAGAGAGAGTACAAAACTGTTCTCTTTTAACCAGTGCGTATGCTCTACCGTAGCAAGGTCCTCTCGGATTTTTTGAGTGGTTAGCTCATCTACATGCCAGCCCTTCGCGTTGAACCACCGAATCCAGTGCTCATGGGGGCGACAGTTAATGTGCCCGTGACCGTGCTGCCCCGGTGGAGCCGCCGTAAAGTAGATGTGCTGATCAGATAGGTCACAGAGTTTACTGACGAGAGCTTTGCTCCTTGCAGGCTCAATGTGCTCAGCCACCTCCACGCAGCACACGAGGTCATAGCTTCCCGCTACTTCCTGAAAATCCCCAATTGTCACGTGTGGCTTCAAGGAGTCAGGGAGGAACTCAGTCACATCTTCGGACACCTCAATTCCGCGAACATCAAATCCTTTCTTGTGAAGTGGCATCATTAACAGTCCTTGTGCACACCCCACGTCGAAAAAATTTTCAAAATTAATGTTTGACGATAGGCTTTCGGCTAATATTCTGTAATCATCTTTATATTTTTGCCTCCCCTTAAGCGCATCTTTGTCAAATTTTTCGGGATCGGGATTTAGGTAGTTTAAGTACCTTTTTATTATACTTTTATTTTTGTCACTCAATAACTTCACTTTATTTCGTACCTATGACTAGAGTATGATAGTATTACACCTCCACTGTCCGTTCGGAGTAGTAATCCTTGGCCCAGCTGGCAAATTTGTTCAGACCTTCCTCGATTGATGTGTTCGGCGTGTAGTCCAAGAGGGCCTTTGCCTTCGAGATATCCGCGTAGGTACGCTTTACATCCCCCGGCGGCATGGACTGCTGCTCAATCGTCGGTTCAATGCCGAACGCATCGCCAATGCCGTGAATGAGGTCCAGCAGCTCCGTTGTTTCCGAACCGCCTAGGTTGATGATTTCGTACTCGGGCTGGTCAAGGGCACTGGCACGGTGGAAGCTTTCAACGATGCCCCCGACGATGTCGTCGACGTAGGTGTAGTCCCGGCTTGACGTGCCGTCTCCGTACATCGTAATCGGCTGGCTGGTCAGTAGCTGCCGTGCAAACTTGTGAATGGCCAAGTCCGGGCGCTGCCGTGGACCATAGACGGTGAAAAACCGCAAGCAATACACCGTCATGTCATAGAGGTGGTGATAGGTATGTGCCAGTAGCTCCCCGGACCGCTTCGAGGCCGCGTACGGTGAAATTGGATGGTGGACGGCATCTTCCTCCGCGAACGGGACCTTCTCGTTGTTGCCGTACACCGACGACGATGACCCAAGGATAAACGTGCCCACCTCCATCTGCCGCGCAAACTCTAGCATCGACTGGGTCCCGGTGATGTTGGCGTGTGCACACCCGACTGGATTGTCAATCGAGGCCCGCACGCCGGCCTTTGCTGCCAGATGCACGATCGCGTCGAGGGATCGGCCCTCCAGAACACTGCCCAGAAACGCGGTATTGTTAATGTCTTGCTCGTAGAAGTGGAAGTTCGGCCGGCCAGTCAGGTCGGCGATGCCTTCCTCCTTGATCTCGCGGTCGTAGTACGGATCGAAGTTGTCGACAGCATGCACGACGTGATCATCATTAAGCAGGTGCCGGCAGAGGTGTCCTCCAATGAAGCCTGCTCCACCGGTAACGAGAACGTGCATTGCGAAAGTGAAATGCTTTACACGGCAATGGACGAGACGCGCCTCTTCCTATAAGCTCTGCATCTCCACCATTTCCCGGAAGGCCCCCTCCTCCCGGTGGCGCAGCTCGTGGTAAGAGCCGGACTCAATGACCCGCCCGTCGTCGAGGACGTACACTCGATCGGCATTTTTGACAGTCGAGAGGCGGTGGGCGATGATTACCACGGTCACCTCGCCCTTCAGCGCGTCGATGCTGTTCTGGATGTGCTGCTCGGAGGCGGTGTCCAGGTCGCTCGTCGCCTCGTCCAGGAGCAGTAGGTTTGGCTGCTTAAAGAGCTCCCGGGCCACGAATAAGCGCTGCTGCTGGCCCCCGGAGAGGCGCACCCCACGGTCCCCCACCTGCGTCTGGTATCCATTCGGTAGGTCTTCGATAAAGTGATGGGCATGGGCCCGCTCAGCCGCGTGCATCACCCGCTCGCGCAAGGCCGGGTCCTCACCGATATCGCCCTGCCAGAGGCTGATGTTGTTGGCCACTGTGTCGTCGAACACGACCGTCTCCTGCGAGACATAGCCGATCTGGTCGCGCCACGAAGCGAGGTCTACCTCATCGTGCGGCACCCCGTCGATCCGGATCTCACCGGTGCGCGGCTTCAGCATCAGCGTCATCATGTCCACGAGCGTCGACTTGCCCGCCCCAGACTCGCCGACGAGGGCGATCGTCTCGTTGGCCGGTACCGAGATGTTGACGTCGTGCAGCACGTTCCCGTCCTCCGCCTTGTACGCGAGGCAGACATCGTCGAACTCGATGCCGCGCCGGAGCGCGCCGACCTCTTGCGCCCCGCTCGTCTCCTGGTGGGCGTGGACCGCCTCGAACTCGTCGGTTACCATCTCCACGGCCCCAATCTTGTCCATCATACCCTGCCAGTTCCCTTGAATACCCATCATCGACTGCATACCCCGATGAAAGAGGAACAGGGCCACGAAGATGGGTGCGATTTCGCCGCCGAACGCCATGACCTGCAGGGCAATGAGCCCTACGATGAGGAGCACCGACACCGGCTCCTTGATGGCACTCGTGAACGAACTCGCAATCCGCTGCCGAAAGATGTACCCCGTGAGCCGGGTTACACTATCCACGACACCAGACCGGAGGTGGGCCGTCTGGTTCGTCCCGACGATGTACTTCAGAGACTGCAGAGACTGGACGAGCAGCTTGTTGAGGGTGCTCATCTCCGCGGACTTCTTCCGCGATAGCCGCCGCACGTAGGCGTTCAAATACTTGAACAGGAACAGCAGTCCGACGCCGACCCCAAAGGCCATGAGGGCAAACCGCCATGCGATGGCGAATGCGTAGATGAAGTAGCTGAGCGTCGTGACGACCTTCGAGAAGACGCTCGCAAAGCTCGTGAACGACGAGAAGAACTGGTTGACCTGGCCGTTAATGACGTTGATAAAGTGGCCGGCGTTCTGCCGGATGTAGTACCGGTACGTCATCCGGCTGTAGGCGTCGAACAGTTTTGTCTTCAGCTCACGCAGGAGCTGCGCCTGCAGGTAGCCGACGTACCCGCCCTTCACGAACTGGACGCCTCCCTTCACGATAAAGACGACCGCGATGAACGCCAGGATGCCTGGCAGGGACTCGGCGATGCCCAGTTTCGCCAACAGGTCGTAGAGAATCTCTTCGGCCCATCCCATATTCGCCGCCTCCTCCCCGGACTGCGACACCCGCAGCAGCGGCAGCAGCAGCGTAATGCCGAAGCCCTGCGTCAGGGCCACGACCACCGTGAGGACGAACACCAGATAGATCCGCCGCCCGATGTACCGACGGTAGATTCTCAGGTAGCGTAACAGGTCGCTAACAGTATCCATGCATTGTCCGTCTTTGTACGTATGGAAACCTTTAAGGGATTAGGTCGACCGAACTTCGTTCTCTTTCGCCTCGGCGTCCGCCGCAGGGGCCATTTCCCGGAAGCACCGGTCTACGACCTCGTGCCAGCGCTCGCGGAAGCGCTCGACGGAGAAGTGGTCGAGCCCCTCCGGCACGCCACATGGGGCGCGCAGGGCCTTCAGGACTCCCGCTTTCACAGAGTCCAGATCGTCGGGGTCCACCACGACACCCAACCGTCCATCTCGGACGGCCTCTCGGCTCGCGTCGGCACTGCTGGCCACCACTGGCACCCCGCAGGCCATTGCCTCCAGGTAGACAATACCGAAGCCCTCCGTGCGCCCCGGCATCGCGAAGGCGTCGGCCAACCGGTAGTGGTCGGCCTTTTCTTCTTCGGGGACGTACCCGGCAAAAATGGTGCGACCCGCCACCCCGAGGCGTTTTGCCTTCGCTTCCAGCCGGGACCGGTCCGCTCCGTCGCCACAAATCAGGTACGTCAGGTCCGGCACCTCTTCGGTGAGGGCCGGTAGGACCTCGAGCATTTCATCGTGCCCTTTCCGCTTCTCCTGCACCGGCAGACGGCCGAGGGTCAGGACCACCGTTCGGTCGTGCAACCCGTACCGGTCTTTCAGGGGTGCGGGTGGTTCGCCCGGCCCAAATCGTGATCGGTCAATACAGTTGGGCACCACGTGCCCTTTGCTCGGCTCCACACCCGACCATCGGACCACGCGCCGCTTCGTGTAGTCACTCACCGACACGAACGCGTCGACCGCGGGCACGAGTTGGTTTGCTAGCCCCTTGTCGGACGGCTCGCGGGCCTCGATGCCGTGCACGATGAGCAGGAGTGGCACGCCCGCCCGTCGCGCAGCGAGCCACGCGATCGGAAGCAGGTGAATGTGCCCGCAAATGACCCCGTCGTACTGCCCCACCCACACATGGCGCGCTATCGCCCGCAGGTACGCGCCCTTTCCTGCCGCCGCCTCGGTCCGATAGTCGAGCGTTCGGGGCCTCTCTTCGGGAGCGTCCGGCATCACCCGGGGCAGGGCCGTCACCCGGTCGACGCCCGTGTGGCCGCAAAGGGCTCGGAGCAGATCTCGGTTGAACTGGGCAATTCCGCCCCGTCCCCCGAAGGCATCCGTAAGCGGTACGAGGAGTCTCACGATCTAGACGCTACGTGGCGGTTGTACCTTCGTGGGATTACCGTGCCTGCGCGCGGAGCACCTCCGTCCATGACCGACAGCACACTGCCCGCTCGAACGTTTCCAAGAAGGCCTCCCGCCCGTTCTCGCCGAGCCGCCGCCGCTCGTCGTCGTCGTTGTAGAGCCGGATCACGGTGTCGTGGAGCGTCTGCTCGGGGTCGGCCTCTCGGGAGGGGTCAACCACTTGCCCCGCCTCGTGTCCCCGAATTGTCTCCCCAGACTCCGACGCCGCCGGCCCCACCATGAGGGCGGGCCGGCCGGCCGCCATGATGCCGTAGAGCTTGCCCGGCACGGCGATGCCCGCCATCTCCTCACGGAGCGTCATCAGGTGGACGTCGGCCATCGGAAGCGAGTACTGGAGGTCCTCCCGGGGAAAGTAGGGCAGGTAGCGGAAATTGGAGAGGTCGTTCGCGCCCGCAAACGCCTCGATGCGCGCCTTCTGCGGCCCCTCCCCAACGAACACGAACTCGATGTCCGGGTGGCCGTCGAGCCGCTTCATCACCGCCAGCACCTCGTCGAACCGGTGGGCCCGCCCAGCATTCCCGGAATACATGACGACGAACGTGTCGTCGAGATCGAGATCGTCTCGAAGCGGGTTTGCGTCATGCTCGATGGGCGCAATTTCCTCTTTCTTGTTCCAGACCGGGATCGTGTGGAGCCGGTCGGCCGGCACTCCCTTTCGGCGGATCCGCTGCTTCATGTGCGCTCCGAGGTCTACAATAAAGTCTGCGTTCCGGTAGCCCGCATCGTTGAGGGCATGAAGAAAGCGGGCCGCCATGCGATCGCTATCCAGCATGCCCGTCGCCACCTCTGCGTCCGGGTGCAGGTCCATCGACCAGATGCCGTACGCCTGTCCGCGTACCCATTTCGCGATGGTTCCGACGAGGGGCAGGAGGGGCGGCGTCGTGAGCGTGACGATGTACTCGTAGGCGGGCCCTGCTAGGACGCGGGCCAGCGTGCTGGAGTAGAAGCTGGCGTAGTCGGTAATGCGGCCCAGGAACGTGTCTCGCCCGAAGGCGGTCGCCCGCACCCGGTGGATGTGGACACCATTATGTACCTCTTCGGCCGGCACGTCCATCGAGCCGGACAGGTAGTGCCCCCGGCTGCAGAGCACATGCACGTCGAATCCCTCGCTTGCCAGGTGCTCGGCCAGGTCCGTCAGGTGCTGCGCGGTCGACGCAAAGTCCGGCCAGTAGTGCTGGTTGATGAAGAGGAGGGACGGAGCGTCGTCCGTTTCGGATTGACCCATGCCACGTGCGTTTGCCATCGTTGCGTCGGGGGCCCGACCTGAACCGAACCGTCAGTGCGCCACGGCGAACCGGCTGGTCGTCTCCTCCTCGGCGTGATGCCGCATCTGCTCCTCGATCCACTCGGCGGTGACCTCCATTCCGTCCCGCAGCTTCGTCGGCGGTGCCCACCCGAGTTCCTTTTGGATCTTGGTGTTGTCCGAGTTTCTGCCGTCTACCCCCTGCGGCTTGGTCAGGTCGTACTTTCGGTCTAAGTCCACCTCGACCGCCTTCTCGATCACGTCGACGAGCCCGTTGATCGTGACCAGTTCGTCGGAGCCGAGGTTGACCGGATCGGTAATCTCCGAATGCATGATCCGCTGGGTCCCCTTCACGCAGTCGTCGATGTACATAAACGAGCGGGTCTGCGTCCCATCGCCCCAGATCACAATCTCCTCGTTGCCGCTGAGCTTGGCCTCGACGGCCTTCCGCGTCAGCGCCGCCGGGGCCTTCTCCCGCCCGCCGTCGTATGTCCCAAACGGGCCGTAAACGTTGTGGTAGCGGGCCACCCGCGTGGTCACACCGAAGTCCTCCCGGAAGTGGCGGCACATCCGCTCGCTGAAGAGCTTCTCCCACCCATAACCGTCCTCCGCCAGGGCCGGGTACGCGTCTTCTTCGGACAAGGGCTCCACGTCGGAGCTATCTTGAAGCTCTTGGTTGTAGACGCAGGCCGAGGAGGAGTAGAAGTATCTCTCTACGTCCATGTCCCGGGCGGCCATGAGCAGGTGCGTGTTGATCCGCACGCTGAGCATGCAGAGGGCCTTGTTGTTTTCGATAAAGCCCATCCCGCCCATGTCTGCCGCCAAGTTGTAGACCTGATCGGCGCCTTCGAGCGCCCGGTAGCAGTTTTCCTTCTCCCGCAGGTCCAGGGACCGGTTGTCCGCCTGTGGAAACTTCTGAAACCACTGATTCGGCGGCTTGATGTCGACGGCGCGGACCTTCTCAAACCTCTGCCGCAGCAGGTCCGCCACGAGGTGACCGCCGATAAACCCGCCCGCCCCGCAGACGACGACGGTTTTATCCGTGTCGACCTCCCCCTTGTAGATCGGGGCAGTCGCGATGCGCTCAGCTGGATCGGGGCCGATGAGATCAGTTCGGGGGCCGGCCGTGCCGTTGGAGGCATGCGCTCCGTGTGCGTGTGTGCTCATGGCAGTTGAAGGATGTTGTACGTTGAGGAGCGTAGTGGCGAGAGGAAGGCGGATGGGTTACGCGAAAATGCGCCTCTTGACTCGCTGAAAGGCGTGACGGGGGTTACTCAGAAGGGTCTGAAGGTGCTGGCCGCTCGTAGTGAGGGCCGCCCCCGCGGCCAGAATCGCGGCGTAGGATGTGCCCGGAAGCGAGGAGGGTGCTCCGCCGTTCAACTCCGGGTACATTTCGTCGACCAGTCGGTCGGCGACCAGGGCCCGAACGGCCCCTGCTTCGGTGGCGGTCAACATCTCGTCGTAGTACCCCACCCGTGAGGCGTTGATGCCCTTCTCACCACTAGACTGATTGTACGGCGACTCCGAGCGGTTGACGTGCGGGATTCGAAGCATCTCCTCGTGGAACGGAAGATCGCAGAACGAGCAGATGGCCTTCAACTCTTCCTTGGGGGCGCGCACGAAGTCTTCGTACCGGACCACCGTTAGGTTTTTCGGATGCGCTTGGGACAGAAGGCGCGCACGGCGGACCCCCTTGTTCCAGCCGTAGGTCATCCGGGCGACGGCCCGCCACCCGCCGCGTCGCTTCATGGAGGCAGCCAGGTCAAACGGATTACGGGCCAGAAAGAGAAGCCGCGCCTCCGGGAAGCACCCTATGATGTCGTCCGCGTAAAAGACGTAGGACGTGGCCTTCTGCACCCATCGCGTGGCCTCGTTTTGCTCGGCGACCCAGTCCATGCAGCGCGCATACATCTCTTCGGGTGCCAGCGCCCCGTCGTCACCAGCCGCCTGCATGTGCCGTCTCACTTGAGCGTAGGTCTCTCTGGAGACCTCGACCCCGCTTCCTTCGGCCCGCTCGAGGATGGCCGCCGCCCGACGGGGCCCCGGCTCATGAACCAGATGGTCCCGGTGCTCGAAGAAGGTGCCCTCTCCGGTCGCGCTGTACACGTCGGGGCTTCGCCCCAAGCAGCGGGCCAGCATCGTGTTGCCGCTGTGCTGGCGCCCGATGATGAAGATTGGTCCTGCCATCGGAGGCCTTAGGCGTGCGGATTGGGGGCGCTTCTGAGGGAATTAGGGTTCTCTTCAGTTTCGCGGACAGCTCAAACGTGGGGCGCAGACACAGCTTCGCCACGTCAGTCACACGGCTCAGCGAAAATCTCGCCGAAGCCTCTGTGACTCGGTGGTCCCGTCAATCCGATAGTGGCGAAAACCCTTCGCCCTTTCGACAACCGCCAGCGAGTCCTCCCCCTAGAGAACTGTCTCCAAACGTCGTTTCCAGGAACCATCTCTGAGGGGGTCACCGAAGCCAGTACGGTTGAGACCCTAATTTCGTTGATTGGATATCGTCCCCAATTTTTTCCGGACTCGGTATGTGCACGTGCTCTTCTCCCTCAACGTCCCTTTTTCCTCTAGCCCATCACGTCCTACGGCACACTATTCTCTCAATCTTGGGGGCCCGCAGGACCATACAGGGCAGGGACATTACCGTGGTCGTGATGTTCAAGGCTTCACCGGTCGTTCTTCGGAGATCCGAGTCCGTTTCCTGTTGCATGCATGAATTTACAAGGCAAGCGCTTGTCACCTTACGTTGATGTCGAAAACCGTGAGCAAGGTGAGCGTGAGAGAAAGCGCAGTCGTCGCAATCCGCAGGCCGTCGCGCCAACCTATTTTCTGGCTAGTCTCGATGCGGATCACGTCTCCATCCTGCAATGAGGGATATTGGGAACGCTCGGCAAAGTCGTCCAGGTCTTGGTCGAGGATTTTCTTCCGCTGCCCGTCTTCAAGACGGAAGTGGCGCACCGTCACCCTTGTGCGTCGTCCTCCTCCTCCCCCTCCTCCGGAAAGGGCTACGAGTTGACCCATATTTATATTTTCCCCCACTTCGTAGATGCCGGACTGTCCGCCGAGCACGAGCACCTCGATCGTATTCTGACCGGGGCGCGCGAACGTGTAGTAGGCCGTCCCGCCCGCCTGTATTCCGCCCCCCGTTCCCTGCTGCTGGCCCCATGCCGGCCCAGCGATTAGCATCAGGCACAGAGCAAGTCCTGTAGTGTAGCGGAGGTGCGGAGATCTCATCAGAACGGAGGGGGGTCAGGATTCAATCAACGAGGGGACATGAGGGACTCCGGAGAAAGGAGGGCCCGGAGACCCGCCGCCGTTATGCCGACGCGTCTTCCGGTAGCGATCGGTACTGGTCGTAGGGGCCGTACGGGCCGTAGTGTCGGTAGCGGTACTTGTAGCCGTACGCCATCGAAAGGTCAAAGCCGTTGAACACCACACCGGCCACGTCCGCCCCCACTTCTCCAAGCACCTCAAGGGTATCGTTCAACTCGTCCTCGGTCGTCGTGCCCGCCCGGGCCACACAGAGGGTGGTGTCACACAGGTCCGAGAGCATCGCCCCATCCGCCGTCGCCAGCACGGGCGAGGAGTCCACGATAATATGGTCGAAGTACTGCTCGGCCTCCCCCAGAAACTCACGGAAGCGGGCCGACCCGAGCACCTTCCCGGGGTTCTCGACCTCCGTCCCCGCCGGGAGCACACACAGATTGTCGGCCAGCGGCCGCTTCATTGCGTGCTCTTCAAGATCATTCTGGAGCGTCTCGGTGAGCCCAGGCGCCCGCGACACGTCAAAGATTTCGTGGAGGCGCGGGCGGCGCAGGTCCCCGTCCACCAGAAGCGTCGCGTGGCCCGCCTGCGCGACGATGGCCGCCAGGTTCGCCGCCGTCAGGGACTTGCCGTCCCCGCTGCCCGGGCTGGTGACGAGAACGGTCCCGCTCTCCCCATCGGGTCGGCCGAGCTGGAGGTTCGTCCAGACCTTGCGGTACGCCTCCGTGGCCGCGGAGTACGGCTTCAGCGCCGCAATCAGGCCTGTTTCCAGTTGGTGCCCGTCCTTATCGACCGTCGCCTGCCCCCCCATTTGGTCTTCGATTAGCGGCGTCAGGTTCGGGATCACCCCGATGCCGTGGTAGCCAAGGTCGCGAATCTGGTCGGGCTTGTAGAGGCGGTTGTCCATCTGGTCTCGGAGCAGGGCCAGCCCGCCGCCCCCGAGCAGGCCAAGAAGGAGTCCGTAGATCAGATTGCGCCGCGGCCGCGGCCGCACCGGGACGCCCGGCATCCCCGCCTCGGAGATCTGCGTGGCGTACCCCAGCTCGGACTTCTCCTGCACCCGGACCTGCTGGAGCTGCTTAGTCACGAATCCGTACATCTGCTCCGCGTACTTCTGGTCGCGTCGGAGCTGCGCCAGGGTCATGGACTTTCCGGGAATGGCGTCCAGCTCCTGCTCGTACTCCGAGAGCCGCTCGGAAAGCACGTCGATGCGGGCCTCCAGGCCCGTAATCTGGATCTTCTTCTCCGCGATCCGCCGCTTGAGCTCGTCAACGCGCTGCGCCCCCTGCTCGGGGCTCAGTCCGCCCCCCATGACCTCGTCGACATACTGGTCGGAGAGCCGCGAGATGCGGGCGCGCAATTTCTGAATGCGCCGGTCAATCTGAGAAATCTGTGCGCTGTCCGCCGCGGAGGGCGTGCCGGACTGCAGCTCGAGCTGCTGCTTCGAGAGCTCAAGGTTCGCGATTTCCGACTGGAGCGACGCAATTTCCTGGTCGACGGTCGACGCCAGCCGGTCGGACAACTGGCCGGGATCGATGGACTGTAGCTCCTCCTGGAGGGACTCCAAGGAGGACTGCTCCATTCGCAGCTCGATGCGAGCCTGCTCCAGGGAGGACTCCGTATTGGCAATCCGGCTTGTGAGGGACCCCTGCCGCTGATCGAGGCTCACGGCGTCCTCGCTCCGCTGAAACCGCTGGATGCGCTGCTCGATCGTCTCGAGCTCCTGTTCGAGCTCCTGGGACCGCTGCTCCAAGAACGTGCGGGAGGCCTTCACCCGCTCCCGGCTCGACTCCTGCGTCAGATCGATGTACGCCTCTGTGAACAGGTTGGCGAGGCGCCGCGCAACCGCCGGGGTTTCGTCCTGCGCGATGATTTGAATGGCGTTTGTCTCTGCCCCGGCCCGGCCGAACCGGACCCGCCCGGCAAGGGCCGGGGCAATGTCGGACGGCGACCACTGTGTGGTGTCGGCCCGCGACGGCTCGTCTGCAGGCGCCCCACCGCCGCTTTCGCTGGCCCCCTGGCCGGCCCACGCCCACGCCCGATCCACGAGCATGCCAAATGGCGAGGACTCCCGTGACGCTAGGACGCGCCGCGCCTCGCCCTCCTCCAGAAGCCGCTTGGCCACCCGCTCCCGCAGGGCCTGCGAGTTGCGAAGAAACATCAACTCGTTGCGGAGCGAGGAGCTGCTCGGCAGCAAGCCACTTCCCTGCGCCCGGGCCTGCGCCCCGATGCCGGACTCGGTGCTGGACTGTTGGCCCTTCTCCACGAGCACGAGGCTGCTTGTCCGGTAAACAGGGACCTGCGTGTATGTATACAGCGCGGCTCCCGCCACCGTGGCGAGACACACCAGCGTGATGAGCCACTTGCGGCGCCGCAGCAGATCAAGCAGTTCCTCGATTTGCCCCTTAATGCCTTTCCCTCCAGACGCCCCCGACGCGCCACGGGTGCCTCCCTCCCACGAGCGGACGATGTCCCCTTGGCCGTTCTGGTCTGGATCGCGCCGCTGAAGGTGAGCCATCTACGAGGGTACGGGAGTTCGTTTTCGAGAGACGAGCGTCTGCGCATTGCCTTTCGATGCCCGGCCGCAGCGCAGAAGGAAGTGGGGCAGTCCCCAGCCTTCTTTTCTGACCTTTTTATCAGCCAACAATTTCTAACCGTAAGGCGAACCGCACCCCACAGTGTGCGCACGCCCTTCCGTTCGTTCGTCATCAAACGGCCTACCGGGCTTAATCTTTTGGAGCATCGTTTTCCTAACGCGACACTCCGAACGTTTCAATCATGAGAAATGAATTCGGAACCAAAGACGTTTGGTTCGGGGTGTGTACTTTCAGGAAGCCATACTCTCGTACGCGCCATGCACTGGTCAGTTCAGGCAGAGGGGGGCCTTCAGCGACTTCGAAGGGCCCGTTGCTCCTTCGGAACGGGCGTGGCTGCGGGCCGGGAGCATCCCCTTGTTCGGGGAGCCCCCATCCACCACAGAGTGGGATTTGGCTGCGCCGCTGTCTAGCGCAGGAACGAAGTGGGGCGCTCCGTCAATGGTTCCGGGCCGAACGACTTGGCCACCGTCTCCGCTGGAGGAGACTCGCCCGCCGCTGTTCAGAACGGCTCGTCCGCCGAGCAGGAATGCGGCGCCGACGACGTAAATGGAGCCGGCAAGCCCGAGGACGATGGTTTGACCGACGGTGAACATGGCGGATGACTCGAGGCAGACGATAGGGATGCTGGAGGTGTGCCCCTTGAAGGCAACAAGAACCGTTCCGTGGGGGCGATATCCCCTTGGACGCTCCCCTGCGGGGCTGCAGCAGTCCGGGTCCCGGCGCTCCGCGTTACATTTCGAAGCGGCGCGGGTCATCCTGCCCCTGGCCCACATGACAAACGACGCTTTCCCCGGAGACATGGTGGCTGCCGGCGCCCTGCAGCACCACAGGGTCGGTCGGCTCCTCAGGAGGCATCCACCGTCGGTTTGAGGACTCGGCGCTCTGGATAACTGCCACCTCCTTCAAGGTATCGAGCGCTTGGCGGGCTTACTGCATATACAGTTGCTCCCGTCTCCGATACTCACGGAGCCGGCCTACCGATTGCATCAGATCGTGGTTGAGCGACAGGGCAGGAAGGCCCTTCTCTTCAAATGACCTCAAGTGCGAAGGGAAAATTGAGCTGGAAAGGCGCCTTGCTGGCTTCATTGTCACCACTATTGTCACTATGTAGCGGCAAAAATTGTCACTACCCCGTGTAGCTTCTTTGAGGCGGGCGTTGAACGACATAAGATGTTTCCTGAATCCCCGCAATTTATCCGCCAGAGCCAGATTTCAGCCCCAGATTACAACAACCGATAAAGCCACGTCGTCGATTCCCTGGCACAATTCGGAGACGGAAAACAAGGGCAGGTGCGATACTTTTGTCTGTTTCTGCCCCTGGCTTCTGTTCTACGAAGGTTCCCTGTGGAGCGAATCGGGGAGGCTGAAAGCGCCTCACCTACGGCTGATCGGCGCCGACGCTACAAGAAACCCTCTGAGTGACACCTCGGTTTCGGAGCCAGTCCGCAACCAAAAAGAACCGTTCTCACGAGCCGCTTGTCATGGCTGCAATCACACTGAAAGGGATACCCGACAAGCTGAAAGAACGGCTGGAGGCCATTGCCAAACGGGAGCGCAGGAGTCTCAATCAGCAGGCGATTCTTCTTCTTGAGCGTGCTGTCGCCGAAGAGCCCATCGGGTTCGAGCAGGCCTACAGCCGCTTCCGTAAAAGCCACGGCGACTCTCCGCTGGAAGACGGGGACTTGGAAGAACTTCGCGGAGAGGAAGAGGGGCGTCCCGTCAATCTGTAGAGAGCCGACCTAAGGAGCCGACCTGTGGAGAGTCCAGTACAGGCAGCGCCCGTTGGCCAGGCCCGATGCTGCGTCTTGCCGTTTTCTCGTCGGACAGGAGCCACACGCGTGATCCTATATCTCATGTCTTGTGATTCGTTATCTTCTCGATACCAACATTGTCAGTGAGCCGACAAAGCCAGAGCCGGCTGAACCGGTGATGAGCCGGCTGCAGGAAAAAAGCGGAGAAACGGGAATCCCGTCCATCGTCTGGCACGAGCTCATCTACGGAGCGAGTCGAATGGACGGGGGGCGAAGGCGGACCTACCTTCTTGATTACCTGAACGAGGTGGTCCGGCCCTCGATGCCAACGTTTCCCTACGACACAGCTGCAGCCCAGTGGCACGGAAAGGCCCGTGCGGCTCTGGAGCGAGAAGGCCTCTCTACTCCGTTTGCAGACGGTCAGATTGCGGCAATTGCCGGGACACAGGATCTCATTGTGGTTACCGACTTCGAGCCGTTTGAGACAATAGAGGGCGGCATCCATGTGGAGAACTGGTTCAAGAAATAAAACGTTGCCGTTCGGTGGCAGTAGCGCATTCCCGCCTCAATCTCGCGATTCTCGGCAGACTGGAACTGGCCTAGGCCCAGTTTGGAAGCGTGCTTGTTCCCCCAGCCGTCGTGGAGTTTCATCTTGCGGACGGACGCTCTGGCTCAGCTGCGCTACAACGGGCCATCGAAAAGGGGTGAATCATCAAAAAAGGGCCCTCCGACGGCCCGCTTGCCTGCACCCTCCGGCAAGACCTAGATCGGGGGGAACCTGAAGCAATTGCACTCGCGGTGGAGAAGGTAGCTGGTCTCATTTTGCTCGACGAGCGGGAAGGGCGGCGCCGAGCCCGCAACGTCGGACTGAAGATGACCGGCGTACTGGGAAGTCTTGCCCAAGCCAACCGCCAAGGAGACCTCGACTCGCTTTCCAATGCTTTGGAGCCAACGCTTCGGACCGTCTCGAGGACGAGGCTGGGTTCTAGATCAGCCCTGCGCTTCGGGAGCAGATTCTTGGCAGGACCGAATAGACGCCGAAGTCCCGGCTCGGCGCCTTGGGCGCTTGTGAGCCGATCTACTTCGCTGGCCTCTCAGTGCGCATGGAGTCCCGCAGGGCCAGTCACGGGGTTGGTGCTGCAGGCAGTATTGGTGCTGCACCGTGGTTGATTGTGTCGGGGCGCCTCCGTCTTTTGGGCACCCCTACGCCGTCGCATCATCCCTGCGCGACTGATGACTGCCTCTTCCTCCTCCGGCACAGACGCTCCCCCCGAGGATACTCCCTCCGAGGATGCTCCCCCTGAGGTGGGGGTCGACGTCGGCGGCACGTTCACCGATTTCGTCGTGGCGACCGAGGCGGGCCTGGCGGTGCGCAAGGTCCCGACCACCGACCCTCAGCACGAGGCCGTGGGCGTAGGGCTCAGCCGGCTCGACGTGCCCCCCACGGCGCCCATCGCCCACGGGACCACGACGGCGACAAATGCGCTTTTGGAGCGGCGGGGCGCAAAGGCGGCGCTGGTGACCACGGAGGGCTTCGCCGACGTGCTCGCCATCGGGCGGCAGGACCGGCCCGACCTCTACGACCTGACACCGACGCGCCCGCCTCCCCTCGTGCCGGCCGCCCGTCGCTACGGAGTGCCAGGGCGCATCGGTGCCGACGGGGAGGTTCTCACCCCGCTCGACGAGGCGGCCGTGCGCCGCGTCGCCCAGACCCTCGCCGAGCAGGACGTGGGGAGCGTCGCCCTCGCGTTTCTCTTCTCCTACCGGAACCCCGAGCACGAGAAGCGGGCCGCCGGGATCCTCTGGGACGTGCTCCCCGACGGCGTGCCGATCACGCGAAGCAGCGCCCTCCTGCCCGAGCATCGGGAGTACGAGCGCACGGCCACGACGGTCGCAAACGCGTACGTCCGCCCCGTGGTGGAAAGCTACCTGACGCGGCTCGGCGAGGAGCTTGGGGGACGGCCGATCCGCGTGATGCAGTCGAGCGGGGGCACCATCGGGCTGGGGCCGGCCGGGGAGGAGGCGGCCCGCCTGGCCCTGAGCGGCCCGGCCGGCGGGGTGGTCGGCGCCCTCGGGGTGGCCCGGCGCGCCCTGGACGAGACGCCCCACATTATGACCCTCGACATGGGCGGGACAAGCGCCGACGTGGCCCTCTGCGACGGCACGGTGCCCCGCGCCACGGAGCACACCATCGCCGGCCTGCCGCTGCGCCTGCCCGCCACCGACATTCACACCGTCGGGGCGGGCGGCGGAAGCATCGCCCACGTCGACGCCGGTGGCAGCCTGCGGGTGGGCCCGGAGAGCGCGGGGGCCGAGCCGGGGCCCGTCTGCTACGGCCGCGGGGGAACCCGCCCAACGGTCACCGACGCGCACCTCACGCTCGGCCGCCTCGATCCCAGCCGCGTGCTCGGCGGCACGGATGCCCTCGACATGGCCCCGGACGCGGCCCGAGACGCGGTGGGGCGCCTCGGCGAAACGCTGGACCGGCCCCCGGAAGAGACCGCGCTCGGCGTCCTGCGGGTCGCCAACGCGACGATGGAGCGAGCCCTCCGGCGCGTGTCCGTGGAGCGGGGGCACGACCCTCGCGACTACACGCTCGTCCCGTTCGGCGGGGCCGGTCCCCTCCACGCGGCGGCCCTGGCAGAGACGCTCGGCATGACCCGCGTGCTGGTGCCCCCCGCACCCGGCGCGCTCAGTGCGCTCGGCCTGCTTATGGCCGACATCACGCATGATGCCTCCCGGGCCCTCCTGACCCGCGTCGAGGCGCTTCGGGGCGACCTCGCCCCGCTCCAGCGCGCCGCCAGCGCTCTTGCTGCGGAGGTGCGGTCTGTCTTGGACGATCGCGGCACCCCCGAGGTCGCCTTCGAGCTCGACCTGCGCTACGTGGGCCAGAGCTACGAGGTGACCGTGCCCGTCGCGTCCCCGATCACGGCGTCGGCCCTCGCAGGCGCCACCGAGGCCTTTCACAACCGGCATCGCCAGCGCTACGGCCACGCCGACCCGGAGGCCCCCGTCGAGGCCGTCGCCCTCCGGGCCCGCGGGACGGTGACGGTCTCGCCCCCGCCCCTTCCCCACGAGCCCGAGACGGACGCGCCCCTGGAGGACGCCGCAATGGGCACCCGCCCGGTCTGGTTTGAACAGGACGGACCGACGGAGACAACCGCCTACAACCGCAAGGCCCTGCACCACGGGCACGCGCTCGATGGACCCGCCGTGCTACACCAGTACGACACCACGATTGTCGTGCCGCCCGGCTGGCGGGCCCGCGTCGGCGCCTACCAGAACGTCTGGATCGAGCGGTAGCCTACCACATGCGGTAGCCTACCACATCCAGTCGGGGCACCGGCCCTCAGATCTATCGCCCCCAGATTTATCTTTGTCACAGGCCCTCGGCCTCCGGGATATGCCCTTGTCATCGGCTCTCATCATCTTGCCATTGACCGTCGTCACTGCCTCTGGTCACCGGCGGGCCGGCGCGTGTTGAAATGCATGCGGGGTGAGGGGCCATACGAATTCGCGTTCCTTCTTCTGCTCGCGCCTAGTCGCCTATGCCCGACGCACCTCCGTTCGAGGAGTGGTGCCGCCGCCTCAAGGCGTCGGACCGGGAGGCCTACGCCGAGCTGTTCGACGCGATGTACGAACCGATCTTCCGGTACGTCCGGTCGATCACGCAGTCCCCGGCGGCGGCCCGGGACGTGGCCCAGGACGCGTTCATTCGGCTGTGGGAGGGTCGAGAGTCCTTGAGCCCAGGCCAGTCGCTGGAGGCGTACCTCTACCGCATCGCCCGTAACCGCGCCTACAACCACGAGCGCAACCGGCGCACGCGGGACGAGAAGGAGCCGGCGGTGCGCGACCAGACGGCCGCCCAGCCGGCGCGGCCGGCGCGCCCCGACGACCAGGCCGGCGCCGACCAGCTTGAGGACCGGCTCTGGCGGTGGATCGGCGAGCTGACGGGGCGGCAGCGCGAGGCCCTCGTGCTGACCCGCTTCGACGGCCTGAGCCACGAGGAGGCGGCCGACGTGATGGGCATCTCCCCCCGCACGGTGAACAACCACATCGTCCGGGCCCTGAAGCACCTGCGAGGCCGCATCAACGACTACGAACCCGACCTGCTAGGCCGCGATGAGCACTGATACCCCTTCCCCGCCCGACTTTCTTAAAGGCCGCCTCCAGGAGGAATCGCCCGACGTGCAATCGGATCTCGGCGCGGTGTGGGGCCTTCTCGATGGTACAGGCACCGCCGCCACCGACGCGGCGGATCCGGGCGCGGCATGGGACGTCCTCACGGAGGAGCATCCCGAAATGGACGCTACTCCAACGAACGGCTCCGCCCAGGATGGCGGCTCCGCCCCAACGGATGGCTCTGCCCCCGGCGCCGAGCCCCAGGCTGGCCAGACAGAGGCGCCCCCAACGTCGCGGCGCCGGCAGCGCCCGGCCCACCGGCCGGACCGCGGCCACTCGTGGCGGGTGGCCGCGGGACTGGCCGTCGCCGCCCTCGTGCTGGTGGGCGGCCTTTGGCTGTGGCGGCAGCCGGTCACGGTGACGGCCCCGCCCGGCCAGCAGCGCACGGCGACCCTCCCGGACGGGTCGACCGCCCACCTCAACAGCGGCACCACCCTCACCTACCGGCGGAGCTTCGAGGCCTGGCCATTCGTGGGCGCCGCCCGCCGTGCCGTGGAGCTGGGCGGGGAGGCCTTCTTTAACGTGGCGGACGGGGACCGCCCCTTCCGCATCGAAACCGCCAGCGCGGCGGTGACCGTGACGGGCACCCGGTTCAATGTCCGCGCCCGCCCTGCCAAATCCGCGGCGAAGCCCTCCGCGGAGACCGAGGTGACGCTGGTCGAAGGCCGTGTCGAGGTGGCCGCCCGAGCACAGTCGGAGGAGCGCGTGGTGCTGTCCGAGCCCGGGGAGAAAAGCCGGGTGGCCGGCGCCGACACTGCTCCTACGCCGCCGGAGCCGGCCGCTACTAAGTACGCCCTCGCCTGGCGCAACAGTGGGTTTGCAGCCCGGGCCCGGCCGCTCACGTCGGTGCTTCAGGACCTGGAGCGCCGCTTCGACGCCACCCTGCACCTCCACGACTCCGTGGAGGAGACCCGGGCGCCCGTCTCCCTGTACTACCCGGAGGCAACAGGCCTGGAAACCATCCTTCACGACCTCTGCACGGCCCGCGGCCTGAACTTCCGCCCCACGAGCCGAGGGTTTGAGCTCTTTGCGGCGCCGGCGGATCAGCAGTTTTGAGTCGGTCGTTTGTCTGAGTCCGGGGTTTATCTCGGGCCGGGCTCCTCTCGCGTCTCCTCCCCGTGCGCTCCGGCCGCCATGACTGACATGTTGCGCTCGTGCCAGGGAATTGGGATCCTCGTGGCCCTTCTCCTCGGGGGCTCCGGAGGCCACGTGGTGGCGCAGCCTAGCGCAGGAGAACCTGCGGCCCTCGGCATCCAGGACGCCCCGCTCGGCCAGGCGCTGGAGCAGATGGCCACGGCGACCGGCATCAGCCTCGTGTATGACGCGTCCCTCGTGGCGGGCCGGCGCGCCTCTTGTGTCACGGGCGAGTCGCCTCCGGAAGCCCTCCTCCGCTGCCTGCTGGCCGGGCACCCCGTCGACTACGTCCGAACCTCGAAGGGGACCTACGTCCTCCGCTCGCCCATCCAGCGCCCCCCGCAGGAGGGGCGGCTGGCCGGAATCGTGCGGGACGGAGAGGCCGGTCGTCCCCTCTCAGGCGCGCACATCCGGCTGACGGAGGCACAGGACATTCGGGGCACGGTCACCGACTCGACCGGCCGGTTCCACGTTCCTGGCCTGCTGCCCGGCCCGCACACGGTCATGATCAGCCACCTCGGCTACCGCCGCCACGAGGCGACCGTCTACGTGCCCCCCAACGATACCGCCCACCACGCAGCCGCCCTCGCCCCGTCGCCCATCGCGGCCGACTCGCTCGTCGTCAACGCCGACCGCTACGGCCTCCCGTCGGCCCAGCGCGACGCAGACCGCGTTCGGGCGGCGCCGCTGCGGGCCGGCGGGGCGGCGGAGGTGCCCGACGTGCTCGGCGCGGCCGGCTCCGTTCTCGGCGTCACCGCATCGCCGCCCTACGCCGACCTGCACATCCAGGGCGGCCCGTCCGGTGGGCACACCCTCCGCCTCGACGGCATGCCGGTGCGCAATCCGGCGAGCGCGGGCCGTCTCCTCGGCGCCTTCAGCCCCCTCGCGCTGGAGGGCCTCACGGCGCGAAAGGCCGGCTTCGGGGCCCTCCGAGGGAACGCCCTCTCCGGCACCCTCGAGCTCACCCACGACTTCTCCGGGTCGGGCGGGCGGTACGGCACCGTTCGCGCCGACTCGCGCAGCCTAGGCGCCCGACTGCAGGGCACCGCGACGCTGGGGACGACGCCCGTCTCGGTCATGGTGGCCGGCCGCACGAGCGTATGGGACGTATACCAGGACGCCGGGCTCCACGACCTCATCGACCGGTGGTCGACGCTCGACCCGATGCTCGCAGCCGCGCAAGGCCCGCCCGACTCGTCGCTCGCCCGCGGGTCGCTGGGCGCCCGGGCCGAGCCGAGCGCCGGCTTCTACGACCTACACGGCGCGCTCCGCTTCGACCTCGGCCCCGCCGAACGGCTCGACCTCTCTGCCTACCACGGCCGCAGCGCCATTGGGGCCGACCTGGTGCTGGGCCAGCCTGTCGGCCCAGGCCTGAGTGGCGGCGACGGAAACGAGGAGCCGTCCCTCGACTCCTCTCCCTTCAAACTGCCGACCCGCGACGAGCAGGACTGGTCGAACACGACCGCGCAGGCCCGCTACCGAGCGCCGGTCTCCGGCCGCACGACCGCCACACTGCAGGCCGGCGTGAGCCACTACCAGGGCACGACCGCCTCGGAGGTGGGCGAGGTCCAGTTCACGTCCTCCTCATCGCTTCGCTCGGGATCGGGGGTGGCCGCGGCGCAACGGGCCGCCCACGGGCAGGAGGGGTCGGGCGAGGTGACGGAGGCCCTCCTCGAGGGAGAGGTCGACGTGGCCCTCGGTCCCCGTTGGGGCCTCGTGTGGTCCGGTGGCCTCACGCACCAGCGGAGCCACGTCCGCATCGGAAACGCGTTTGCCCCCCGGCTCCAACACCGGGCGCATACGAGCCGGCTCAGGACCGCGGCCGAGATGACGATTGGCCTCGGGGCCCATACGCAGCTCGACGGGGGCCTCCGGCTGACGAGCCGCCCCGGCCAGGGGACCGTGTTCGCCGAGCCGCGGGGCGCCCTCCGGTACGACCGGCCTGTCGGCGGGCTCGGCACGGTAGCCCTGAGCGTGCGAGGCGGCCTCTACCGGCAGTTCACCGCACAGTTTGACCTGGCCCGCGACGGCGCCACGGCGGTCGTGCCCACGACGCGGATGTGGCTCCCTCTCACCGACCCGCTCACGCCGCCCCGCACCTATCACCTCGCGGCCGACCTGACGTGGGCGCCTGCCCCTCGCTGGCAGGTTGACGTAGAGGGGTATCGGAAGTGGCAGCCCCACCTGCTTGCCATCGACTATCCGGCCCTGCGCGGCGCCCCGGAGACGATGGCCGCCCCGACCGACCCGTCGCGGTTCATCGCCCCCAGCCAGGGATTTGCGCATGGCGGCGGGCTGGAGGTTGCCTACGAAGGCCCGGGCCTCACCGGGTCGCTGCGCTACGCCTACAGCCGGGCCGAGCGCACCTTCCCCGGGCGCTTCGGCGGGCGGCAGACGCCGGTGCCGTGGACCGATCCGCACCGCCTTGCCCTCACCGCGGAGGTGCCCCTCGGCGCCGGGCTTGCTCTGGAGGCAACCGGCGAAGGGACGTGGGGCCGCCGCTGGGGCTACCGGCGGGCGTACTACGCCTATCTGACGCCCGCCGACCTCGAGGGGGCCTGGGACGAACTCCAATTAGATCGGCCCTCGACCCACCGGCTGCCGCCTCGGTATACGCTCGATGCCGGCGTAAGCGTCTCCCGTTCCTGGGCCGGGGTAAGCGTCGAGGGCCGGATCGGACTCGCCAACGTGCTGGGCCGCCGGAACGTGGCCGACTGGGGGCTGGAGCCAAACCCGGACGGATCGGTCTCGCGGTGGACCCGATCCCTGCCCGGCCGACGGGCCATGGTCTCCATTCGAATCCGATACTGACTGCAGCGAATGCTGCGTTTGAGGGTAGGGATGTCCCCCCCCCGGGCTGATCTGCTTGGGAGACACTCTATTCTCTTTTTCACCAGGGTCTGCCCTCTTTCCAGTGCCTCCAGCACTTCCGTTCGGTGAGAAGGGAGCTCAATGAAGACCCGCCTCGCACGCGGCTGGCGGGGGCTGCCGCTCTGGATAGTGCCGACGACGGGGCGGTGCCACGGGGCGATTGTCTTCACCGAACTGATGGACAGGATTTCGGCGACTCGGCCCCAAGGGCAGCTTCGCGGGACGTCGAGAAGCGGTCGCCGATGGACCGGGCCTACGGTGCCGACTAGATCCTGTGGTGCCGGGTCGAGGCGTCAAGTTGGCTAACCTAGCTCGGCTCCGGCAAAGTCTGGGTTGCCCGCCAACCCTAGGGAATCAGGAGCAGAAGCATGGGAATGGCCTCGGACCAGCTCAATCTCGGCTTGACCAGGGACTCTCCCTTCCGATCGTAGAACCGTTCCCACGGCACGTTTTCGGACACTACGTGGTGGCTTTCCGGACACCCTTCCACCGGCGCACGTCAAACTGTACGTCGGCCTCCACAGCTTCCTCAGCCTTCTCGTAAACGGCCGCGGACACCTCCTCATCCACGTATGCTTCCCCGCAGACATCGCACACGTTAGCAGGCACTTCTTTGAGCACGACCGTGGCCTCGCCCCGCTCCAGCGTAATGGTCGTACTGCCCTCACGGAGTGTGCCCGCAAGACACATCGGGCACTCTTCTTCGGCTACCGGCTCAGTCGTCCTGTTTTTTTCGGAACTCATCGGTCCAGAGATCTGGGTCAGGTTCGTAAACAGTGAGCACACACGTGATGCTGGCTTCCTCATCGTCAGCCGCTACCACGTGAATAGGCCGACCACGGTCATGATCTCCTCGTCGTGCAGGGCTGTCGACCCATCCCAACACGTAGTACTTCGGAAACGGCTTTGCGCTGGGCTCTCGATCGAAGACCTCTCCGGTTTCCAATACATCCCGGATGTCGGCCCCGAGGAATCTCACGCTCGAACGAGCGCTCAATCGCATGGGCGCGGAGACGAAAGTGACGCTGCATGTGAAATACGTAGCATGAGGACGGAACGGTAGCGGTGGAAAATAGATTTTCGGCAGACATATTTACCGGTAGAGCAATTTTCGCCGGGAGTCTGCGGCACCATCTCCTTCAGGTAGAATGAGACCGAGGCCGAGCTGACTGGTTCAATCCCGACCGGTCGATCCCATGCTTTCTTGCGTCTGGCGAGGTCCTCCATCTCGTGGAACTCCCCTCGAGAAACGGGCCTGTCCACACAGCACGGAAAAATATCCGGTCGTCCGGCTCCACAATGCTTACCTACGGGGGCGCACGCTTGACATCGCCTCCTCAAAGCTAGCAGACCCCACCGTGTCCATGCCCTATCCTGTGTCCATGCGCTGCCCGAACGGCCCCGTGGAAGCTGAGAGTTGCCGAAAGGCCGATCTGGTCATTTTCGCCCTCGCCGTTTTCCTGACGGCCCCGGCCTACTCGCAGAGCCCCGCTGCTCCAGATACATCTCACGCTTCGACTACATCTGGGGACGAGTTCCAGAGAAAAGACCCACAACGGGCCATGTGGTACTCGGTCGGCGGAACGGTTCTGGGAGCCCCAATCTTTGGCGCGGGGCTCCTACTGGGCCCGGCTGCCGGGCACTTCTACGCCGAAAACAACAGGAGGGCCTGGGTCGGCATCGGCGTCCGAACTGGCGGGGCGCTCCTGCCGGTACTTGCTACAGTGGGGCGCTCCGGATACGAGGGGCTGGGAATTTTTCTCGTGGCGGCCCCCATCGGAGGGGCCGTGGTTCTCATCAGCGCCATCTACGACATCGTCATTGCCGACAATGCGGCCCGCCGGTACAACCGAGCCCACGGCGTCGACATCTCCGATATCCGAATCACTCCGACCGCTGGTGGTCCCCGCGGCAACCAAATTGGACTTACCGTGGAGGTGGAGCTGTAGCACGCGCCTGTCCAGGCCGCGGTGAGGCCCGTTGAAGCGGCGAGTCAGCCTGAGCCATGGGCCGATGTGGGCCCCTCGCCGTCCTTGGCTGGATCACCGCCGGTCTCGACTCGGACCCGGCCTAGTACTCTCGGGAATTCACTCGCCTGGGTCCATCCAGCATGGGTAGGGCTACTGTTCGTCTAATCGGAGCCCCTCGGCGACCGTGTCGACCTCTCGTCTCTCAAGCTGTTGCCGGGCAAGCTGCCGTCCGGCAGTCTGCTACCGGGCAAATCACCGGTTTTGTGTATCGCGACCGGTTCTGGAAAACCGCATCTGACACCCGTTTTGAGCCGCTCCCCAGGCGACCTGAGGAGGGCAAGGTGAGAACCCCACCTCGTCCCGTCTGAAACCAACAGCGCCCAATGCGGACGGACCGGACGTCTCAAGACACTCCCCTTGTGCCCGGGACACGTCTTCCCGCACGTCGGCCACGCTACGCCGCAAAATTTAAGTTCCCATAACATGCACCGATAACCTAAAACGCGCTCCGAGTTTAGTCTCCGTACACAATTTAGAGACAGGCGCCATGTTTACTCAACTTTTCGGCCCCGAAGAGGCCGCGCAGAACGACGCAACAGTCGAAGGCGCTACTGGACACGACGCGGGCAACGGCTCCGCCAGAAATGGCAGGGGCGGTTCAGAAATTACCGAGGCTGCGCTCGTTGAGGGCGTACACCGGTCGATGGGAGTCATCGAATTTCGTCCCGATGGGACCATTGTGGCGGCCAACGAGAATTTTCTCGATCTCGTCGGGTACGAGCCCGGAGAGGTTGAAGGCGAGCACCACCGCATCTTCGTCGAGGACGAGTATGCACGGTCAGAGGAGTACCGCGCCTTTTGGGAGAAGCTCGGGCGCGGGGAGCCGCACGAGGGCCGCCTCAAGCGAATTGCCAAGAGCGGCCGCGTGCTCTGGCTGCAGGGAACGTACGTCCCGGTGTTTGGAGACGGAGAAGAGGTCCAGAAGGTCGTCAAAATCGCAAACGACATAACCGACCGGGTCCGGGCCGAAAACAAGCGGGATACCCTCACCGAGCAGGTAGAGGTTCTTTTGGGGGCAATGAGTCGGTTTGCGGACGGGAATCTGACCGCGCGGGTGGACACCGAGGCAGATGGAGACATGGGGCGCCTCTACGACGGCTTCAACCGGTCGGTCGAAAACCTCCAGCAGATGGTCGAGCAGATCCAAGAGGTAGCCCAGTCGACCACGGCGTCGGCCAGTCAAATCAGCGCGTCGTCGGACCAGATGGCCGCGTCGACCGAGGAGCAGTCCGCACAGGCCGAGGAAGTGGCCGCGGCCGTCGAACAGCTCAACCAGACGATCGACGAGAACGCCCGCAGTGTCCAGTCGGTCGCCGAGGCCGCCGAGGCCGGGGGCCAGCAGGCCCGGCAGGGCGGAGAGGTCGTCGAAGAGACGACCGGAAAGATGGAAGAGATTGTGGACGCGGCCCAGGACACCGCGTCGGTCATCGAAGGGCTCGCCGCCTCGAGTGAAG
Organism: Salinibacter grassmerensis; assembly: GCF_947077765.1. Taxonomy (NCBI): domain Bacteria; kingdom Pseudomonadati; phylum Rhodothermota; class Rhodothermia; order Rhodothermales; family Salinibacteraceae; genus Salinibacter; species Salinibacter grassmerensis. The sequence goes on along the minus strand of NZ_CAMTTF010000001.1, from coordinate 182,748 downwards.
AGATTGGCCAGGTCGTCGAGCGGATCGATGAAATAGCCGGGCAGACGAACCTGCTCGCGCTGAACGCGGCAATCGAGGCCGCTCGGGCCGGAGAAGACGGGTCCAACACTGGCCAGGGGTTCGCCGTCGTCGCCGAGGAGGTGCGCGAGCTTGCGGAGGAGGCCGACGCGGCGACCGACGAAATCGCCAGCATGATCGAGCAGGTTCAGGACGAGACCGAAGACGCGGTCGAGGCAGCACGCCGGAGCAGCCAGAGGGCGGAGGAGGGAATGGAGCTTGCCGATCGGACCGGTAGGGCCATTGAGGAAGTCATTACCTCCATCGGCACGGTGGAAGGGCGAGCGGAAGAGATTGCGACCGCCTCGGAGGAGCAGAGCGCCACTAGCGAGCAGATCGCACAAAGTATCCAGTCGATCTCCACAGCGGTCCAGGAGGCGGCGGCCGGCGTGACGGAGGTTTCCGATACGGCGGACGAGCTCGACGTCCTCACCGAACGGCTCCGTAGCGCAGTCCAGCGGTTCGACCTTGACGAGGAGTCTGGGTCGTCCCGAACGAGCGGCAGCAAGACCGCGCCCCAGGACTACGGGGGGGGCGATGGGCATCCGTCCGGACAGGTGTCTGCGTGAGAGGTGTCTACGTGAAAGACCTCCGTGTGAGGGACGTCTCGGGAGAAGCTATTCTTTACGAGAGAAGCCCTTTCCTCCTAAACGAACTTCTTCCACGGAAGCCTCTGGTCTGTTGATATTCTGAAGGGGCGCCTCCATCCACCATGCCCTTCAGCTTCAGGGAAAAGCCCCGCCGAGGAGAACAGCGGCGGCGGAAAAATCCAGCCGGGAAACGGGCCCTGGAGTCAAGACCAGTGTCTCATACCGGGGGTCTTTCTTTCTCATAGGACGCGTTGCACCCGTTCAGGGGAGGCTCTTCCACCGATAGTGGCAAGGTTCTTGCCCCCAGTAGGTCTTACGCAAAATACACTTAGAAGGTCTTCGGCGCTTACCGGGAGACACTCCCTTGCATCGAGGGCCGATCGGCTCTCTTCCAGTCAGGCGCCTTCATCCCATGCAAGCCTCCCTCCACACCTCTCGTCTTTTTTCGATTCATCTCGTCGCGGCCGCCCTGGGAGGACTTGGGCTATTGGCCCTCGGGCTGGGGACAGTCCCAGTGCACGGGCAGACGCCCACGACCACGATTGAAAACGGAAACACCGACACGCGCCTCCAACTCAACTACGACGGCGGCCTCTACGTCCCCGGCAGCTACGTCACAGACGGGACGGAGAACGACTCGATCCCCGCCGAAGGAGCCGGCACCCGGATGATGTGGTACCCGGCGAAGGCCGCTGTCCGCGCTGGGCGGGTGGGCGGCACGGAATGGGACGCGGTGAACGTGGGAAAGCAATCGGCCGCGCTTGGCTTCGACACGAAAGCTAGCGGCCTCGGCGCCACGGCAATGGGCGGCGGAACGACCGCCAGCGGCGACTACGCGACGGCAACGGGGTTCGGGACGACCGCCAGCGGCAGCAACGCCACGTCAATGGGCTTCAACACGACCGCCAGCAACTCCGACGCTACGGCGATGGGCAACGGGACCACCGCCAGTGGCTTGCGGACCACGGCAATGGGCAACGGGACCACCGCCAGCGGTAGCTACGCGACAGCGATGGGCTCGAACACGACCGCCGCCACGGACCAGTCTCTCTCGATTGGCAGGCACAACAGTGCCAACACATCGGCGGATGGCACCTTTTTCGTGGTCGGCAACGGCTCGCTCAGCACCCCCTCCGATGCACTGGTGCTCACGAAGACCGGCGACCTCACGATCAGCGGGAGCCTCACCGAAAGCTCCGACCGCCGCCTCAAGACCGGTATTGAGCCGCTCAGCGGGGGCATCCTCCAGAAGCTCGGGGCGCTTCGCCCGGTGCGCTACCGGTTCAAGGACCCGGCGACCCACCCGTCCGGCGAGCAGGTCGGCCTCATTGCGCAGGGGGTGCAGAAGCAGTTTCCGGCGCTCGTCAGTGAGGGAAGCGGGGGCACCCTCTCGCTCTCCTACTCGAAAATGACAGCCGTTCTGCTGAAAGGGGTTCAAGAGCAGCAGGCTCAGGTTCGCGCCCTGCAGAGCGAGAACGACCGCTTCCGGGCACAGAATGTGGAGATCGAAAGCCGGGTTGAGCAGATCGAGGACATGAAGACGCGCCTCGCGGCCCTAGAAAGCAAGAAATCTTCGGTACTGCCAGCGGGCTGGGGCCCAACGGCCCTCTTGATGCTGGTGGTCGGTGCGGGCAGCTTCGCCGGGGGACTCATCTGGCGTCGGCGCACATAGCTGGGTTCTGCCCTCCTTTTCTCGTCTTCTGGGTTCGACTTTCTACTTCGATGTCTGCAAACACGATACGCACGAGTACGATGTCTGCGAATGCGATGTCTGCGAGTACACTATCGACGGAAGTCCGCGTCCCCCTTCTTCTGATCTTTTCGGTGCTCTTGGCGGGCGCGGCCCACGGGCAGACACCCACGACCACGATTGAAAACGGAAACACCGACACGCGCCTCCAACTCAACTACGACGGCGGCCTCTACGTCCCCGGCAGCTACGGCCCCACAAGCCCCGCCGACTCAATTCCTACCGAAGGACCGGGCACCCGGCTGATGTGGTACCCGGCAGAGGCTGCCTTTCGGGCCGGGCGAGTGTTCGACAATAGCAGCGCCTTATCTGGGGTCGATGGGCGCCAGTTCTGGAACGCTTCGAACGTCGGTTCCCACTCGGTGGCATTCGGTCAGAACACGAAGGCCAGTGGCACGGCCGCCGTGGCGATGGGGACGCAGACGACGGCCACCAACACGAACGCCCTAGCCATAGGCGTGGGGACGGCTGCGAGTGGCAACCACGCCGTGGCGCTCGGCAGCAACACCACCGCTGCGACAAACCGCTCTCTCACAATCGGTACCTACAACAACAAGAATAACGGGAACGACGACAACGATTCGTCCACGGGCCCGCTGTTCGTCGTCGGAAACGGGACGCTCAGCACCCCCTCCGACGCCCTCGTGCTGGACCAGAGCGGCAACCTTGAGGTGAGTGGCGGCTTCGTTCTGCCTGACGGGACTACCCTAGACGAAGCAAGCGATCTCAAAGGAGTCTCCGAGAATCAGGACGGAGTCCGCGAGATCGCCGATTCGGATGGGTTTGCCGTCACCGGGACCTTTTCCAACATTGCGACATCGCCTCCCTCAATTGGGGGGTCGTTCATGCAGTACCATCCGGAAACGGCTGCCTTTCGAGGGGGCCAGCCGGGAGCAGCGTCCGACGCGGGCAACTACTCGTTCACCTTTGGCGACGCCACACTGGCGTCCACGAAAGGGGCAACGGCAATCGGCAACTCTGCTCAAGCACTGGGTGTCGCGGGGGACGGAGACTCTGAGCCCGGTCCCACCGCGATCGGCCACCAGACCTACGCCGAGGGCAAGGGGGCCGTCGCGTTGGGAAACGATACGGACGCGACGTCCGACGGCGCGACGGCAATGGGATCGTTGACGAAAGCCATAGGGACCGACGCAGCTGCATTCGGAACGACCACGAGAGCGGCCACCCCTTCTTCCTTCACGGTGGGCAAATACAACGACACCAACACGTCAGCGGACAATACCCTCTTCGTGGTCGGCAACGGCTCAGGGACCAACAGCCGCAACGACGCACTGGTGCTGGACGGGGGAGGCAATCTTACGATTAGCGGGGGCCTCACCCAAAACTCTGACCGCCGCCTGAAGACCGACATTGAGCCGCTCAGCGGGGGCATCCTCCAGAAGATCGGGGCACTTCGCCCGGTGCGCTATCGGTTCAAGGACCCGGCGACCCACCCGTCCGGCGAGCAGATCGGCCTGATCGCGCAGAAGGTGCAGAAGCAGTTCCCGGCGCTCGTCAGTGAGGGAAGCGGGGGCACCCTCTCGCTCTCCTACTCGAAGATGACAGCGGTTCTGCTGAAAGGGGTTCAGGAGCAGCAGGCAGAGCTTGACGAGAAGACAGAGACGATTGCGGACCTGAACGCGGAGATTGAGGCCCTCAACGACCAGCACGACGAGTTGACACGGCGTCTGGCCACGCTGGAGGCGCAGACGGAGAAGGGATCGATTCTGGCCGGCGGGTCCGGGTCCGGCATTCTCGCCCTCCTCCTTGCGCTGGGAATCGGGCTCGGCGGGGGGCTTCTCTGGCGGGGCCGCATTGCCATTCGGGAGGCGGAGGCTCTTTGATCAGGGGGATGAGAAGCGCTCCTGTCTGCCCGTTGCCTCCCAACCACAATGCCCTGCCGCACCATGCTGCCCAGCCGCGCCCCCTCTTTCTGCATCCTCTCCTTTTTGGTCATCGCTGCCGTCGCCCCCACCGTCCCTTCGGCGGCGCAAACCGTCTCTGTCCAGAACGGCGCGACCGTTCGGATCCAAAACGACGCGGCCTGGAACCTCAAAAGCGGAACGATGGACCTCGGCTCCGCCGGCGCCACCGCCACGCTCAGCGAACAGACCGGCGGCCGGGCCTACAACGGAAAGCTGACCGCGACACGGGCCCTGAGCGCTCCCTCGGCCCGCGACGTGGCCGGGCTCGGGGCGGTGATCAGCGCCTCTGTGGACCTGGGCAATGTGGCCGTCACCCGCGGCCATCAGATCCAGAGTGCCAACGGCAACCAGGGCATCGCGCGCTACTACGACATCTCCCCGTCGCAGAACAACAGCGGTCTCAACGCGACCCTCACCCACCACTACGCCGACCCCGAGGAGCTGAACGGCCTCTCGGAGAGCAACCTCGAGCTGTTTAAGTCGACCGACGGGGGCTCCTCATGGTCGGAGGAAGGGGCCGGCAGCCGGGACGCAGCCGCCAACACCGTGACGCTAAGCGGCATCGCGTCGTTTAGCCGATGGACCCTCGGGAGCACCCAGACCCCATTGCCGGTGGAGCTGGCCTTCTTCGAGAGCGTCAACGATGGAGGCGGCGTCACGCTCCGGTGGGCGACCGCCTCGGAGACGGGCAACGCTGGCTTCGGGGTTCAGCACCGCCGCGACTCGACCGGGGCGTGGGAGGAGCTCGGCTTCGTCGAGTCGAAGGCCGAGGGCGGCACCGCCACGGAGCCTCAGCGGTACCGATACCAGGCCAAGGATCTGGGCGTGGGCACCAACCAGTTCCGCCTCGAGCAGGTCGACTTGGACGGGAGCACCGACCTTTCGAAGGTCATCGAGGCGCTGGTGGAGATGCAGGAGACCTACCGGCTGAGCACGCAGCCGAACCCGGCCACCCGGCAGGCCACCGTGAAGGTGGCGGTGCAGGAGCGGCAGACCGTTCGCCTCGCGCTCTACGACGTGCTGGGCCGACGGGTGGCGACGCTGTACGACGGCCCCCTTCCCGCACACGAGACGAGGACGTTCCGGTTGAACGCAGGCCGCCAGGGGCTGCCCAGCGGGACCTACTTCTTGCGCATCAACGGCGAGAGGGTGACCGACACGCGCCGCCTCGCGATCGTGCGCTGAGTGAAGAAGTGAGTGCAGAGGCATGCGCTGATCGGAGGATCACGCACTAATTGGAGAATCGCGAGCGGCCCTCGGCAGTTGCCGGCCTCCTCGGAGGAGGATGGGACCGGCCAGCTGCGTCAGCGACCTGCGGGAAGGAGGGCTTTCGGACAAGGAGGCCACGGTGCAGCGCGCCGGTCCCCCCGCTCGTCTTGACGACAACGCCCACCGCGCCGTTGTTCTTTTGCCACTTCTTTTAGCCAGCGACGTGAGATCGAGCGGGCAGTGCCCCCTCACGGCCGTGGTGATCAGGGGGACCGTGGCATCGACGCTGACCGCCCTGCTGGTCCTGCCCGCCATCTGCCGACTCTGCGCGCGGCCCACGGCGCCCCAGATGAACCGCTTTGGTGTTACGTTCATCGTGCTGAGGGACACTTTTCTACTCCTGGTCGGTTGCTTATCTAGATACTTCGAGCCACTGGCTGAAAGACAAGCCCATGGAGGACTGAACGCCGGAGTAGGGCAGCCGGTGTTGGCTTTTCCAAGCCGGGCCCAGGGAGTGAGTATTGGGCAGCCACCAGGGCAGACTCGACGCCGCACCCGACGCCCTGCATCGGTCCTCGACGCACGTTCCGCCACCAGTCGGGGAGGGAAAGCACCAGCGGGCGTGTCCGTGCAGCCGAAGCGCACGGGGTCGGAGGACTCTTTCCCCACCAGCGAACGTTATTTTTGGGACTGAGCCGCAGGAGGGGTTCTGGCAGACGCCGATCGTGCGCCTTCAGCTCCCTCACGTGCTGGGGCCTCTCACCCGCCCTCCAGCTCTTCGTCACGTCCACCCTTTGCACCAACAGGCGCTTCGTATCATTCGCCACATCATCCGTCCCCGCCGCGCATCGGAGTCTCGGTTGCAGCGCGGCCTCTTGATTCTCGGCATCCTGGTGATTTCGCTCAACCTGCGCCCGGCGCTTGCAAGCGTAGGGCCGCTCGTAGAAAGCATTCGCGTGGCCACGGGCCTCTCCAACACGGCACTCGGCCTGCTCACGACGCTGCCACTTCTGGCCTTCGGGGTTGTCTCGGCGTTCACGCCACTGGTAGCGCGGCGCCTGGGCACCGAGGGGGCGCTGGCCGCTACCCTCTCGCTCGTCGCGGTCGGGACGCTTGCGCGAGCAGCTCCGTCAACGGCGCTCCTCTTCGGGGGCACGGTGCTCTTTGGAGTGGGCATCGCGCTGGGCAATGTGCTCCTGCCCTCGCTCGTGAAACGGGACTTCCCGGAGCACTCCGGCGTGATGACCAGCCTCTATTCAAGCGGGATCGGGGCAGGCGCGGCACTTGGGGCGGGGACGACCGTGCCGATGGCCGGTGCGCTCGGCTGGCGGGGCGCCTTGGGGGCGTGGGCCGTGCCTGCGATCGCGGCCCTCCTGGTGTGGCTGCCCCAACTGCGGAGACGTGTGCCAGCCCGTGCGGCGTACGATGTGGGCGCGTCGCTTCGGGCGCTTGGACGCTCGTCGCTGGCGTGGCAGGTGGCGCTCTTCATGGGGCTTCAGTCGCTCACGTTTTACATCGCTCTCGCCTGGCTGCCGGCCTTTCTGCAGACGCGTGGCTTTGACCCAGCGGCTGCGGGCGGGCTGCTCGCGCTCTCCCAGATGATGGGTGTAGCCGGCACCGCGGTCGTGCCCACATGGGCCGCACGACAGGCGGACCAGCGGCGCATCATCTGCCTGCTCGGGCTCGTGGAGGGCATCGCGCTGGCCGGGCTGGCGTGGCCGGGGGCGCCGATGGCGGCCCTGTGGGTCTCGGTCCTCGGCTTTGTGCTGGGCGGTGCGTTCGGGCTGGCGCTGCTTCTGCTCGTCCTGCGTGCCGCCGACGCCGAGACGGCGACCGAGCTCTCAGGCATGGCGCAGTCGGTGGGCTATCTCGTCGCGGCGGGCGGGCCGGCAGTCTTTGGCCTTCTGCACGACCTCACAGGTGGATGGGCGGCGCCCCTGGTGCTGCTGGCGTCCGCCCTCGTGGCGAAGACGGCCGTGGGCCTGCGTGCGGGACAGCCCGGCCAGATTCATGCGGGCAGATGAGCAAGGATGCGTGCCGCACGCACAGCATGGGCCCGATCGGGGCCTGCACGCTCATCGGACCTCCCTCGGCATCGGCGAAGAAAACGGCCAGTCAAACAAAGAGCCTCCTGTCGCCGGCTTGTTCGCCTTCTGGAGGTTTCCTCCGGTTGAGCAGTGTCCACCGTTTCCTGACTCCATCAGGGTCTGTTTTGCGGATAGACGCGAGGCCGGGGCCCGGAGCACGCCTAGCCGACCGTGGCCGAGGCGGTCGCGTGGCTACGACGACGGTTCGTCCTGCTTCGCGGATGGGATTGTCGGAACGGGCGTCGGGTCGTCCTGATCGTCCAGGGCGACGAGGGTAAACTGGCCGTCGCAGGCGAGCGTCCGGTCGTGCTCGTCCATCGGCTCGATGAACATGTCGACGCGGACGGTGAGGGACGTTGTGCCCGTGCCCGCGACCCGGGCGATGAGCTCAACGATCGTGCCCTCAGAAACGGGATGCTTGTACTCAATCTCACTCGTGCGGACCGTCACGACCTTTTCCCGGCACCAGCGCGTCGCGCAGATGAACGCGGCCTGGTCCATCCATTCCAGGGCCGTGCCGCCGAAGAGCGTGTGGTAGTGGTTCGTATCGCCGGGAAAAACGGCGTGCACAATGCGCGTCTCCGCTCTCTCGTCGAGGACGGCAGCGGGACGCGACTCCGGCGAAGGAGGAGGAGCCATGATCGAAGGGGTGTGTGCTGATAGAAATATGCGGTCCCTGCCTGACTTAGGCCTCACATGCCTTGCAAGCCAGCAGGTCGCGCGAGAAGCTCTGTGCGGCGTTGACCCCATGCTGGTAGTAGAGGGACTTGACGCCCTTCTTCCAGGCCTCGACGTAGAGCCGGTTGATGTCCTTGACCGGCGTCGAGCCCGGATCGATCGCCAGATTCAGAGACTGCGACTGGTCGATATGCTTCTGCCGGCCGGCCGCCTGATCGATGATCGCCATCTGGCTGATCTCGCTGAAGGTTTTGAAGACGTCCTTCTCCTCGTCGGACAGGAAGTCGAGGTGCTGGACCGATCCATCGCGCAGCGCGATCTCGTCCCATACCTCGTCGGTGTCGCGGCCCTTCTCCTGTAGAAGCGCCTTCAGGTGCGGGTTCTTGTACGTGACCTTCATCTTCGCCCGGTCCTGCACGAAGTAGTTGCTCTTGATCGGCTCGATGGAGGGGCTCACTTGCCCGAGGATGAAGCTGCTAGACTTGGTCGGCGCCACGGCCATCGTGGTGGCGTTGCGTCGCCCGTAGCCCTCCAGGACCGGGGGCTCCCCGAAGCGGTCGGCGAGCTCGGCGGACGCCGCGTAGGAGCGCTCCTTGATCGTTTTTGCGATTTCGGACCCGGTCAGACTGGCCTCCGCCGACTCGAACGGGATCCTGTTCGACTGCAGGTAGGAGTGCCAGCCCAGGATGCCGATGCCGATTGCCCGGTGGCGCTTCGCAAAGCGTACGGCCCGATCCATGTGCGCCATTCCGTCGGCCCCGTCAATGAACTCCTGCATCACCGCGTCGAGGAAGTAGGTGAGCGTCTCGACCGCATCGGTGTCTTTCCAGTCGTCGTAGTGCAGCGCGTTCATGGACGAGAGGCAACAGACGAAGCTCTCGTCCGGGCCGCTGGGAAGCGCAATCTCTGAACAGTTGAACGTCAGAGCGCCTTGAGAGACAAACACAGACTCTTCGGTGTGGGTCGTCGGGCAGTAGACCGTCTCCTGACCTACGTGCTCGATCTCCACGACCTCGTATGCCTTCTTGGTGTTGTCTCGGTAGGAGCGGTCTTCAAGCTCAATACCCTTTCGGCTGAGGAAACCGGTGTTACGCTCGATTTCTAGCCCTGCGGCTTTGTTGCCGACAATCAACCGATAGCAATCCTGCGTCTCGTAGAGCTTCTCTCCGCCGTTTCCATCTGGCATTGGTCGCTTGCCACCTTCTCGAAGAAAACGGATCTGAGAGCTCAAACCCAGATTGTTGAAAAGAAGCTGCAGCTTTCGCAGGAAGTCCTGGTTGACGTCCGCGTAGGCAATCTGCAATGGATTCCCCTTGCTATCGGAAACGTGAACCGTCCCGTCGGCAATGAGAAGGCCGCGGACATACTCCCACACGGTCTCTTCGTCGGCTTCGTAAATCCACTCTGGTACCGTGCCCTTCTCGAAGCCAAGCTTCGTGAGGGCTGTAGTCCCTAACCGCTTCTTACGGTCGTTCGAGTGGCTTACAGTCACGTCTCGGAGCTGCGGCGTTTCTCGGCCGCGCGTCCCTACCGCCTCGCCATACTGGTTCGTGACTTCGTATTCATTGAACCCATGCCGGTTGTAAATCCGGTCTATCTTTTCCTGGATCTCGTCGGCAAGGTCAAAGTCTTTTTCCCAGATGTCGATCATCTTCCGGTCGCCATGCTGGGTACCATCGGACTGCCACATCCCGAGGATAAATGCCTCGTCTGGGCAGTGCCGGTCGCCGAAGAGACCCTTCTGCTTCTGAATCACAATCCGGTCACCGACCTCAACGTTCTGGGCTTCAGTCCGCTTGTACTCGCTTTTGCCCTGATACACAGGCATGCCATGGCGAGCGCTTACTTTTTGCTCTACGCCGTTTCCGAGCGTGATTTTGTACACCTCGGCGCTGGTCTTCCGTAGCTTCATGCGGCTTGAGCCAATCGCTTCCTCTCCGTCAAAGAGAGTAAGCTCGCCGCCCTCTTCCCAGAGATCTTCGGCCCGTTTGTAGCCACGGTCTGTGACCACGCGCTGGTCGCCGGTCAGGCACAAGTTGCTGGCGTGGATGTCGTAGCCCTTGTCCTTGTAGACCTGCGGGCGCCCGTCCTGCACGTTGCCGCGGAAGAGGATGTAGGGGATGCCGAGGTTCATTCGGCTCTCCACCACCTTTGCCCAGAGGGCCCGCTTCTCCGAGTCGCCATCAATCATGGCCTCCATCCAGTCGTCCCCCACGACGACACCGTACATCATCGTCTGGATGGCGTCGCCCTCGGTCTGAATGTTGAGCCACTCCTCCACGTCGGGGTGCTCGATGTCGATGTACCCGGCGAAGTGGCCGCGTCGCGTTTCCCCCTGGCTCACTACGTTGATAATTTTGTCGAAGAGCTGGCCGAAGGGGTAGGTGCCGTTCGACGTGCCATTGTTCGTGATGGAGGCCCCACGCGGGCGGACGTCGCCGAAGTACCCGCTCGTGCCCCCGCCTACCTTGGTCATCATGCCGACCTCGGCGTGGGTGTCGAGGATCGCCTCCATCGAGTCGCCGATGTAGGAGCCGAAGCAGGAAATTGGCAGGCCCCGGTCGAGCCCAAAGTTTGACCAGACGGGCGATGCGAGCGAGTAGTAGCCACGCGCCATATATTCGTAGAACCGATCGGCAAAGCCCTCAATCTCGAGGAGGCCCTCGGCGTGCTCGGCAATCTCTCGCACGCGCTCCTCTGGGCCGGTGCCCTCCAGAAGATACCCCCGGCGGAGAAAGGTGCGAGCCTCGTCGTTGAGCCAGCCGAAGTCTGCGGAGGTGGAAGAAGGAGAACGGGTCGTTGTGGACATGGAGTCGTTCGGGTTGTGAGAAGAAGGAAGTGCCTTCGAAAAAACCCGCAGGGAGAACCCGTGGGTCAGTTCACGTGCGAGACGGGCGGGATCGAGCGGAGCCCTAGAAGAGGTCGTCCTCGCTCACGCTCTGTGTCATCTTCGAGTAGCTGGTCGAGCGCTTCGAGAAGAAATCGTTGCCCTTCGTGAGCAGGATCTCCTCGTAGAACCAGCGGGTCTTGTCAAGGTGCTCGGGGTCGACCTCGAAGATCGGATCGACGTCCACGTTCTTCAGCGACTCGTTAAACTTGTCGCGCAGGAACGCGTCCACGACCGGCCGCGGCAGAAAGTCGAGCTCCCCATCCGCGAAAATCCAGTCGAGCACCTTCTGCTCGGCGTTGAATGCCTTCTCACAGGCCGCCTGCACTTCCCGCTCGAACGCCGGACCGAACCACTCCGGATGCTCCTCGCGAATGATGTCCATCAGCTCCACGCCGAAGAGCCCGTGGATCTGCTCCTCTTTCGAGGTGGCCTCCACGGCATTGGCCACTCCCTTGAACCGCTTCTCGTGCTTGTCGAAGGAGAGCATGATGAGAAACTGGCTGAAGAGGCTCACATGCTCGATGAAGATCGAGAAGAGCAGGATGGAATGGGCGAAGTCTCGCTCGTCGCGGCTGTCCGCCCCCTCCAGGGCACTGTTCAAGTACTCGACGCGGTCGATGAGGGCCGGGATCTCCTCAATCCGCTCAAATGCGTCGTTCAGGCCCAGCAGCTCCAGGAGGTGCGAGTAAGCATCCAGGTGGCGCACTTCACTTTCGGCAAAGGTCATCCCTACGGCGCCCACCTCCGGCACCGGCAGGCGCTCGTAGACGTCGGACCAGAAGGTTTTGACCGCCACCTCGACCTGCGCAATGGCGAGCATCGTTTTCTTGATGACACTGCGCTCGGCGTCGGTGCAGTTGACACGGAAGTCCTGCACGTCCCCTTCGAAGTTGAACTCGTCGTGGACCCAGTAGGACTGCCGGATGGCCGTCTTGAACTCCAGTAAATGCGGGTACTCGTAGGGCTTCAGGTTGACACGCTCGTCGAAGATGCTCATGGGAAGACCAGTCTGAATAAGGAGGATGGCTGCGAGTTCGGATCTCCGCCTCGAAGCCGAAAGCTTGGCCGTGGGATATAGGGGGCGCTACGGAAGGGCGCCGGCACAATCCTGCACCTGTGCACGCACGAGGCGAGACGGCGGGCAGGCTCGTCCGCAGAGGACCGGACGTTCAGAGCCGGGCCGCCCGGACACAGTCGTGCCTCCGGGGACGGCGTCATACGGGACAACCGTAAAGCGGGGAGGAACGGGTAGACACACGGCGCGCTCTGAGACAAAGAAAAAGCCTTCGGACGTCGGGACGCGTCACGAAGGCGGCAGAGCGCAAGGGAAGTGTATTGGATCAAGGGGCCGCCTGCCGAAGCCGCGAGCGCACCTGCGCTACGGTCGGGGTGGGACACTTGACCCAGTAAAGCACACTCCACGTCGCGGACCGCAACCCTATGACGCGTAGGGCGGACACTGTGGTCAGCCCAGCGATCTCGGCTGGACTGAGTGTCGGGTCGCTCCTCAAGCGGGCATTCGGACTTTGACCGTTGCGCGACAGTGCCGGAATTTCGCCGGGCTTCCCCCGAGACGCAGGGCGGTGCGCATGGGCACCGCACCTGCCGCCACGCCACGACAGCGCGGCCTTCAGGAGGACGGGGTGTTCACAATATGTACGTCCACGGTAGTTTCTGAGGCGAAGAAATTCAAGGACCAGGCGCCGATAACTCTGTTATTCACCCTGGTAAAAAAGACTACTGAACGGCTCTTTGCCTGTAGAATCGTCTCAATGACCGTTTAAAGTCCCCGAGTCCCTGCCTTCCTACCGGCCGGACCAGACGTGGGGGTCCGGCAGTGTCATCGCGGGTCAACGAGGGGACCTACTGTCATCACCAACCTCTAGAGCCGATTTGTCGAGTCCCCGCGATGGGATAGTAATAGGCGCGGGTCGGCTCGATCACGACGGACGGTTGACGACCACGGCCCGCAGAAATATCCTACAGGGGCTGTGCTTTACGGCAAGGACGCCAGCGTCCAAGTAGCTCGGGGGCGCCCGTGCCCCTTCCCATTTCTCACTCTCACGACTGTGTTCGCAATGCCCGGCTCCATGGATCGACGATCATTTTTGCAGACGACCGCCGCGGCGGGGCTGGGCGTGTCGCTCGCGCCCTTCAGTGGAGTCCAACAGACCCGGGAAGAGTCTGTGCGCCTCGGTCTCATTGGGGTGGGGGCCCGCGGGACGTCTCACCTCCGAGGGCTCATTCAGCGGGACGACGTCGAGGTGCCGGCGGTGTGCGACGTCAACTCGGAGAACCTCGCCCGGGCGCTCAATCTCGTTCAGCAGTCCGGTCGGTCCCGCCCAGAGGGATACGGGGAGGGCGATCGCGCTTACCGGGCCCTCCTCTCCCGCGGCGACCTCAACGGGGTCTTGATCTCCACGCCGTGGCTCTGGCACGTCCCCATGGCCGTCGAGGCGATGGAGTCCGGCTTGTTTGTAGGGCTTGAAGTGCCGGCCGCGACGACCGTGGAGGGATGCTGGGACCTGGTCCACACCGCCGAGCGGACCGGGTCGCGCTGCATGATGCTGGAGAACGTCTGCTACCGCCGCGACGTGATGGCCGTCCTCAAAATGGTCCGCAACGGGCTGTTTGGGGAGCCCATCCATTGTCGCTGTGGCTATCAGCACAGCCTCCTTCCGTACCTGTTTGACGACAGCGCCTCGTTCGGGCCGGGCACTGGAAGCGTGTCCAGTTGGCGCACCGAGCACTACACGAAGCGGAACGGAGACCTGTACACCACGCACGGCATTGGGCCGGTGGCCCATTGGCTCGACATCAATAGCGGAAACCGGTTCGAGCGGCTCACCTCAACCGCCACGAAGGCCCGAGGCATGCGCGACCACATCGTCGAGGAGGGCGGAGCGGATCATCCGAAGGCCGACGTCAACTTCGCGCAGGGCGACATCGTGACCAGCACAATCACGACGGCCAACGGGGAGTCCATCGTCATGACGCACGACACCAGCCTGCCCCGGCCCTACTCCCTGGGGTTTCGGATGCAGGGCACCGATGGGCTCTGGACGGTTGACAACCAGAGCGTGCACGTCGAAGGACGGAGCCCGGCCCACCGGTGGGAGGACTGGGAGCAGTACCAAAGCGAGTTCGACGCCGAACTGTGGTCGCGGTACGAGGCGGAGGCGGAGGACTCCGGGCACGGAGGCATGGACTACTTTGTCCGGAACGCCCTCGTGGAGTCGGTCAAGCGGGACGTAGCGCCGCCAATCGACGTGTACGACGCCGCGACGTGGAGCGTGCTGAGTCCCCTGTCCGAGCGGTCGATCGAACAGGGCGGGGCGCCGGTGGCCATCCCGGACTTTACCGACGGCCGCTGGATGACCGAGGGGCGCTCCTTCGACCCGGACGGTGAATTTTGATGGGGGCGTGGAAGCGCCTCGCTGAATGCCTCTGCTTTTCAATTCGAACGTATACGGTCACAATTTTGAACACCCCCATGCGAGTCACGGAGTGCGCACGCGTCGGAAGGGATGCCCCCTTCGTCTTGTTCATCGTCTGTGCCGGAATGTTGCTGGGAGCGGGGTGCACCGCCGCCGAACAGAGCACGGACACACAGCCACCAGCGGAGGACGTCGCCCCGGCAACGCCACAGCACTCTGTGGCCGCTGAGGAGGGCGAGCGGTATCCGATCGTCCCCTGGCCGCGCCAGCTGGAGCCCCGAGACGGCGCCTTCGCGTTGGACAGCGACACCCGCGTTCTCGTGTCCGATCCGGACAATCAGGACGCACGGGCGCCCGCCGAAAAATTCGCGACGCGGGTGCGCAACGCCACGGTGTTTCCGATGCGGGTTGCCCCGCTGACGGAGTCAGAGGGCCCCGCTTCCACGCAGCCGGACAACACGATTGCCTTTGTCCTGACCGAGGGGGACGCCTCCAGTGAAAACGACGCGCCCCGCCCGGGTCACACTCGTCCGACCAACACGCCCGGCGGCGGGGAGGAGGACGGCCGCTACGAACTGACGGTCACGCCCCGCACAGTTGTCGTGCGCGCCCCGACGGCCAAAGGGCTCTTCTACGGCATGCAGACGCTGCGACAACTCCTGCCGCCGCAAATAGAACGGGGACTTGGGCACGACGACGAGCGCATCGAATGGGCGATGCCCGCCGTCCAGATCGAGGACGCCCCGCGCTTTTCCTATCGCGGAATGCACCTGGACGTGGGGCGCCATCTCTTCCCCGTGTCGTTCATCAAGAGGTACATCGACCTGCTGGCGCTCCACAAGCTTGACACCTTTCACTGGCATCTGACCGAGGACCAGGGCTGGCGCATCGAAATCGAGCAGTATCCCCGGCTCACCAGCGTTGGGGCGTGCCGCGACTCGTCGATGGTTGGCCATTACGAGGCAGGGACCTACGACGGCTCTGAATATTGTGGGTACTACACGCAGGAGGAGGTGCGGGAAATCGTGCAGTACGCCCGGGAGCGGCACGTGACGGTGGTTCCCGAAATTGAGATGCCGGGGCATGCCCGGGCAGCCCTGGCGGCGTACCCCGAGATGGGGTGCACGAGCGTCGCCGACTCATCCTACACCGTGGCGACCACGTGGGGCGTCCACGAGCAGATCTACTGCCCCAAAGAAAAGACCTTCACGTTCCTCGAGAACGTGCTCGTGGAGGTCATGGAGCTGTTTCCGAGCGAACGCATCCACATCGGGGGAGACGAGGCGCCCAAAGAGCACTGGACGGAGAGCGCCGTTGCACAGGCAGTGATTGATCGTGAGGGGCTCGCCGGGGAAAACGAGCTCCAGAGCTACTTTATCCGTCGCTTCGGGAATTTTTTGAACGAGCGCGGACGGACGCTGGTCGGTTGGGACGAGATTTTGGAAGGGGGCCTTCCGCCCGGCGCGACCGTTATGTCGTGGCGGGGCACCGAGGGAGGCATTGAGGCGGCCCGTCAGGGACAGAACGCGATCATGACGCCCACCCGTGCGCTTTATTTTGATTACTACCAGGCTGACCCGGGCAGCGAGCCCCTGGCCATTGGAGGCTTGACGACGCTCCGCGACGTGTACGCCTACGACCCCGTTCCTGACTCGCTCGGGACCGAGGCCACGCGGCACATCATCGGCGCACAGGCAAACGTATGGACCGAATACATCAACACGCCCGAGAAGGTCGAATACATGGCCTACCCGCGGGCACTGGCCCTGTCGGAAATCGTGTGGAGCCCAGAATCGGCCCGTCGGTGGGATCACTTTCGGGCGCGTCTGACGACCCACCTCCGACGCCTTGACGCCCTCGATGTGAACTATCGAGCACCGGACTTTTCCCTCTCCGGCGACGCCAACGAGTAATTCTGAGATTGGGGCGCGTTGCGTATGAGGCTCCGGCCCGACCATCTCCCTCTCGTCCAGCACGGTCGCCACGGGCAATGGCCCTCGGAAATTGGCCATCGGGTTTGGGGTCGTCGCGGCCATTTTTGCATTCCCGTGACGCGTCTGCGAACCCGCCCCGTCAAAGCCTTTCGGGACTCTTCCGTTTTTTGAGTCCCCGTTGGCGTCTGAGAAAACGGCCTGCGTTCGCGCGTGGGGCAGGCCAGGCATTCTGGAGCACCGCTTGGTGGACAAGACAGATTGACTGCACCTGCAAGACAGCCCGCCCGTACGGAGCACGCACCCCCGCCTCCCTCATGTTCTCGCGGTGGGGGGCTTTGGGGCAGCCGCCCCGAGAGTTGCCCATCTGAAGAGACGACTTTGCGTTTCCGTTTTTATTTTGTAGAATACAAAAATCGTTCGCGGCTCCCATTCTGACAGTCCTCCACTCTTCCACATGAGCACCTCTACACCTTCTCGATACGGCCTAGGCCGGGCTCTCTGTCTGTTGATCGCCGCGGTCCTGGTGGGCCCTGCTCTCACTCAGCCTGCCTGTGCCCAGGAGGAAAGCGCGACGCCTCACATGCTCTGGCGCGTCGCTTCCGAGGCAAACGAAACCGAGGGATACCTCGTCGGCTCGGTGCACGTGATGAAGAAAGACGCCTACCCCTTGGACCCGGTCTTCGGGGAGGCGTTTTCGGAGGCCGACATGCTCGTCCTGGAGGCCAACCTTGACTCGATGCAGGTGAAGGCGCAAACCCTCGTCCGCGAGCTCGCGCTCTACCCACCCGGCACAACGCTCGAAAAGGAGCTCCCCGCCGAGACCTACGCGATGCTGGAGAAGCGCGCCGAAAAGATCGGTCTGAACCTTGCGCAGATGCAGCGCATGGAGCCGTGGATGGTTTCGATCATGGTGCCGACGAGGCAAATGCAGAAGGCTGGCTATTCGCAAAATCAGGGCCTTGATCGGCACTTCTTTGACAAGGCCAAGAAGGCAGGTACGCCGGTCCGGGCCCTGGAAACGGCCGAAGAGCAGATGCGGTTTTTTGACGACCTGCCGCCGGAGAGGCAGGAAGATTACCTACGCCAGAGCCTGGAGAAGGCCGACCGGACCGTCGAGAACTTCGACAAGATCGTGCGCTACTGGAAAACCGGCAACGCCGGCGGCATCGAAGAAATGATGGTCGAACAGATGCAAAACGACGCCCCGGCGCTCTACGAACGGCTGATTACCGAGCGCAACGAGACCTGGATGTCCCGTCTCACAGAAATGCTGGGGGCGGAGGGGCTTCCAATGATCGTGGTCGGGGCGGGGCACGTCGTCGGCGGGAACGGCCTGGTGGAGTTACTGCGGGAAAACGGCTACCAGGTGGAGCAGCTCTGACAGCCGGAACGGATCGGGCGCCGCCTCCGAGAGACAAACCACCGGGAAGGAGATGAGGCCTCTCTCGCGTTCTCACGGGGGACTTGAGAAAGAGAATCGCTTCGCGATTGCCCTTCTGTTCGTCGTGTGCGCCAGTCCGCAAGTCGAGACGCACGTCAACGGTCCGACGTGTAGTCCCCTTTCCGGTACCGCCACAGGAACCACGCGATCAGTGCCCCCGCCGCCCCGGACAGAAGCATGCGCGTAAGGTCCTGGGCCATAGTCCCCCCGAGCAGAGGACGGGCCTGAACCCCGATCGCTACGGCCGTCACGATCGCGAAGAAGAGCGTCAGGGCAAACTCGGTCGGGCTCGCGTCCGGCGTTGCGTCTTCCATGGGCGGAGCGGCACGAGTGAGGCAGTATAGTTGGGGCTGTGCTGTGGCCTGCTACTCTGAGAAACGGGGCCTTCTTCACGCTCTGCTTGTGCCCGCGTCCATGCCCGCGTCTGAACCTTATCCCTCTTGGCTCTTCTTGTGAGGGCCATTCTTGCTCCGGGAAGCCTCCCTGCCGAGCCGGCCTCTAAGAACCTGCCTGCTCGTCCACGCTGTGGTCTCCCACGCCGGAAGCCCAGGACCGACGTGGGACAGTTGTGCCGGGGCCAGCGCCAAGGGGCGACTTCCCTCCCCAAGAGACCGGCCTCTGAGCCCTCACACCTCGTCGACGTACGCCGGGAGTTCGGCGTCGTCAGGGCGCCACATGTCGAAGTAGAATTTGGACTCGGACCGCGCCTTCGCGGCGGGAATCGCAAACCGCCGCGTTCCCGAAACGGGGCGGTCCCGAAACGCGTCCGTGAGCCGCCGCTGCATCGGCGCCACCGACCAGAGGCGCCAGTCGTGCCCGTCGTGGGCCGACGCCGGGAAAAAGGCAACCTGGGCCGCGTCGAGCAGGGCCGACAGCGCGGGGCGGGCACGGTCCGGCTCCCGCACAGCCGCCTCGGCGATGAGGTCGTCAGGCACCGGGGCGTCTGCTGTCACGAGCACCCGCGTGGAGCCGGGATCCTGGAGGACGCGCCGAGCCGCGTCGGAGCCGAGGGCCTCCACCTGCCCGTCTGTGCCGCTGCGCGCCCACCAGGCCCCTCCGATGGCGTCCAAGATGGGCGCCACGAACGCCTCGGACGGGCGGCGAAGCGCAGTGAGGCCCACCCGGCCCTGCGCATGGTTCGTACCTGCGAGGTACCCGCGGTAGACGGTCGCGTCCTCGGTTCTCTCCGTCTCAAAGGGATCGCCGTGCAGGATGGCCTCGTCGGACGGCACATCGGACCGCTCCCGCCGGCGCCGGGCGTCGGGGTTGCGGCCCGACACGACCGGCTCTAGGACCGCCGGCTCTTTGTGGAAATACTTTAGGGTGTCGGGCGGATCGGCCATGAGAACCGGGAAGCGGGGTGGTCGCAATAGGGACGGAGACTACTAGAAACTAATGCGGGGCTGGGAAGGATTCCCTCAGACTGTACCCCCAAGGACATTTCCCGTCGCGCTGCCCTCCGCCGCACGCTCTGCCTGGAGGGCTTCAGGCGAAGAGTCTTCCCTAAGGGCCTCGGCCCCCGGCGACCTCAGTCGAAGAACTGCCCGTGGAACCCGAACGGGATCGGGTGAGGCACGGCGGCCCGTGCCCGCTCCGTGAAGGAGGACGCATCGAGGACGAGCAGGAACGACTGCTGGGCGGCCGGGTCCAGCACTACGGACAGGACGACCCCGTCGTCTTCGCGCTCCCCGTCTGGCGCGCCCACGAAGACCGGCTCGCTCGGGTACGTTCCCTCCTCGTGCCAGGTCTGCGTGGTGCCCGCCGGTACGTCGGTCTTCACGAGCTGGTCCGTAAACTGCCCCTCCACCCGCGTCCCCACGCCGTAGACGTACTGGTAGGAGCGGCCCGTCGCCGGGCCGTCGTGGATGCGCGGCAGCTCTATGCGGTCCTCGCCCCGGACCGTGGAGGAGGCCGCCCCGCCGTCGAGGGGCAGGCGGTAGCGGCGCAGGTACCCGCTGCCGCGCGACGGGGCGTCGCTCCGCAGCCGGTCGAGGGCAAGGTCCTCAACGACGGACGCGTCCGGATACGTGACGATGTCGCAGACCACCTCTCCGTCCCGCTCGAAGGCATTGACGTGGTGGAACCCAAACGCCGCCTCTGCCTCACAGGTCGCCACCTCGGCGCCATCCGCCTTCCGCAGCACGCGGAACCGGGTCCCCCGCTCCGGCTCCCACTCAAAGTTCTCGATGAACGGCCGTCCCCGAAGCAGCAGGTCCGTCGGGTTCACCACGAGCGGCCACTCCGAAAGGATGACGTAGCGCTCCGACATGCCAAAGCTGTGCATGTAGCTCGGGCGGTCCACGTCCAGCGTGGCGACCCGGCGGCGCGTCTTATCCCCCGCCTCCACGCCGTAGATCCCGTACCGGCACTGGCGCCCGAAGGACAGGGTGTGGACGAGCGTGCGCCCCGTGCCGGGCTCAATGTGCGGATGCGGAGTCGACATGTCCACGTCCACGTCGTCGTCGTACTCCACCACCCCCGCCGTCTCCAACGTCTCCGGGTCGAAGGCCACCGGCAGGGGCGTGGCCGTCAGCGCGACGTACTGGTCGTCCAGGCGGGCGACGTTGATGCTCGCGTTGTCCGTGGGCGCAGGGTTGAACAGGCTCATCACCCGCCCGAAGAGCGACATGCAGGGGTCTGTCGCAAACTCAGATCGCGCGATTTGCCCCTCCTCCAGCGCCTCCGTGCGGCTTTTTGACTCCACGAACCGGTTGCGGTACGCCACGGCCCCGTCCCGCATCCGGAACGCGTGCAGCATCGCGTGGCCGTCGAACCAGTGGTTGTAGTCCTCGTCCCCCACTTCAAATTGTGCCGGGCCGTTGCGGATGAGGGTGCCTTCCAGCCACTCCGGCCACTCCCCGTCCACCGGCAGGGACGGCTCGTGGAGTTCTTGGCGGAGGCTCTCGAAGCCACGACGGTAGTCAGGCATTGGGGGGACGACGGGATAAGCGCGGACGCAAACACGGGGTATCTCAAAGCGGCAGCCCCCCTGCCGGGTTCACGGAGGCCGTCCGGCGCCGGGCCGCCGACCCGGCACGGGGTCCTCAGGCGGACCGGTTCTCGCGTTGGGGCCCGCACGTCCAACAAAACGAAGCCCCTCCCACGGAGCAGGCGAAGCCCCCAAGCCCTCCGGCCTGAGAGAGCGGGCGCCACCACGGTCGGCTGCCTCAGCAGGCATTTGCCTCATCGGGCGTCTGCTCCACGATGCGGCGCGGCTCTGCGGCGGTGGAAGATCTGGAAGAATGCAGTCGCTACCGGAGACAAAATGGCCCGTAGAAGAGGCGTAGCAGACGGAGAGAGCAACAAGAGAGCATGTATCCCGCGGTAACTCCGGCGGCAAAAGCCCTTTTCTCACAAGGTAGTGACAACGGCAGAGGGGAGTCTACCGTCATACAAAAGAAGTCGGACGACAGTCCTCAGCAAGAACTTCTTCCCCCGCACTTTTTCTTACCCGCTCCCCGCGTGCCTATTTCCCAGTCCCTACGTCCTCAGCCCTCTCCTTCTCAGCCTCCGCTTTCTGGGTCTTCACTCTCTCGACCTCTGCCCACTTACATGAGCGAGTTCCTGAACGGACTCTCCCTGTCGTTGCGAGCCCTTTCGCCACGACGAGTCCTCTCGCTAAGCGCTCCCGCGCCGGGAACAGTCCGCAGCATTAAAAACCGATGGCAGTCGGGAGCGGTGGGCGGCCAGACGATCGGCGGGCCCAAGCCCCACGCGGACGATCGGAGGTAACACGGCTCCTCATCGGAGGCCTGCCGGTAGGGACTTCTCCGGTTTGCAGGCCCACGTTGCCCCGGACCCGACGCTGCCGTGCCGGACGTCGTCTTTTGGGACAATCCCCACGGTTTCGGGCCCTTATTCATTTCGCCTTTCACAAATTGAGTCCCCCATGGACAAATTCCTGAGCAGATTTACCCCGACACTGCGGAAGATGCGCAGCATCAAAAGCCAGTGGCACATGTGGAAGCCAGCACGGAGGCAGCCCGTGCGCACTGTGTGCGAGCCCTCTACAGAAGGGCACAAGAAAGAGGGCAGTTCCACGGCGGAGAAATAGTCCACTCGCCTATTCAGGCTCGGAATCCCCACCGGTCGGGCCCGTGTGGACTCGGAAATAGGATGGGCCTCAGAACGTATGCTGTGCGGGATGGGCACTCCCCTCGCCTCCTTACGATGAGAGTTCCGGAGACCAGTTTACCGAGAAAAAAACCCACGCAAGGTGCCTTCAGAGCAGGACTGCCCCTTGTCGGACAATACCAGTGGCCGCGCCGTTGCGGGGGTCTCGCTTCCGAGTAGCGGTCCTACTCAGATCCACACTGCCTTGGGTCATCAGGGACTCTCCTCCCCCACCGCCATTGACCCTGCCGCGGCCGGACCCAGCCGTCAAACTCAACCTGCAAGTGGCGCGGGGTCCGCTAGCAGGCCAACGGCCGAAAGGGAAACTCCGTGCACTGACCTGTCTTCCGGCTTCATTTCCTGACGTCCTTCTCCCCGATGTCACGCGCCTCTATCGTGCCGCCGCAGGTCTCGATACGCTGCGCGGCGGTCCTGTTGCTGGCGGCGGTTCTCCTGGGCGGCTGCACGTCCACCGCTTCTGACGCGGAGGCGCCCCCTGAAACGCTGTCGGCGCTTGTCAGCAGCTACGAGGCCCGCCTCGCCGGCGACCTCGAAGAAGGGTTGCCCTTCCGTGACGACGGCTACGCGTACGCCGTGGACCTGGGAAACACGATGAGCGCGGCCGTGGCCCTCGGCAACCGCTCGTTGTTTGACCGCGCCTACGGCATGGTCCGGGCGCACTTCCTTCGCGCCGGCGCAAAAGACCCTCGGGCCCGGCATACGGTCCTCTGGCGCTACAAGCCAGGCACGACCCCGGATGCCAGCGGCTCAAAGGAGACCGGCATTCTCGCCGACGCGCTCTGGGACGCGTACGAGCGGTGGGGCAGCGATGAGTACCGCAGGATGGCCGTAAAGGTGCTCGACGCGTACCTCAGGCACGGGTACTGGGAAGCCGACCGCCGATTTGTCATCAAGAACTACTACAATTACGGCACCCAGACGCTCTCCGAAAGCACGTGGGTTCTGAACCAGATGCCGCATACCGTTCGCAAGATTGCCTGCGGCACTCAGGATTCCTCGCTCTTCCGTCACGCCAGCGCCATGGCCCAGTTTACGGAAGAAGCGTACCTGAAGAAGGGTTTCTCCCGTGAGATGTACGACAAGGGAATCGAGACGGTCTTCGACGGGACCAGTGGGTACTACTCCCCGAACGGCCTCGTCAAGCTGCAGTCCTCACTGGAGATTGCCAGGGCCCTACTGCCTTTCGACCCGGCACCCGCACGAGAGGTGGTTGAGTTTATTGGCGAGCGGTACCCGGACGTATCCCCCTCCTACTACTACAACCCCCGTTCCGAGGAAATCGCCCCGCTGGCCAAGACCTCCGAGCAGGCGTACGGGCTGAGCGAAAAGGCACTCGTTCTTCTGCTTGCGACGAGACTCTCCGATTCGTTTGGGGAAGCGTTCCTTCGGGACTTCGTGGAACGGGAGATCGTGCCCGACCTGCAAGATCGAAGGGACGAGATGTTCAGCACTTTCTACTTCGACGTTCCCCTGATGCTGAAGGCAGCCGAACGCTACCTTCAGCCCGGCGAGGGTCCCGCCCCGTCTGGCGAGAGCGAGTGCAAGCTGTGAGGCACGCCGGACCGGTTGCGCGAGGCGTGGGGATTGGGCAGCACCATTTCGAGGGACGGGGCCTCATTAGTGAAGACTCCGTGGAGGAGCCCGAAAAGAGATTCGAAGGACGTTAGACTACTGGCTCGCATGCGTCTATGCGATGGCCTCTTGAGTTGGGGCTTCCTAAGCTAGCAGAACCGTTCGGCGGATCTGCCGGCCAGTAAGGCCGCGCGGAAGGATCGGCGGTGCGGCCTTCCGGTCCACTCTGCTCTCCGGTTGCCCCATTGCCTAGTGAGGACCGCTTTTAGCCCCGTTCTGCGCCAAGCCCACAGGCAGTAGCATCGAAAAGCCAAACCTCCACGAAGAGCTGAACCCGTACGACAGACCGAGCCTACGCGAGGCCTTCAACAACGGGTGGTGCGCGTTCCAGGAAGAAAAGCCGCCACCGGACAAGCACCAATTCGACGGCCCGGAGGAGATTGAAGCCTGGCTCGAAGGATACCTGACGGCAGAGGACCATGAGGGGAGGTAGCGCCAACCAGGACCAGACTGATCGGCGCAGCGGACCTGAACGCAGGCGATCCCGCTCTCCGAAGGGCCCCTTCAGGAAGGCGTTGTATCTGACCAATCTTTGGGAAACGATCCCTCGGCCCTCAACACGTCCGGCGCCTGATCCCCTTGTGGAGGCTTGGTCGTTCTTCTTGCCGCCGAGACGTATCCGGCCAGTTGGCAGAGCGAGGACGCCCGCCCAGCCCCGAAGGCCGCCCGCGACCGTTCAACTTCAAGAGCTTGTTTCTCGGCTTTCGCAGGGCCCTTGACGGCGGGATCGTTGAAAGCAGGTTTCGCGATGCGCGTCGCCCCCACCGCCGAAGACCCTACCGCCGAGGAATTAGATACAGCTGGGTCTGGCGCCCGTCGAGGTACCGAACCGTGTCTCCAGTAAAAAGCGCGTTTTCCTCTACCCGGAAGAGCACGTCCTGTCCGTTCCACTCGGGGACACTGGCCGCCGCATTCAGCTCGATGGAGTGCGCAGTATTCGGGCGAAGAGGGACCTCTCCCTTGCCGGGCACCCCGCCTTGCTGGTCCCAAAGTCCGATGAGCGGCCCGGTAGCATGCCCGTGGAGCCCAATCGGGTGGGCATAGATCGTGGCGTCGATGCCCGAGGAATCGGCCGCCTCGAGCGTTGCACGGAGCACCTCGTTGCCCGTACGCCCCGTCTCGAATCGATCGGTCAACAGGTCTTGGACGCGATTGGCCGTCCGCAGGCCCCGCTTGAGGACACTGGGGGGCCTCTATCTCGCCGGCACGGAGCACGTACGCGTGCTGTTGGGTATCGGTGTGGAGGCGAAGATAGGAAATCCTCAGATCCACGTGCAGCAGGTCCCCGCGGCGGATGATCCGCGTGTCCGACGTAGACGAGAAGTCTCCATCCTTGGTCGCGTCGGGGCGCTGGATGGAAACGGTGAGAGGGACAGCTTCGCCCATTCTACACTCACCTATTCTTCTGGGGGACCCGGGGATTCGGGAAATGGCATCTGAACCTTTGATTCAGGGGTAAGATCGCTCTCTCCTGCATGACAGTCGTGCCTGAAGGGGCCAGCACAGGTTAGGTGCAGGACCAGGAAGGCTACCGGGAAAGAAATGCAAGCGACCGCTTCCCTGACGACTGAAGTTGACTCAGAATGATGAAGACCTCTTTATCTCGCACAATGCTGTGGAGGCACCACGAGATGTGGCTGTTGACGACCGCTCGATTGTCCCTGAAACCGAGGGTTCTTGCCGGAGAAGAGACATGGCAACGTCTACTCGTCCAATTCTTTTGCCCCAGACGCAGCGCACGACCGGGGTAGGTGCTCTCGCGGGTCGATCCAACGGTAGCCCGCCTCCCGGGTCAGCTCGTCCAGAAAGTATTTGTGCCCGCTGCCTACGATCACCAGCACGCGCCCTGGACCCTGCGCCTCGATCGCCTCCTGCATCCGTTCGAACATCTTCCGGTTGCGGCGCCAGTAGTTTTCGACCTGCCCCTCGCCAACCGCCCGGCCTTCCCAGTCAATACCCCGGATTTTCTCCTCGTATGCCCAGTACTCCAGGCCGATCCGTTCGGGCGAATTATCGAAGCGAAGCTCCTCGGCGTAGCAGTCTTCGGAGCCGTCACGGTGGGCTCGATCTTTCTGATACGTGCTCCCCACGCGGGGAACGACGGGCCAGAAGTTCCAGAGGGCCCACACCTTCCCGCTTTTCACGGCGTCCAGCAGCGAATGCTGGATGAACCATTCCGTATCGGCGCCGCGATAGTCGAAGGGGACGAGCTGGCGAATGCCATTTGCCCGGGCCACCGGGTAGCCGACGCGGCCCGTCTCTCCCTGACTCAGAGCCTCGAAATACCGGCGCAGCGAATCTATCCGGCGCAGGTCTGTGCACCCACTGGGGGCCCCGTCCCCGTCAGAGTCTGTATGTCCACCAGGGTAGGCGTAGTAGTGCGCATTCGCCAGGTCGTAGTTGAGCAAATACGCCTTTGCGAGCCGGCAGGGCCGCTCCGGCTCTCCGCCAACGCGCCGGAAGGTCCGCCGAACCGAGTCGGCCTCCGCAAAGGAATAGTCCCAGCTCTGAGAGAGGGAATCTAGGTTCAGCGCAGGCCGGTAGTCAGCGCCCTTTCCCCGCGGATGCTCGGGGGGAAGCTGCTCGACGATGAGCATGTCCGGGTCGTAGGCGGAGAGCGATTCCGTAACCCGGCCGATCTCATGCTGGGTATAGTCGCGTTCGTTTAGGCCGATGTGGGGGGTGCCGAGAATCAGGACCGACGTTGTGCCCGCTTCTGGGGGCATCGATCCGTCGTAGGCCTGGAGGTTGAGGGCCGTATCGGCGGGGACCAGTTCCTGCACAGGGGTGGGCCCGCTGACGGTACGACACCCCAGGCCGGTGGACACGAGGAAGGCGACTCCGATGAGGAAGACGGACCAGGTGCGCATGGGACGTATGCTGCTTGCGCGCCAAAATATATCTGCAGTCCAGGACGATCAGCCGACGGGTGAGAGGACGTGTCGCCTTTCCGCCCCTCCTCTCCGGCATGTGGGACTGGCGGACGGGGGCGTCGGTGCGGTCTATGAAGCAAATGTGCGCTACGGACTATGAATTAGGTCTGGCTCTCGCCCGTCCAGCTGTCGCTCCGCCTATCCACTATCCGACTGGGAGTCCCCCGCGGCTCCTCCTCGCCGATATCCCTCGGCTCGACCGGCAGGGTCTCGGATCTCTGCGTGCTGGGGCAGCCGCCGGAGCACCTGACGGGCCAGGGACTCGAACCGCTCGAACGACTGGGCCTCGATGCTCAGGTCCGGGCTTCCGTCCGGCTCAGTGTAGAGCCAGAGCGCCTCGGTGGTTACGGGCAGATGAACCCGTTGGATGTCCTCGAAGCGAAGAACATGGTCCGTCCAGAGAGGCCGCCTTTTCTGAACCGTCGTCTCCGATACCCGGACGGTTGCTCGAAGCCCATAGGCGGCCGCCGTGACAAGCATCGCCCCTGTGAGCATCACATTGACAAGGGAGAGCTCCAGAAGCGGGCCCTCGTCGGTCACCTCCAACACCCCGAGCAGGAGAAGAGACCCGACGGACAGAAGGGAAAGGCCTCGCTGGAACGCTGAGGTGCGGTACGTTGCCGGCGTTTCGTCGTCACCCATGGCTCCGTGGATTGCCTTCGAAGGTGCTGCCGAGTTATCTTTTGCAGTCCTGCTAGGTCATAAGATCCCGCCGAGCCGCCGCTCGGCCCGTGCTCTGCAACGTCCACCGGGGCCAACTCTACCAAGTCGGCGGGCTTAGACCGACGCGCAACGAGGTCCCCAGCACAAAAGGCCTCTCAAAAACGGAAGACGGGGGGCACCCACGCACGTGCCTCGGTTGCAACCCCGCTTAGGCAGTCCGGACGAGACTCTCAGTCGGTGTCTGCCAGTCGGAGGGTCACGCCGAACTGTGGCTGTAGGAAGGTCGTCCGTGAGCGGCGGACGCCCAACTCGCTGCGGTCGAGTTGGCCATTTCCGTTCTCGTCGGTCAATTCTCCCTCTGCAAGGTACTCTGCCTCTTAGCCCAGCAGGTACTGCACGCCGAGATGTACGCTCACGGCCCTCACGGTCTTCCCCGGCTCCGGCTGCTGGTAGACGCGGACATCGACTCCGGCCCCGGCCCCGCCGCTGAGGGCGAAGTCGTCGTAGTTTGTAGACCCGGCAATGTCGTCCCCGAGATCATCCTCCCCGAAGTCATCATCTCCGACGGTGGTTCGGGTAAACAGGTATTTGAAGCCCGCCAGTCCTTCCACGTAGGGCCGGAAGCGTCCCGTCCGAGACTGAAGCCGCACGGAGAGGTGCGTCTCCACGACGTTGTTGTTTGTGCTCACCTCCACCGGCACACGCGGACCGACCGTGCTGCTGAACGGCACCTGATCAGTGGTGCGGCCATAGTTGAGAATGCCAAGGTCCAGCCCGACAAGAAGGGGGGCGTGAGCCGATCCAACCGCCGATGTAGCCGTGGAGGCCCCCGCCCACGCCGCTGATGTTGTTACGGAGGCCTCCCTGAGGGATGCCGACCGTACCCCGCAGATTCACCTGCCCAGAGACGACTGGCGCCGAGTCGGGCGCGGGCGAAGGGGCCAATCCGTCCTGCCCTGCTGCGGGCGTAGTGACAAGCATCGCCCCTGCCCCGAGCAGGAGAAGGGAGGCAAGCAGGAGGCGGATTCGTGAGCCGCGGGATGGGGAGGATCTACGCCGGGACATTGGGCGGAGAGTGATTGTCCGTTTCGCGTCATTACCAGCTGTGCATCGCTGCGGGAAGACACACGCTGGGTCCCCTCAAGCGTTCAGAGGGCGTCGACGAACTGGCCGCTTTATGCGACGAATTGAGGTGCGACGAGGGGGGGGGGGCAGGTGCACGACCCGAACCTGTCTGTTCGGGGTCGCGAGACCTGAGTCCCTCACTAGATCGACCTGGACCGGCGGATCTGTTTGCCCTCAGTCGTTTTCCTCCGCACAGGTAGGGCAAAACGCCCCCTCGAATGACTGAAGCGACCATCGGCGACGTTCAGTCATCACGTACTCGACCGCTTCTGCTACGGTCGTTGCCGCAAGAAAGGACGGCACGTTCTGAATGTCCTCGTGCGTGACCGTGGCGGTCGTGGAGCACCCTTCACACTCGTACTCTTGGGGGAAGTGCTCTTCGTCAAACATCGGCTGTGTGAGGCTGTGAAGACATTGGGAGACATTCCTGTGAACTTAGGTACTCAATTCCGATCCAAGATGTCCGCCCGCATGCGCTGCAGGAGCAGACTCCCAATATGCCCTCCGTTTCTGGTCCGCAGTGCCTCTCCACCGAGACCTCGGTACCCGGTTATGCGGCGGCCCGCTAGGAAGCATCTCTAAGTACTTTGGGGACACCGAGAAGCTCATACGCCTTCAGGTCAGGAAGGCAGAGAGGGGAGCTCGCCACTGAGACGTTGATTGAGCGGTATGGCAGCATGGGGACCGGCGCGAGCCGACCACTCAGTCGTAGGCAGACGCCACCGGCCCGAAGTGACCTGTGACGGAAGGAGCAGTGGTCTTCTCAGCGCGTATCCAACACGGCCTGTGCCTGTGCCGGGATTGAGCTCCCCGAGAGGTCAAACACGGCTCCCCCGCCCTCCAGACGAAGCGCTTTGGAGCCGGCAATCCGGCGGAGCCTCTCGGCCGAGAGGTCAACCCAGTGCAGCCTTACCGCCGCGCCCTCTTCATTCTCGTCTACAACCTGCTTCAGGTCCTGGGTTTCACGCTTCCCGTCGGCGAAGACAAGAGACAGTCTATCGGCGTCGAAGGCACTTCGCGGAGACTCCGAAACCGTCAGCAGAGAGAGTTTGGCGCCCCCACTTTCTGCAGTGCCGGGCACGACGACGAGGCTCGCCTTCGCTTGCGTCAGAGACGTACCACCACGCTTCTCAATGTCGAGTTCTACCGTCGAGGAATCGACCGTCGTCTGGCTCCTCGATTCTGTCTCCGAGGCCGTACTACAGCCGTCGGGCTTCTGCGCGCGGGCTGGAGCGGTGGCCAAGACCGACGCAACCAGAAGGGCCAACATGCAGAGCAGCGAAGCCGAGATGGGGGGAACGGGCCCTGTTTGCAGTCGCATGGTTTCTGTTTGTGTCGGGAGGAGCAAAGGAGCAATTGTGTTGGTGATTCCCCCGACTCGGTCGTGCCAGTGCCCGGAGCCCTGCAACCGCCGGGCGCCTGCTTCACGCTGCAGAAAAACTCGGGCGGGCGGAGGAAGAGATGGACTCAATGAGGGGAGAGAGCGGGAGGCCTTTGGGACAGGGCCCAGGCGTGCCGTGGGCAGGGAGGTACGGCGCGACTCGCCCGACCCATAAAAAGTGAGCACTTAAATTTATTTGCACCTTAAGCTTTTTACTGTATCGTACTAGCACACTTGGCAATCAACTGTTCGGCTCTACTTTTGTGTTATTTAACTTATGACTTGTTTTATTTTATAATCAAATTTTTTACTACTAAATAAATTATAGCGGACTGTACAGCTACGCCTTTGCAACGGGACCAGCGCCGGTCTTTCTTGGCGAGCACCGCCACATGTACGGCGAGTCCTTCGCGTAGCGTCTCCCACTCAAGTACTCCATGGCGCTGGGGGGTCGAGTGAGAATCGATCGCCGATCTCTACGCTCTCCAAGCCCCAATCGGCCCCCAACGTCCTCCTGCGCCCCACCGAGACGCAAAAAGAAGCCCAGGCGTCCCTACGCATTCTCGCCAACAATCCGCCTCTCTTGGAACCGGCTGGGCCTGAACAAGTCTCCACCCGCGGGTCACGTGGAACCTGTGTCGTGTCCCTTGGAATGCGTCTTGTAACTGCGAACACCCGAAGCTGCAGCCGCCTCGAGCCACGAACGCGACCGGTATGCCTGTGGATATTGAAAGCCGAGAGACAGTGCTTGCACGGCTTCCGGAGGAGGCGGTCAGGGCCCTGGAAAACGGAGACACCTGGGAACAAGAATGGCCCGAGGCGGGCTCTCGGATCGAGGACGTCACGGCGCCGCTGCGCCGCGAAGCCGCGGGCACCTGGGAGCGCCGGGTCATCGAAAGCCGCGTCACCGTGACGGAAGGGGCGCTCGTCGAACGGTTCTACTCGGTAGACGAGCACGGGTCACAGGCCTTGAGGCGCGCGCCCAAGTGGGGGAGCGACCGCCACAGGAGCGTCCGTGAGAAGTTTTCCCCGAAGAAAAGACAGGAGCGATGGACAAGGTACTGGGAGTGGGTCGCTGAGACCGGCCGCGATCCAGTCGGAGAGTTTTCCGTTCCGGAAACGGCTCGTTACGGGTGGCGTCTTTTGTGTCAGGAGAAGAAGGAGGGCGTTCTCGTTCACTACGCCCGCCGCCGCCCAGACCGGGCACGTTCTCCGGAGGGGGGCCATCCTTTAGAGGGTGTCAACTCTGTGGGGAGGGGCACCGATTACGTTCCCAGAGACAAGATGCCACGCGGGCTTCGTGACCATTGTCGTCTGAAGGAGGGCCTGATTCATCCCGAGGCGGTAAGTAGCCGGTCTGATCTGGCGAGCCGCTTCCGGAAGCACGGCACCGGCCGCACTGCGGACCGGCAGATCCTCGATTCAGAACTGAGACGGACGCCGGACGATGCCCCCGGCCTGCTGCACGCGCTTCCGAAAGTGTTTTTCGTAGACGTAGCGATCGAGGAGCAAATTCCACGGAAGCGTCGGAGAGACATCCGTCGAGCGAGGGCGGAAGGGAAACTCGGGTGAGGAGTCACGCCAAAGGCCGCCAGGAGTAGGGACGGCTCTACACTGGTTGGGGCGCAGCTAGGGACGTACAGCTCCGTTCTCCACGTCGCCCAGGCGGCTTCCGGGTGGTGTGCACTTGCGCCCGGCTGGCATCTCTTGGCCGAAAAGGGGCTGGCCTGAAGCGAGGGACCGGCCGGTATGGCCTGCGCAGTGTGGCTCGCACGCCCTACCGCCTGTGCCGTGGGGCATAGATTCGATCACAACGGACTCGTCGGCCCAAGCGGGGGGCGATGGCGGGGGATTTTCGACTCGACGTGAGCCCTAGACGTAGAAATGGCCCGGCTCGGAGTGTGGGCGGGGGAGGAAACTCCGAGACGGGCCAAAACTCGTTAGAGCGTAAAGAAGAAGCTTGAGCTGACTAGGCTATTCAGCGACCTCTCAAATTTTCCTATATGTGTCTACTCCCAGTATAACAAAACAGCCCCCCAGGGTATCAACAAAGGGAGAATGAAATCTGTGAGGACAGGTGGAAAGAGAGACGATGAGTGATTGAACCGTTGGTTTCTCCGGGACATCTCGGCGTTTGCCATCGCGCAGGGAAGGAAGGCATCGAAAAGTGAGGGCACTCCTCGTCATCCAGGCCCCAAGGTCTGGGTCGTGGGCTCTTTTCTGCCGCGGCAGGCCGGTTCGATCGGCACACTCATCCCTTGAGTGAAACTGCCGCCTCTCAGGGTTCAGATACCATGCGCTGGGAGTCCGGGCGATCAATAGCCCCTCTCTTACCCGCGAGCGGACGTCTGGCACTCCACTTCGAAGTGAGACACCAGCAGGCGCTTCATTTCCTCGTCCGCGTCCCACCATCCCTGACGGTAAGCGTTGCTCGCTTGCAGATCGTCGAGGTACGGATTGGACCGGTTTCCCTCCAACCGGGCGTTCCAGCCCTCCTGGTAGATCGCGTCCAACCGCCGGCCCGGAAGTTCACGTCTGGACTGCTGCTCACTGGGCGGCCGGCCCTCGAAGAGCCTCTCGAGGCCACCAAGGAGCCGGCGAAGCAGGTCAACCCCACCGAAGAAGGCGGTCTTGATGAGCGCGACCGCCCCTGCGACCTTCCCGAAGTCCACGGGCCATCCGCTCTGCTCTACGGACGCGCCGCGTCCCGCCTTCGTGCCCTCCTTCGCCTCCCTGGAGGTGCTCATCCTCTCCACCGTGCTCATGTCTTTCTCCACGTCGGGCAGATCCTGTCCGCAGATTGCATATCCACGGGATCGCTCAACACGGAAGAAAAGAGGGTCCCCCTTGTCGCTGTACACGAGATCGTCCTCGGTGACGTACTCGGAGAACCGGCCCGTTTGGAGTCCCACCATTAGCCGACGGAGGGTGACGCCGAGCTGATTGGCCATGTCGGCCAGCTCAATGTCGACTTCCCGCTTTGTCATCGGTCTGTTCTGTCAGTTTTGGCGTTGCCCGGCGCAATTTGTCGAACACGGACTCCGGAATATCGTCGCCGCACTCCCCCTGTCGGTTCTGGGCGCCCCAACAAGCCATCCCCCGTCTAAGGCCGTCGTGCCCCGCCGGCGGGGTGGGTGTGCCGGCTTCCTTCTCTACTCCCTTCCAGCGCTGAAACCCCGAATGGGATACTGATAACTATGGCACCTGGTGCACTTCCGACAGGTCGGTGAACCCTAGTCGGATGCGCTGCGCTAGACGTTTTCGTCTTTGGAGCGGTCTTGCTTTCGGGCGTAAAAGGTGAGGTCAGATGTCTGAGCATTTTAAAACACTGGATTGCAGGTGAAAAGTGCATGGTGCGCCCCCCAAATGCGGTGTCTGAGCGTAAGGCGTCAACGAAAGGTTACAATCTCCTCATCGTGACGCCCGGCTTTTCGTTTACGGTATGGGTGTACCTCATCGTCGCCGACTGGCCCGAACGGCCGAAGACCTTTTGGACGAGGCAGGTCTTGCCCGCTTCTCAGTAGAGATTGGAGGACGCCTCCCATACGCCCTTTAACCCTGCGAGGAGGTTAGGGGGACGTGCTGTAGAAATTCTACCACGGGCCTCCCTGTCCGGCAGGGGGCGTGACCAGAATGCGTCCGTCTCCGCACCCAAGATCGCAGACCACGCTGCGTTCGGTCGCGATGGCTGCCCCCAGTCTTCACTCTGCGGCCCACCGGTCGGTAACGCCCAGGCCCCCAACCCGCCCCCAGGGGCGCAACTGAACATTCTTGTACCAAAGGCCCTAGAAGAAGCTGATTACAAACCCCCGTATCAGATAATCTCATTTGTACATCGAAGCGCTTTCACCAGCGCCGACCGGCGGCTCGAAGCATCCTTTCCGGCCGCCAGCATAGCACGATCTACGTCCAACCCCTCCTCCTCCCATGCCTGATGGTCCCCTCACTGCCGACGTCGACGGGAATGCGCTCGCCCGTCTCGCCGAAAAAACAGACGTCAACCAACTTCTCGGTGCGCTAAGCGACCTCGACGAAGAAGACCTGCATCGCCTGACCGACGGGGCCCGTCCCCAGACGCCCCAGCGTCCGTCGCCCACGCCCCCCGTGAACGCGAACGTGTACGAGGTCTTTGAGGGCCTGACCGACGCGCAGGAGGAGACCCGGGAGACGGTCCGGTCGTTCATGCAGGAGGAGGTCGAGCCGGTCGCCAACGAGATGTGGGAGGACGGGACGTTTCCGAAGGACCTCCTTCCCAAGGCCAGCGCGCTCTTCGACGAGGTCGTTGGCCGGGACGCGTACACCTTCCCGTCCGACGATCCGATACAGACCAACCTCATCAGCTTCGAGATGTCGCGGGTCGAGCCGTCGTTCTGCACGTTCTGGGGCGTGCATACGCTTCTATCGATGGGCTCGGTGGCGCTCTTCGGCTCTGAGGAGCAGAAGGAGCGGTTTCTCGAGCCGCTGGCGGCGTTCAACATGATTGGCTCCTGGGCACTCACCGAGCCGGACCACGGCTCCGACGTGTCGCAGGGCCTGGCCACCATGGCCCGCCGCGAGGGCGACACCTGGGTGCTCAACGGCGCGAAGAAGTGGGCCGGCAACGCCACGTTTGCCGACGTGACCGTCGTGTGGGCACGCGACGAGGCGGACGGCCGCATCAAGGGGTTTCTCGTCGAGCAGGAGCGGCCCGACTACCACGTCGAGCAGATCGGCGGCAAGATCGCCAAGCGGGGCGTGGAGAACGGGCTCATCGAGCTGGACGGCGTCGAGGTTCCGGAGGCCAACCGCCTGCCCGGCGTGTCCCACTTCGGGGACGTGAGCGCCCAGCTTGCGACCTGCCGCGCCAGCGTGGCCTGGGAGGCCGCGGGGCTCGCCACCGGTGCCTACGAGAAGGCCCTGACCTACTGCAACGAGCGCACGCAGTTTGGCAAGCCGACCTCCTCGTTTCAGATGGTGCAGGACAAGCTCGTCACGATGCTCGGCAAGGTGACGGCACTGCAGACGTTCGTCATGCAGCTCGGCCGCCTGGAGGCCGGCGAGGGCGCGATCAGCAACGAGCGGTCCAGCCTGGCCAAGGTCTGGGCCTGCGACACGATGCGCGAGGTCGTCTCCATCGCTCGGGGCATCATGGGAGGCAACGGCATCCTGCTGGACCACGACGTGGCTCGCCTCTTCGCCGACGCGGAAGGAGTCTACTCCTACGAGGGCTCCCGCGAGATGAACGCGCTCATTGTGGGCCGTGCCATCACAGGCCAGAGCGCGTTCGTATAAGGGAGGGGCGAAGAGGGCACCTGACCTCTCTTCTCGCCTCGCGACGAGGTGCGGGGCCTGGAGGCCCGTTCTCGGACCGTGCCATGCTCTCGTCTCCAGGCTGCGCGGGAACCGGGGCTTCCACGCTGGGCCGGCAACCCGCCCGTTAACGAAGCGCAGACGGCCCGAGGAGGTCTCCGGTTTCGAGCCCCCAGTCGGGCCCAAAGTAGCCCCAGTACTGAACCCCGCTCTGACCGCCGAGCAGCATGTCGGCGTCGAAGACAAAGAGGTCGGGGAAGCCAGCCGCGGCCCGGAAGTATCGATTGGCAGTGGCCGCCCGAAGCCCCGGAAGGCCGGTGCCCGCCACGACCCCGACCAGGGCTTGATCGCTGCCTGGGCGTGGGCGCACGAAATACGTCCCGAGCCCATCGCCCTGCACCGTGCGCTCTCCCATCGTGACCCGTCCTCGCCCTACCTGGACGGGGCTGTCTTCGAGGAGAAGGGACCAGGCAGAATTCATGTCGGCGTGGCCGTAGAGAATGACGCCACGATCGGGGTGGGCACTAGGGGCGAAGGAGGTGTCCGGGACCAGATCAATCGAGGCGTTGCCCCGATACCAGAACGTCTCGGCATCGAAGCGTGCCTTCCGGCGTGCCCACGCACTTTCTTCCGGGGTGCCCTGCGTGCCGTATACGAACAGCACGTCGTGCTGAAAGGCAGACTTGAATGGCCCGTACCGGTGAGGCCCTTTCTGGTCGGGGGTTGGCGCCTCCGTCCGGGTCCAGCCGGCGTCCGAATGCCCGAGGAAGAGCCGGTCTGCCGTGTCCGGGTTCTGAACCGTTAAACTGTCCTCGTCGATGCTCAGGCCAACCGTGTCCGGCATGTTGAGGGCACCGAGCCGCAGGGAAAGCCGCTTTACGTTGTCGGTCGTTCCCGTAATCGTCCCCGCGGCGGTGTCCTGGGTGAGGGTAATTGTGCTGTAGTTGAGCGGATGGTGCTGGGCTTCGATTCCAGCCCAGTGCGACCGGGCGCTCACGCCCGGATTGGCCGTCGTGAAGCGGAGCGTGTCTTGCTCGGTAGGAGGAGCAATCTCGTGCCACGCGAAGTAATCAAACACCGGCGGGAAGTCGAGGCTCTCGCTTCCCCACCAGTGGCCCGCACCGGGCACCTCGTAGTACGCGAAGTCCTTGTGGAAACCGCCTAGGGCGTTGCGCATGGCGCGTCCGTGGGCCGTCGGCACGACCTCGTCTTCGGAGCCGTGGACGATGTGGACCCCGTGCTGTTGGAAGTTTCGGGCCAGGGCGTAGGTGTCGCTTGGATTGGTGGCCCGCTCAACCTGCTTCTCGACAGTGGTCGTGCCGGTGGTCTGCTCCCCCGGCCGGCCGTAGGCGCGGAGGTTCGGGTAGCCTGCGAACGGGGCGATGGCCGCGAACCGGTGCGGGTGGGTGGCCCCGACGTGCCAGGTGCCGTGCCCCCCCATTGAGTGGCCGGTCAGGTAGGTGCGTTGCGGAGCCGTGTCGTACCGCTGCTCCGCCACGCGAAGGGTCTGGAGGGCGTTCTGGCGTCCCCAGTCCTCCCAGTTAAATCCGTAGGGACGGCGGTTGGTGGGGGCGACGATGTAGGTATTGGGCTTTGGGGCGTACGTACCGGCCTGACTTGGGGCTTCAACCGACGCCCCGTGCAGCGAGAGCACCATCGAGGGACGACCCTCAGTCTGATCTGGGCTGGCGGGGGGAACGACGCTGTAGTACTGCACACTGCCGTCGATATCACTCCGGAAGGTGCGCTTGTGGGTTTCGGACGCCTCCACCACATCGATCGTCGTACGCAGCGTGTCAAGCACCGTGGTGGGGGCTCCCTCACGGATGAGTTCACATCTCAGTGGGACCGTGCCGGTCGTGTCCGGGCGGGTGGTCGGGAGGCGCACGTTGACCTTGCGGGTCATTCGGGCCGGAAGGCGGGGAAGAGAGGTGGTCACGGGGGCGCCCTCTCCGAGCTGCACCCGTAGAGCCAGGGAGCGACTGGCCGCGTCCGTCGCGTTGGTGACCCGCAGGGCGCCCCACGGCGAGTTCTCCGCGTCGACGCGCAGGTCCGGCAGCGTTCGGTCCTGTCGGGCAATCGAGAAGGACGCCGGGGAGCGTAGGAGTTGGACACGCACCCGTCCCCACTCGCTGCGAAAGTACAGATGATTGGTTCCCTCCCGGAGCCGGATGGGCTGGCGGAGCCATCCGTAGTCGTACGGATCGCCCGCATGTTGCACGCCATTCACGAGCACTTGGACGTGGCCCGACGCTCGCAGAAGCACGGTTTCGGGGGCGTCGGCCTCAACCGAGACATACAGATAGCCTCCTTCCAGCCGCTCTCCCTCGAAATAGCCCTCCTCGTTTGCTGTCACCCGCTTCCATTGAGCACTGGCTGACGCGCTGATCGCACTGCCGGGAGTGGGCGCCTTCAGTGCTCCCTGCACCCACTGGTGTAGGAGAGTGTCTTTGTAGATCGCCGACCGATCGTACTCCATGGGTCCCTGAACGGCCAGTCCCGTCTGGACTGTGGTGGTATCCAGCTGCGACGAACTGGACTGTGCGTGGGCAAGATTGGCCCCCACCGCACCCACGAGAAGAGAAAACAGGAAGAGGCTGAGACGGAAACGAGAGACTAGTGGCACGTGCGTCAAGGCTATTACTTGGGGCTACCGAGAGGTAGGCGGCGGACACTGGATCATTCGGCGCATCACCGTTTGGACATCCGCACTGTACGCGAGCCCGAGCCACGGTGAGCAGGACGACCTAGAGAGGGGTGAATTGCCCGCTCGTCGACAAAACTTGAGAGCAGAAAAGTAGCACGACAGCTTCCGAGAGGCAATCTGTTCTCTCCAATTTCGACGTCGACGCAAGGAGCGTTCACGTCCGGTCTCTGCGTGCCCAGGCGTTTCTCGACGCCTGCACAACTAAACGTGGTCGCGTGCCACAGATCGCCACGTTCTACGAGGCCATGAACGGGTCTCCTCAACAACCAGAGCAGGCGCCCGGTGCGTCCCATCAAGGCTGGCATGGGCGGAGACGTGACGAAGAGCCCCACGAGACCCCAGTGGAGTGGCTCTAGCCGGCAGGTTGCGGCCAGGGTTGTCCAAGCTGGGCGGACCAGCCCCCAAGGGCAACGACCGGACCCGGGATTGCAAACGACTGCTCGGGCGAGAGGCGTCCGCCCTTGAACAGCATTCTCGGCAGTCGGATGGGGTTCAATAGTCCGTTCGTGCAGATACGGGGACTTTCTATGTGAATACAAACCGTATCGCCCCGCTCACCGAAGAATGTCATCTACGGAACGGATGTCCCCTGCGGAACTGCACGTGCCTCCATGGGGCATCCAGAAGCGCTCCGAAGGCTAAAAGCTTCCGCATTGTGCAACCGAGCACCATGTCTCCCGCTCTCATGGCCCGGCGGAGTGCCATCTCCGAGGCGTTCAAGGGTGAAGAACTATGTCGGCGAAGCT
Organism: Salinibacter grassmerensis; assembly: GCF_947077765.1. NCBI lineage: Bacteria > Pseudomonadati > Rhodothermota > Rhodothermia > Rhodothermales > Salinibacteraceae > Salinibacter > Salinibacter grassmerensis. Next base: position 144,140 of record NZ_CAMTTF010000001.1, on the reverse strand, counting down.
CTTCGTTCCTACTCTGCGGGTCCTTGGGCAATGCCACGAGCCGAAGACCGGTGGGATGTGAGTGCGGCCCCAATCGCGCCTACTGAAGGATCCGTTTCGCCTGCTCCAGCAGACGTCGCGGCGACTCGCCGGCGTGCCGGGACGCGGAAAGTTCGAGTGAGTAGAGCCGCCGGGACTGTGCCCTGTCGAGGTCGTCTGAGGCGTCGCTGTGGAGCGTTCTGACCGCCCGTTCGCACCCCGTCCAGGACAGATCACGACGGCTGGACTCAGACTGAGTAAGCGAGGAAGAACCGCTGCGGGGCATGACGACTATTGCTTCTTGGTTGATAACCGCGCTCTGTTGTTGTTATCGGCAGGGGGACGGAGGCCTCTAAGCCGAGCAGGGACACCGGAGAGTCTAGAGGATCAAATCGTTTGGATGGGGTGGATCCACACAGTCCCCTGCTTGATCTCTCAATCCAGATGTTTTCAATCCAGATGTTGGATGTCCAGTCGGCAGATCGGCTTCGGGGGTCGGCGTTGGGGGCGCGCCCGAGTGGCAGATTGTCTTAGGGGAGCGCAGACCAACGGCATAGGCACCAGTGACTGCGGCGATCAAGGCAGCACCGGCGTACATGCGTCTGCCAGGTGGCGGTCAGCTTTCTCACCCGAGCGAAGGCAAACCCATTCACTATATATTAGTCTTTTGGTAACAGCAAATGTCTTCCATATCGGAACGAAACGGACCGGCCTAAAGATTATCTGTCATGCTTGCAGTGGTAGCTGTGAGCCCCCCGTCGGCCGTCCCTTCCACGCGACCAGGTCGACGGGGCTTTTCTTTGTCGTCGTTGTCGATTTTACCTGGTCACGTGCACACGGCGGTTCTTCCCGCCCTGCTCGACCCGGCCGCCCCGGCGGTGAACGGGTGCACGCCTGCATTATCGACATGCCCAGGACGTCTGCCCCACTACCGGACGACGCTCAGGCGCCGCGTTTTTGAAAAGCCCTCGGCGGACATGCGGTAGAAGTACGTGCCACTCGACAGCGACCGGGCATTTAGGCGAACGTCGTGCTGTCCCGGCTCCTTCTGCCCATCCGTGAGCGTTGCGACCTTCCTCCCCAGCACGTCGAAGACGTCGATCGTCACGTGCGTCTGTTCGGGCACGCTAAACGCGATCGTGGCCGCTCCCCTGGCGGGGTTTGGCGCGCTGTTCCGCAGGGCAAACTGTTCGGGGACGGATTGGAGCCCCACCTGCAGTTGCCCATTTCCATTCTGCAGGGTCACCGACGGGGCATCTGAGGTCAAGGTCCGGACGTCTGCATCGGAGTCACGGGTTTCCCGTACGAGGACTCCTCCTGCGCGCGGGCTCCCCTGGCGCCGGAGCGTTAGGGGATACGCCACCCCCTGCAGGTTCACGTCGTGCAAGGAGGGAGTGCTGGCGTCGGGCTCCACGGTGGCCAGGGCCCTGCCGTTGGCGAACCGGACGTCGAATGTGCCCCCGGGAGGAATTGGGGGCAGCATGTGTCCCGTCTGCTTCGAGGCGGGCCGGTCGCGCCGGAGCAAAAGCGTGGCCTCGCGCCCCTCAGCATCGGTCACCTGGAGGGAGGCCGTCTTTCCATCCCCCCCCGCATTATGGAGACGCGTGCTGGCTGCAAGGCTGGTTCCTCCCCCCCCGCCCCCAAGCGTTAACGTTCCCGACGCGCTGACGCTGATCCAGTATCCCTCGCCCGGCACGAGCGTGGAAACCGGGGTGTAGCCGTCCGACGGATCGAAGCCGTAGAGGGACGACTCCACGATGCCCTGCGGATCTGACGAAATCGCTCCGGTGTCTGTGGAGTCGCCGAACGGCCCGACGAGGTTCCACCCGGCGGCGACGCTGACGGTCTGCGAGTCCGCCTTCACGCCGGTGACTTCCTCTGTCCCGGACGGACAGTTCGCCCAAAAGGCCTCTCCGACGGTGAGCGTGTCTCCGTCCGAGAGGGACTGATTGCCCGAACTGGGGTCGTAGAGGAACCCGCTCGTGCACGACGGCAGAAACGTTCCAAACGTCTGGTCCCCCGACTGGTAGGGGAGCGACACCAAATTCCACCCGTCGTCCAGGTTCACGGTGCGCACGCCACTGACCGTGAGCGTTACGGTGGCCTGATCGGTGGCGCCGCTATCATCGGCGACCTCGTACGTGAAGCTGTCGGTGTTGGCGAATCCAGACGCCGGGACGTACTCGAAAGATCCATCGTTGCTTAGCGTGAGCGTCCCGTTGCTCGGCGCAGACACCACTGAAGGTGTCAACAGGTCGGCATCCGGGTCGTTGTCGTTCCCCAAAACCCCGGGCGCACCGATGGTCAGTGTGCTGTCCTCATACGTGGCAAAACTGTCGTCTGTAGCCACGGGCGCGCCATTGAGGCCCTCGATGGCAAGGGACACGGTGGCCTGGGCACTCCCCCCATTCCCGTCGCTGGCCGTGTAGGTGAAACTGTCCGAACCGATGTCCCCGTCGTTCAAGCTGTCGAACGCGCCGTTCGGATCGTAGCTGTAGGCTCCGGTCGCCTCGACCGTCAGGAGCGCGCCGGACGCCAGGGTGACCTGCTGGCCGACGCTAGACGCATTTCCGTTGACCGCCGACACCGAAAGCAAATCCCCGTTGGGATCGCTGTCGTTTTCGAGGACCCCCGGCGCGGAAATGGAAATCGATCCGCCCTGCTGCGTCGTGTCGGCGTCGCTCGCGGCCGTCGGGGGATCATTCGTCCCGAGCACCGACACCGGGAAGACGATTCCGGTCGGCCCTTCGCCCTTGCTGTCTTGTAGGTCGAACGTAAAGGCGTCGTCAGGCGGGACATCTCCAGGCGCAACGTTGGCAGTGTGGTCGTACGTGACGGCCCCATCAATCAGGTCTTGCTGCGTAAACGCCGTATCCGCCGTTCCCCCAACCAGAAGGGTTCCCTCCGTGGGCCCGTTCGTCACGGTAAATGTGAGTCCCGAGGGATCGTGGTCCGGGTCCGAGGCGCTGAGGGAATCGGTCGAAATGGCCACCTGCCCGCCCTCGTCCAGCGTCGTGCCTGCATTTGTGTCGAGCGTCGGCGCGGTGTTGTAATCGATCGTGAGGAGGGCGGCCGGGTCGCCCGGGCTCACCGTCAGGGAGTCGTTTCCCGTCATCTCGACGGGCCCGTACACCGACCCGTCAAACTTGTCTACGATCGTTCCACTCACTTCCGCCAGCAGGTCCCATTCGATGGTAACCGCGGTGGCGGCGTCCTCGACCTGGAACCGAATTTCATGCTGCCGGGTCCCGTTGGAGCTCACGCTTCCCTGCCGGATGTCGACGGGCAGCCCCTCCCCGAAGCCTGAGGGACTGATGTCGTCGTCGATCCAGCGGGCATCAAACACGCCCGAGGGAGGTGCCGGCGGCAGTTCCGATTCGCCGAAGGACGAGTCCACACCAGCCGTCGCGCCGGGGTCGATGCCGAGGGGAAGCGTCTCGGACCCGCCGGCGTCCGTGCTCACAGTGATTGTGCCTTCGATTTCTGGAGTCGTTTGGCCGTAGCCGATCCCCGGAAGGCACAGAAGCGTACTCACCAGGAGCACGGAAGCGACTTGCAGATAGGGCAAGACGTGCAGGCGAGACGAAAGTGGGGAGGAATGCATCGGGGTCGTGTTGGGAACAGGTGGGAGAACGAAAGTCAGGACATCGGCGGCCCGTTTCGCGTTTGCCTCTGTGGGCCTCGTCTCGAGGCCTCTAGAGACGGCCGCAGCCCGGCATCAAGCTAGATGGAGGCGAAGGGGCACACGCGATCAACGCATACAGGCTGCCTTAAATACAGGCTGCCCTGATACGCGCCCCAACCGCCGCCTGCCTCGTACAACCGGGGGACGTGCCAATCAGCCAACAACTGTGCCAGGGCTACAGTGTCTGCTCCGAACGTCCATGTGCTATTCTGTACAACAAGGCGCTCAGGACGGGTGTAGCGGCGGATCAGCCCACCTCGACGGGGCATTATTCGACAGCTTGCTCCCTGCACGCTGCCGCCCTCTCTCAGCCGAGACGCCCGCGGGGGCCGGCTAGCCCGTCAGGCGCAAAGGCATCCTGCACGAACTTGGACACGGTCGCCGACCAGTGGGGGAAGGCCCACCCGTTGCCGTAGCTCTCGTGAGACGTCGGACATCCTTCCTGCCGTTGGGCCGTACGGGTTTACAGTCGTTCGCCATTGGATCTGGACACCACGCCTGTGACCCAATCATCGCTGGGGGCTTATCGCGGCACCTACTCCAGGCAGAGAGTCACCTCGCTCGGCGTGTGGTGCGTCCCTCCCACGTCCGCCAATGAACCTCAAGACGCGTTCAGGGCGCTGATCCAAGGCCGAGGAGCGATTACGTGCCGGGGGGCGGACGTGTGGAAACGATGAACCTGTCGGCCGTAAGTCTTCCTAGCGTCTCTTGAAGCCGGCTCTCCCGACTCCTCAGGTATAATCCCGAAACGATCCGTGGGTATAATTGTCGGTCCATCCGGGTAGAGGCCCGCGGCAGGCAGCACAGGCAGACGGAACGAGCAGGAGCACGCCCCGTCTTTGCGCCTCAGTCCCGCAACGGTGTTTTCCCCGCTTTCAGGTCCGTTCGCATGCCCGACGCCGATCCCATCCTGCTGGAGCTCTACCGCCACCGCTTTGAGGGGATCGCCGACGAGATGGGCGTGACGCTCCGGCGCACCGGCTACTCGCCCAACATCAAGGAGCGGCTCGACTTCTCCTGCGCGGTGTTCGACGGGGAGGGGGCCCTCGTCGCACAGGCCGCCCACATCCCCGTCCATCTGGGCGCCATGCCCGCGAGCGTCAAGGCCGCGCGCGCCGCCGTGGACCTTTGGGCTGAGGGCGACGTGGTGGTGCTCAACGATCCGTACGCGGGCGGCACGCATCTGCCGGACATCACGATGGTCTCGCCGGTGTTCGTCGGCCCTCGGGAGGGCCCATCGTTCTTCGTGGCGAGCCGGGCGCACCACGCCGATGTCGGCGGCATGACGCCGGGCTCCCTGCCCCTCGCCACCGAGCTGGTGCAGGAGGGCACCATTATTCCTCCGGTCAAGCTGTACGACGGCGGCACACGCAACGATGCCCTCTTCCAGACCCTCCTTCGCAACGTGCGCACCCCCGAAGAGCGGCGGGGCGACCTGGCGGCGCAGCGGGCAGCCCATTCGGTCGGCACGGAGCGCCTGCAGGCCCTGACCGAGGCGCACGGCCCCGACGAAGTGACAACCTATGCTCGTCACCTGCAGGCCTACAGCGAACGCCGTACGCAGGCCGCGCTGGCGGACTGGCCCAACGGGACCTACACGTTCGCGGACGAGCTGGACGTCGACGAGGAGGAGACGGCCACAATCCGTGTGGCCGCGATGGTGGAGGACGACACCGTGGCCTTCGACTTTGCCGGGACCGACGACGCAGTGGACGGCAACCTAAACGCCGTCCGCCCCATCACACAGTCGGCCTGCTACTACGTGGTGCAGGGCCTCACCGAGGGCGAGATTCCGGTGAACGCCGGCAGCTTTACCTCGGTGTCCGTGATGGCCCCCGAGGGCTCGCTCGTCCACGCCGCACCGCCGCACGCAGTGGCGGGCGGCAACGTGGAGACCTCCCAGCGCATTGTAGACGCGGTGCTCGGGGCCCTCGCGCAGGCGCTTCCCGACCGTGTGCCCGCCGCCGGGCAGGGCACAATGAACAACCTCACCCTCGGCGGCACGCGTGCGGACGGGTCCGCCTTTGCCTACTACGAAACCATCGGCGGCGGCATGGGCGCGGGGCCGGACACAGACGGCCTCAGCGGGGTGCACGTGCACATGACGAACACGCTCAACACGCCCGTCGAGGCGCTGGAGCAGACGTATCCGTTCCGCATCGTCGCCTACCGGTTGCGCTCCGGCAGCGGGGGCGCGGGCCGGTTCCGCGGCGGCGACGGGCTCGTGCGCGTCTATGAATTGCTCGTCCCGACGACCGCGACGATGCTCAGTACGCGGCGCCGACGAGGACCATGGGGGCGCGACGGGGGCGGGCCCGGAGCGCCGGGCCGCACGGTGCTCGTTCATCCCGACGGGCACGAAGAGGAACTCCCGCCCCACGTGTCTCGGACGCTCCCGGCGGGCAGTCGGCTGCGCGTTGAGACGCCGGGGGGCGGGGGATTCGGGGCCCCGACGGGTGAAGCCCCCTCGTAGACCGCCACGGCGTTCCGGCCCGGCACCCGTTCACTGGGACGCCGGCTCGGCCCCGTGCGTCAGGGCATTCTCCAGCATCTCGCGGACGTGGTCGTCGGCGAGGCAGTAGTATACGTGCCGTCCCTCCCGTCGGTACGACACGAGCCGGGCGTCGCGGAGCACGCGTAGCTGGTGGCTGATGGCCGACTGGCTCATGTCGAGCGCCTCCACGATGTCGTGCACGCAGACCTCCCGGTCGCGGAGCAGGCACAGGATGCGCAGTCGCGTCTGGTCAGCAAAGCCCTTGAGGAGACGGACGGTCGCGTCGGTGACCGCGGCCGTGGGCAGCGACTCCGAGAGTGCTGCCTCCGTTCCGCAGGTCCCGTCATGCGCTTCGGCTGGGGCGTCGGAGGCGGTGTTGCCGGACATGGGCGTGGATCTGTGGCGAGGAGAAAGGCCGAGGCGAAGACCAAGGGTTCCTTTGCGAACCGGTGCCTCATAGGACGACGGGTCGAGTCCAGTTCCGTCGCGGCCATTACGAGTCGTACCGGAGAAGCCGCAACGCATTGCCCACGACGAGCAGCGTCGACCCTTCGTGCAGCACCACGGCCGGGCCAATGGGGAGCCCCGCAATCGTGGCGGGCACCAGGACCGCCACCATCCCGAGCGCAATCCACAGGTTCTGCGTGATGACACGGCGGGTCTGTCGGCTGAGCCCCACCGCAAATGGCAGTTGGGACAGGTCATCGGCCATCAGGGCCACGTCGGCGGTCTCCAGGGCCGCGTCCGATCCGGCCGCCCCCATTGCAATACCCACAGTGGCGTTCGCCATGGCGGGCGCGTCGTTCACGCCATCACCCACCATGGCCACGTCTTCGTTTTGGCGGAGCGTCCGAACAGCGTCCACTTTGTCGGTGGGCAGCAGGTCGCCACGGGCCTCGTCGAGCCCCAGCTGTTCGGCCACCGCGTCCACGACGCGCTGGTTGTCCCCCGAGAGCACGACCATCCGCCGGATACCTGTCCGGCGGAGCCGGCCTACCACGTTGGTCGCCTCCGGACGGGGCGTATCGGCGAGGCCCATCACGCCGAGGTAGGTGCCCCCGCGACGGACGATCATCGTCGTTCGTCCGTCGGCCTCCAGCGCCTCCGCCTCCTCACGAAGCGTGTCGGGGGGCGGCGGCCCGCCGATCTCGTCGAAGAGCGCCTGTTTCCCAACGTGTACGGGCACTCCTCCGACGAAGGCGCGGACGCCCCGACCCGTGATGCCTTCCATTTCCGTCGCGTCTTCAGGCGGGCGGGCCCCGAGGTGGTCTTCGCCGTACTGGACGACCGCCTCCGCCAGCGGGTGGTCGCTGAGCTGCTCGGCGGCGACGGCGGTCCGGAGAAGAGTCTCCTCGCGGACTCCGGGGCAGGGACGCACGTCCGTAACGCGGGGCTTGCCCGTCGTGAGGGTGCCCGTCTTGTCGAACGCGACGGCCCCGAGCCGGCCGAGATGCTCAAGCGGGCCGCCCCCTTTTACGAGAACCCCTCCCTGTCCGGCCCGGGCCAGGGCACTCAGCACGGCACTCGGGGTGGCGATGGCGAGGGCGCACGGGCTCGCGGCCACGAGCACGGCCATGGCGCGGTAAAAGCTGTCGGCGAAGGGCTCGTCCAGGGGCACCCAGGCGAAGAGAAGCAGCCCCACAAGCCCGAGGACCGCCGGGACGAAGACCCGCTCGAAGCGGTCGGTGAAGCGCTCAGTGGGGGATTTCTCCGCTTCCGCCTCCGTCACCAGCTGCACCACCCGCGAGATCGTCGTTTCGTCGGCCCGCTTCGTGACGCGCACCTCCAGCACGCCGCTGCCGTTGATCGTGCCGGCGTAGACGCGATGGGCCGCGTCCAGGGTCGCCAGATCCTGCACGGCCGGCGGAGCTTCGACCGGCGTCTTGTCCACCGGCACGCTCTCCCCGGTGACCGGCGCCTGGTTCACCGCGCTCTCGCCCTTCAGCACGACCCCGTCGGCCGGCACGCGCTCGTTCGGCTTTACGATCACGACATCGCCGACCGTCAGGTCGTCCACCGAAACCTCTTGTTCGGTCTCGTTTCGCCGCACAAGGGCCGTATCCGGCGCCAGGTCCGCAAGCGACTCGATGGCCCGGCGGGCCCGGCGCATCGCGTAGTGCTCCAGCGAGTGGCCCAGCGAAAAGAGAAACAGCAGAAACGCCCCCTCCAGCCATTTTCCGAGCACCGCCGCTCCTCCCGCGGCCACGATCATGAGAAAATCTACCTCGAACTCTCCGGCCCGGAGCGTATCGACCGCTTCCCGCACGGTGTAGTACCCGCTGAACGCATAGGCACCGATGTAAAGTCCCCAGGGAATCCATCCCGGCACACCGTTCGCGAAGGAGAGCCCGACGCCCAGGGCCACACACACGCCGGCCGTGAGGGCAAAGATCAGCTCCGTCTTTTCGCCGAAGATCCCGCCATGGTCGTGGTCGTGTCCCGCCTCCCGCTGTCCATTGCCGGCCTCCTCCGCCAGTCCCTGCGCCTCCAGTCGGTCGCCCCGCGGCCGCACATTCATCGACCGGAGCGCGGCGCAAATCTCATCCTCACTCGTCGACGACCGGTCGTACTCCACGCGGATCTGCTCGGCGGCACTTGCCCCCGCCTCCACGACCCCTTCGATCTGCCGAAGCCGCCGCGCAAGTGTGCGGGCACGGCGAGGATGTGAGATGCCGTCGACGGTCCAGGAAAGGTGTCCATACTGGTCGGTCAGCTCGGTGCCGAGGCTGCGGGCGCGTCGCCGAATCTGGGGCAGCGAGATCGCGTCCGGGTCGTAGTGGATGCAGAGCCGGTCCGGCGCGCCGTTCGTCGCCGTTGACACGTGCGCCGTACTCACCCCGTCCTGCTCGTGGAGGCTGCTCGTGAGACGGTCGACACATGCGTCCTCGGCGTCGGGGACGGTAGGGAGAACGATCGGGAGATCGAGCTGAACCTGTTTCGCCACGGCGGATGTGGGGAGTGTACGGATTGACGGATGAGGAGGCCCTGTCAGGCCGTTTTCGAGGAGAGTGCCCGAATCGACGACCGCCCGAGGAAACGAGGACACCGCTGCCGGTAACGCCGATCAGATGCGCCATATTGCTCCTCCAGCCAGGGCTCTTCGGCCAACGGCGCCAACAGAAACCAGACGGCCCCGACAGCTCCCACGATGCCTGCCAGGCCCGAGTCGGTGAGGAGCACGTACCCGGCGATTAGAATGAGGTCCCCTACGTAGCCGGGATTTCGGCTCACGGCGAAGGGCCCGTCCGTGACGAGCTCCGCATTTAGACCGAGGCACCCGCGCAGCCCCAGTCGCCCCATCGCGTAGCTGGCCAACGCGGTGCCCCCTACGACGAGCGTGCTGCCGAGGATAGTCGTCACGGCTTCGCCTATCCATCGGGCAAGCCCCAGGCTCCCGGCGTCCATCCCGCCCACAACGAGAAAGCCAACGCAGGCCACAGCGAAGAGCGTCCAGGTGAGCCGATACGTCCACGTTCGGCGCCCCAGCGGCGGCCAGACCTGAACGGCCTCAACTACGAGGGTAGCGAGGAGTGTCACGTCCAATGCGACCCCGGCGATGAGCGCTGTCCAAAAGACGATTCCCGTTGCGGACACCATTCCAGTCAGCCCGTAAACTTATGAATGTATGAGCACCTGTTCATAAGATGAGGAAAAATAGAGGTTTCCTGCCGATTGCCCCAGTGCGTTTCTTCTGGTAGCGGGCTGGATCGGTGCGTCCAAGGACGGATTAGGAGGCCTCGGCCACCTGCGCGACGGCCTGCCGCACGTCGGACGGCGTCCAGTCGTTGCCGCGCCAGAGGCGCCGCACGCGCCCCTCCGGCCCGATGAGGGCCGTCGTGAGGTTGTGCGTGATCTCCTCGCTCCCCGTTTTCTGGGCGTGGACGCCAAAGAGACCAGTCGCCCGTTCAACCTGGCTTGAGTCGCCGGTGGCGAAGGTCCAGGTGTCGAGCCGATCCGTGTACTTCGACGCGTACTCGCGGAGCACCTGCGGCGTGTCGTAGGCCGGGTCGAAGCTGATGGACAGCAGCTGGGCCTCCTCCCCATGCTGCTCGCGAAGCTGCGGTTGCAGGGCCGCAAACTGCTTCGACATGAGAGGGCAGTAGGTCGGCAGCGGGCACCGGGTGTAGATGAACGTCAGGACGAGCGTCTGCCCGCGGTAGTCGCCGATCTGGAGGGACGCGTCAGCCTGAGTCGTGAGCGTGAGGTCTGCGGGGACGCGGTCCCCTTGCTGGAGCATCTGCGTTCCCCCATCGGCCGCCGATTTGATCGGCGTGGTCGTGCGGGCCGGATTCCGGGCCACCGCCGTGTCCGCACGCTGGCGAACGGCAATGATGCTGGCGCTGTCCTCGCTCACGGCGAGCCGAAACTGGACCGCATCTCCCTTTTCCAGCGGGGCCGTCATGCTGGAGTCCGCCACCGGAAGGGGCATGATCATCGGCGGCATGTATCCCGGGATCTCCTCGTGTTCGACCACGAGGGTACGCCCCTCATTCTGGATGCCGGCGACGCGGCCGTCAACGGTGTACGTGTCCGTGCCAAAGAGATAGAGAAGCAGGGCGCCCGCGGCCAGGAAGAACGCGAAGAGCCCGCCCCCGAACACAGCGAGTCGGTTCTGAATCATGGGCTCACTGGGCGCGGCCGGCCATTTCTTCGAGGCGGGCGATGCGCTCCTCCGTGGGGGGGTGGGTAGAGAAGAGCCGCTTCATGCCGCTCAGCCCCCCGCTGAACGGGTTCACGATGAACATGTGTGAGGTCGTCTGATTGGCCTGCATGGGACGATGCTCCGCGGCCCGCTCCATGCTGCGCAGGGCGCTAGCGAGGCCGAGGGGGTTTTTCGCAATCTCGGCGCCCTCCCGGTCGGCGGCGTACTCGCGGCTGCGGGAAATGGCCGACTGGATGAGCATGGCCGCCATCGGGGCGAGGATCATCATGAGGAGCGACACGAGGAAGTTGTTGTCCCGCCCGCCGAAGAAGAGGGCGAACCGGGACAGCATCGTGATGGCCCCGGCCAGCGTCGCCGCGACGGTAGACGTCAGCATGTCGCGGTTTTTGATGTGCGCCAGCTCGTGGGCGATCACGCCGGCCAGCTCGTCGCGCTCGAGCACGTCCATGATGCCCTCCGTGACCGCCACCACGGCGTTTTCGGGGTTGCGGCCGGTGGCGAAGGCGTTGGGCTGGTCCTGCGGAATGATGCACACCTTCGGCATCGGCAGATCGGCCCGCCGGCGCAGGCGGTCCACAAGATCGTGCAGCTCCGGCGCCTCGGCGCGGCTTACCTCCTCGGCTCCGTACATGCGGAGTACGATGGAGCTGCTGTACCAGTAGCTAACGCCGTTCATGCCCACGGCAATCACGAAGGCGAGCAGCATGCCGCCCGTGCCCCCAAGCGCCTGCCCGATGAGGGCAAAGAGCACGAGCATGCCCGCCATGAGCGCGGTGGTGCGGAAGCTGTTCATATTGGGTCGTTGTAGGAACGTGTATGACTAATTGCACCTCACTATCTCGTATGCACAAGGGCCGTGCCGCGGTCCTCAGGCCTGCCGGGATGTCAGACTTTTTCGTGATACCTGGCGTGGCAGGCGCGGTCCTTCTCCGGGCCGCCGCTCTCACCCCAGCATCCCCGTCACCACCATCACGTCGTAGAGCGCGTGGGTCCAGGCGGCGACGCCGAAGCCGCGGGCGAGGAAGAGGGCATTGAGGGCCAGGCCGAAGAGGAACCGAAAGGCAAATGACGGGAGTGCAAACGGATCGCCCAGGGGGCCAACGTAGTGGACAAGGCTAAACAGCGCGGCCCCAACCAGGGCGGCCAGGACGTAGGCCCAGGAATCCGACTCCACAGCCCTTCGAAGGAAGTGGGCCAGCCCGCCCACGAGGAGCACGCGAAAGACCAGCTCTTCGTAGAGCCCCGCCCCCACGGACAGGGCCAGCTGTGTCCAGAGTGCCCCGTCGGGCGGCGGAACCGCGGCAAAAAGGACCCCGACGGCCGACGACACGGCGAGGGCCACCCCGATCGCGTACGCCGCGCTCTCGCCCACGAGCCCCGCAAAGTAGCGCGACCGCAGCGGTACGTCGCGGTGCCGATCCAACAGGTACGCGGTCCCACCGCCCCCCACCACGAGCATCGCAAGGACCAGCCCGCCGGACGCCCCGGTCATCATGAGTAGCTCTTTGATCCACATGCCCGCCTCGACCCGAACCGGCCGTGTGGCGTCGACGTTCGCGAGCACAATCATCGTCTCGTAGAGTGCAAAGAGCGGCAGGGCGCTGAGGAACCCGTACGTGGCCGAGCGGGTGGCCCGGTGGTAGGTCCGCCAGCCGGTAGAGGCCATCGGGGACGTGAGGAAGAGAAAAATGAGAGGGTGAGGGTGAACGTCGGACGCGTGCGACACGAAAAATGTTACGGCCTCACGGGCCCCCCGTCCACACCGTCCGCAGCTCTACGGTCGGCGTCGCGTCGGTGTCGATGCCGAGCCGGTCTGCCACGGCCGCCGATACGTCGAGCAGTGTCCCTCCCTCAATCGGCCCTCGGTCGAGGACGCGGGCAAAGGTGTGGCGGTCCGCGTCCGGGCGGGAGAGGAGCACGACGGAGTCGTACGGGAGCGATGGGTGACTCACCACGAGGGCATCGGGATCGTACGGCGTGCCGCTGGCCGTGAGGCGCCCGGCGAACGCGTCCGGGTAGACGGCAACGGCCCCCGTCGAGTCGGGCGCGGCCCAGTCGCCGGGGGACGGCACCTCGGGGGCCTCCCGGCCCGGCAGGCGGAGGCGTCGCCCCGCCTCCAGCGCGGTCGTGTCGAGGTCGTTGGCCGTCCGGAGGGCCCGGGCGCTCACCCCGTACGTCCCCGCGATGCCGTAGAGGGTCTCCCCGGCCGTTACCAGGTGGGCCGGCGGCGCGAACCGTTTGGGAAGCCGGAGCGCCTGCCCCGCCTGAAGAGACGCCGCCGTGCGACCATTCAGGGCAGACAGCGTGTCCGCCGTGGTGCCAAGGCGAAGCGCCAGGTTCACGAACGAGTCGCCCCCCGCCGCCGCGTACCGCCCGTACACCGGCGGGCCCGTCACGGAGTCTGCGGCGGTGGTGTCTCGGCCGGCAGTGCTCACGGCTACTGTGTCTGAGGCCACTGTGTCCGAGGCAACGGTGTCTGGAGAGGCCGGGGCCGCGGTGGTGGACTCCGGCTGGGCCTCGGTCGCCTCGGAGGGCGGCTCCGGGCGAGGCGGCTGGAGGCGGAGCGTCTGCCCAACCTGCAGCGACGGGCCCTCCAACTCATTCCACCGCTGTAGGGCCTCCACCGACACGCCTACTCGCCGGGCGATGCTGTACAGCGTGTCTCCGGACTGCACCGTGTAGGTCGAGTCGGACGGGGCCTGGGCGTGGCCGACCGGCGCCGTGCCGGTCAGGGTCAGCAGAACGCCCAACACAAGAACAGCAGTGCGCATCGGCAGTCGTGACGGTCAGTCGAATCCGACGCCTTCGGCCTTCAGCTTCGCGTCTTGGAGCTCCGACAGGTCTTTCTGGGTGCCCTCCTCGCGGGCCCTCTCAATGCCCTGTGCGTACGTGTCGATCGCGTCGTCGGTGCGGTCGAGGCGCTCGTAGAGCTTGCCAAGGTGGTAGTAGGTGCCCACGTAGTCGGGGTCCGTCTCCACAAGCTCCTCAAACAGGTCGAGGGCACGCGAGGCATTGTCGTGCTTCAGGTGCTCCTGCGCGAGGGCGTATCGCGTGAACGGGTCCTCGGGGTCCTCTTCGTGGAAGGTCTTGAGCTGTTCCAGTCGGTCGGTGCTCATGGCAAAACGGCGATGAGAAAAGGCCACATGTAATAGTGAGAGTTCTTCGATCCGGGGCGGGCGGCGCCCCTCTACGCATCACCACGAGCCCCCGGCGCCGCCGCCGCCGAAGCTCCCACCCCCAAAACCGCCAAAGCCACCGCCTCCGCCGCCAAATCCACCGCCCCCTCCGAAGCCGCCCCCGCCGTGTGATCCCCCGCCGCCCCAAATGAAGATTGGCAGGTCGCTGCGACGACGCGTCGACGTCTTCGCTCCCTTCTTAGTGCCGCCGCCCCCTCGCCAGAACGAGCTGCCGATGAAGTAGGCAAAGATCAGGAAGATGTAGATGAGGGACGTCGAAACACCGCCGTCGTCGGAGGACGACGCAACGGCCTCCTCCGTGGCGGTATACTCCCCCGCGGTGGCCCGGATGATGGCGTCGGTGCCCCGGTCGAGCCCGGCGTAGAAGTCGCCGTTCCGGAACGCGGGGGTGATGACGCGCTCCACAATGCGATTGGCGATGGCGTCGGGGAGCGCCCCCTCTACGCCGTAGCCCGTGGCAATGAACATCTTGCGGTCGTTTTTCGAGACGAGCACCACCACGCCGTTGTCCTTCCCTTCCTGGCCCACGCTCCACTCACGGCCCAACGAGATGGCGTAGTCGTCCACGGGCGCCCCGTTCAGGGAAGAGAGGGTGACCACCACGACGGCGGTCGACGAGGTGTCCTCGTACGCCGCCAGCTTGCGGGCCAGCGCCCGCTCCTCCCCGCCGGAGAGCATACTGCCCTGATCCAGCACCGGACCACTCGGCTTCGGCGGAAAGTCGTAGCGCTGGGCCACGGCCGTCGGCGCGAGGACCGCCACAAAGAGGCTCAGCGCGAAGCCGAGCAGCAAGATGGAGCGAAAACGCGAAAGCACGGTGGGAAGCTGTGTTCGGACAGGAATCGAGGCAGGCCCTCTTCGTGAGCGTCGGCGAGCACGCGAGGCCGGGGGCGCAACTGCCGGACGGATTCTCCTCAGACTTCATGCATTACGAATCACTACCGAAGTCCACGTCCGGCGCCTGCTCGGCCCCCGCCTCCGCCTCGAACGGCGTTTTCGTCTTGAAGCCCATGAGGCTCGCGAATACCACCGTCGGGAAGGACCGGACCTGCGTGTTGTACTGGCGCACGGTGCTGTTGTAGTCGCGCCGCGCCACCGTGATGCGGTTCTCCGTGCCCTCCAGCTGTGCCTGCAGGTCGCTGAAGCTCTGTGTGGCCTGCAGCTTCGGGTAGTTCTCGGAGACGGCCAGCAGCCGCCCGAGCGACTTGCCGAGGGCCGACTGGGCCTCCTGAAATTGCCGGAGCCGCTGGGGATTGTCGAGGTCCCCGGCGTCCACCTGAATGGAGGTGGCCTTCGCCCGGGCCTCCGTCACCGACTGCAGCGTCTCCTGCTCGAAGTCGGCGGCGCCCTGCACCGTCTCCACGAGATTGGGAATGAGGTCGGCCCGCCGCTGGTAGGTCGCCTGCAGGTTGGACCACGACTCCTGCACCTCCTCGTCGCTCTGGACGAGGCTGTTGTACGAGCTCGTGGCCCCGCAGCCGACGAAGCCGAGAACGACCACGAGGACGGCAAGGGTGATGGCGCCTTTGCTTCGCATGAGCGCAGAGCTTTTTGGTAGTGAAAACGGGCCCAGTATCAGGTCGCCCCTACGGCTGACTCTGTGTGGAGTTGCGCCCCCAATCTGATGGGCCCTCGGGCCGAGCCTACCGGGACGTGCACACGTCGTGCCTGTTTTCGACGCCTCAGCCAATCCGTTCTCTTTCCGGGCTGCTCCGGCACCGGCTCGGTTGCAAACGGGCCTTAATCGCACGGGTCGAACGACGTTGTCCCCCATTTGGCTTCGTAAACGACGGGAAGTCCTCAGCGAGCATCCATCCGCGAATGGGCAAGCGGCGTCGGGCACCTTCCCCGCTCCGACTGGTGCCCCGTAGTGCGGAGGCTTCGGCAGCGGTCCCCGCAAGAACTTCCGCAGCCCCCTCCCGGTCAACACGCTCCAACCTTCCCAGACCGGTCTTCAGTGTAGCTCATCCTCGACACACGCCCCCTTCTTCCTCTCTCTCCCAGCGCGCCGACGGGCTCGCCTGACTGTACAAGTTCGTCGCTCGCTACACCAGGCCGAGTAGAGCCTCTCGTCGACCTTGTGCCTCACAACCTTACTCTGCGACCACCATCGCCAGCCGTTCGCCAGTGCGTGACACCGCGAGACGGGACACGTCCATCGTGTCCAGCGCAGCCACCGGGCGCCAGCCTGTCCTCCCCCTGCGCCAGGCCACGAGCGCGTCCTCGGTTGCCATGAGGAGGTGCCCACTCGGCGTCCAGGCGTGGTCGCCGGTCGGATCTTCCGTCGGCGCGTCTATTAGTCGACGGGTGGTGAGAGATTTCCCATCGAGCCGATGAATCGCAACCGACGAGTCAGGACCGAGCTGGACAAAACTGACGGCGGCCTGTCCGGGCACCGGCTGAAGCGACCGTCCGATGCGGCGGGCCACAACCGTGTCGGCGCCGGTGTTCGCGTTGGTCACATGGAGCGTCGGCGGAGATCCAAGCACGAAGAGAGCCACGCGGCTGCTGTCGAGCCACGCATGGTAGCCCACCGAATCGGCCTCGGGCAGCACCGGGGCGGCCGGCGTGCCATCGGCCCGGTACCGCCAGAGACGCTGCCGGCCATCCGCCTCGACGCGCACGACCGTCAGTGCTCCGCCGGGCCGGGGAGTCGGTGAATACTCACTCTCGGGCGTCTCGGTTACCTGCGTAACGTCCCCGTCGTCCCCGGCCTGCCGGTACAGATCCGCCTGCCCGTCGCGGATGGCCGTCCAGACGAGTCCCGGCTCGGTTCGCAAAAAAGCAGGCTGGTTGTCATAGCCGGGCCGCGTCGTAGCGGGCCTCGGCGTACCCATACGGAGCGAATCGTCGGATGCATCGAGCGGCGCCACAACCACATTCGTCCCTGGCGCCATGGCGGCAATTGAATCGTCCGCCGCAGGGTCTTCCGCGGAGTCTTCCCCATCTGGGGGCTCCGTACAGCCTCCCATGGACACCAGAATGACCGCGAGACCCAACCTCCACAGGCGGACGAGCGACATTGATGCGCGGGGCTTTTTGGCAAATACGGCGATGTCGTGTTTTGTTTTTCAGTGTTAAGGTAACCGGACCGGAGACAAACCAACAAGCAGTGGCCTTCACGCCCCCACGTCCGAATCGGCCCGGTCGTGTCGATGGCTCTACGAAAGAAAAGCCACCGACAAATCCGGTCTTGAGAGACCCCGCACGCCTAACGCTCCTACAGTCGCGTGTACTCTTCAAAACGGCCGGAGACGATGCTGTACTCCCAAACGGAGCGCCTATTTTCCTCTTCGCTCAGCCTGGAGGGTTGCACGCCTGTGCAGTTGAATCGACCGTTTTCTCCTGTCCGCGGCCCGTTTCTAAAAACCATGACAGGGGGCTTCCAATGCTCTTTCCACCGTGAGCCAAACGCGATTGCGGATGAGACTGGGCTCGCTACTGACTGGGCTCGCTACCAAAGGTGTTCAAATGGAGGAGCCCGTCTCTACACGAAACTGGTCTGCGAGAAAAAATGTCGTTCTCTGCGCTCTCTGTTGGCGATCGCGCCTCTCCCAACGGCAGTCGCCCATAACGTTGACGGTAGGCATTCCATTTAAAGCAGCGGGGGGATTTGCCTTGCCTCTACCCGCACGATGATTAGGCGCTCCACTCCGGACGGACGATTTGCGAACAGATTCTCAGGCATATGCTTTCAATTGGATAGAAACATCCAAACTCAAGGAATAAATTTTGTTCTTTCAAC
Organism: Salinibacter grassmerensis; assembly: GCF_947077765.1. Lineage (NCBI taxonomy): Bacteria > Pseudomonadati > Rhodothermota > Rhodothermia > Rhodothermales > Salinibacteraceae > Salinibacter > Salinibacter grassmerensis. The sequence continues at coordinate 126,338 of NZ_CAMTTF010000001.1, read as the reverse complement.
GAATAGGGGATTTCTTAAGAACCTATACTACTTCCAATTGACCTCGGTGGTCTAGCGGGCTGGATCCCGAATCGTCCGACGGAGCCTGTTCCTTTATACTCTCCCCTGCACGCTCCACTATGGAGTCAGATGCCCCCCCACACGCTCAATTCTACCGTTCCTCGTTCTCGGAGCCTGCCGACCCGTTTTCGGAGACAAGCTCCCCTGCAGCGGCCCATTCTGGGCCGGAGACCGACGCAGACCCTGAGCGCTCGTTCGACCGGGTCCTAGACCTTGCCGCCTGCGTCTTCGACACCCCGATGGCAATGGGGACCCTTCACGCGAATGGGCAGCCACAGGTGGTGGCCGCCGATGGGCTCCGTGAAGCAGGCCTCCAGAATGAGGACGACGGGGTGAAGACTCGTCTTTGTACACGAACGCTTCGATCCCCGGGGGCGACGGTCATCGCGGACGCTGCGGACGACCCCCGGCTTGCCGACCACCCGTGGGTCGCAGGAGATTCCGAGATTCGCTTCTACGCCGGCACCCCGCTGGTGGGCCCGCAGGACCACCGGATCGGGACGCTGTGCGTGCTGGACACCGAGCCCAACTCCCCCGACCCCGCCGATGTCGACCGGCTCGAAGGCCTCGCCGAGATGGTCGTCAATGAGCTGGAGCTACACCGTTGGGCCGACGCGTGGGACCGGGCCCGGCAGCGGTACGACGCCATCTTCAACCACACCTACCAGTTCACGGGCCTGCTGAAGCCGGACGGGACCCTCGTGGAGGCCAACGACGCAGCCCTCGAGTTTGGCGGGCTGGAGCGCGAGGAGGTCGTCGGAAAACCACTCTGGGACACGCACTGGTGGCAGACGACTCCGGAGGCGCGGCAGAGGGTCCGAGGGGCCGTCGAACGGGCGGCCGAGGGCGAATTTGTGCGGTACGAGACGGAGGTACAAGGGGCCGACGGGACCCGGGTGGTCGATTTCTCAATCCGTCCGGTCACCACCGCGGACGGATCGGTTACGATGCTGATTCCTGAGGGCCGCGACATCACCGACCGGAAGCAGCAGGAACGCCGACTCCGGAAGGAAAAGCGCAAGACCGAGGAGGCCCTTCAGGCACGCGACGCCCTGCTCGAGTCCATCACCGAAAACATTTCGGGAGGCATCTACCGGTCGACACCCGACGAGGGCCTCGTTTACGCCAATCAGTCCCTCGCCGACATGCTCGGCTACCGGAGCGTTGATGCGCTTCTGGAAGCCGACCCGGCCCGGTTCTACGCCGACCCCGACCAACGGGAACAGGTCCTTCGGCAGTCCAATCGGAACGACGGCATCAACGGGGTCGAAGTGGAATTTCGGCGCACGGACGGGACGACCTTCACGGGCCTGCTGAGCGCCACGACCGTTCGGGGCTCCGACGGGGACGTGCAGTACTACGACGGAGCCGTGACCGAGATCACCGAGCGGAAGCGGCAGGAGAGGCAGCTTCGGCAAAGCCGGGAGCGGTGGCGGCGCCTCGTCGAGAAGCTCCAGGACGGCCTTCACATCTCCGTCGACGGCGACATTCGCTACATCAACCCGGCCGGGGCCGAGATACTGGGCGCAGACGATCCGGAGGACGTGATCGGCCACTCCCTCTGGGATTTTGTCGTCCTGGCGTCTCAGCAGGAGTTCTTCGAGAACCGACTTCGAAAGGTCTATCGGGAGCGCACGTCGACCGCTCCACAAGAGTTGGAGATTACCGGCGTGAATGGAGAGCGCCGCGTCATCGAGAGCTACACGGTGCCCATCGAATTCAACGGAGAGAGGGCCGGGCAGACGATCTTCCGGGACGTGACCGAACAAAAAGAAATGGAGCAGGCCCTCCGCGAGCGGGAGGAACGACTCCGCTCGATTACCGAGAATGTCTCGGACGGCATCTACCGGTCCACCCCCGACCAAGGGCTCGTTTATGCTAATCGGGCCTTCGCCGATATCTTCGGGTACGAGAGCGCCGACGAGGTCCTCGAGATTGACCCGACGCAGTTGTACGCACGTCCGGAGACCCGAGAGGAAAGCCGGCGCATCACGAAAGAGCAGGGTCACGTCGACGCGATTGAGATCGAATTCCGACGCAAAGACGGGTCGACGCTTACCGGTCTCGTCAGCACCACCACGGTGCGCGATGAAGACGGCGAGGTGGTGTACTACGACGGGGCCGTCACCGATATCTCCGAGCAGAAGCAGCAGTCCCGGACGCTCCGGGACCGGCAGCAGAAACTGGAATCGCTGTACGCGGCCACACGCCACCTCTGGAGCGCCGAAACCCCCGACGCGGTCGCGACCCGCATCCAAGAGGTGTTGCAGGAGGTGTTCGACTACCCCATTTCGGGCGTCGCCTTCGTGCGGGACAGGCAGCTCGTCCCCGTCGAGGTCGCGGTCGCTCCGACCCACCAGATGCCAACGATTCAGTCGCTCCCGGTCGATGGGGACAGCATCAGCGCTCGGGCGTACCGGTCCGGAGAGACAGTGGTGGTGCAGAATGTAGAGGCCCTCGACAACGACGTGTCGTATGGCGACCTGCGCTCGATGGCCTGTGCCCCCATGGGGGAGCACGGGATCGTGTTGATGGGACAGGTGTCACACGAGGAGTTCGGCGCGTTCAACCTGCGCCTCGTCGAGATACTGTCGACCTACGCCGCCGTGGTGCTCGACCGGCTGGGCCGCGAGCAGAAGCTCGTTGAGGCGAAGGAGAAGGCCGAGCAGGTCAACGAAATGAAGTCGGCCTTTCTGGCCAACATGAGCCATGAGATCCGCACTCCCCTGACGTCGATCATCGGATTTGCGGAGGCCATCGGGGACGAAGTGAACGGAGCGGACACCACCGTGTCCCGATTTGCGGGCCTCATCGAGCAGGGAGGACGGCGCCTGCTCGAAACGCTCGACGCGGTGTTGAACCTGTCGAAGCTGGAGGCCGAGGAGATGGAGCTCGTCCTTTCCCCGCTCAACGTGGCCGAGCAGGCCGAAGACGTAGGCGCTCTCTTCGAACAACAGGCTGCGGAGGCCGGCATCAATCTTCGGATGGACATGCCCTCGGGTCCCCTGTGGGCGCGGGCCGACGAGGGCGCGCTGCGCATCGTGCTGCGCAACTTGGTGTCGAACGCGGTCAAATACACCGGAGAAGGAGGACAGGTCTGGATCCGGGCCCACAGGGCCAAGGACCAGGCGGTCTTGGAGGTGGAGGACACCGGACAAGGGATGGACCCGGCGGCGGTTTCGACTCTCTTCGAAGCCTTCAATCAGGCCTCCGAGGGCAAGGGCCGCGAGTATGAAGGAACGGGCCTGGGGCTGGCCGTCACCAAACAGGCCGTCGATCAGATGGAGGGCACAATCGACGTCGACACCGAGAAAGGGGTGGGGAGTCGCTTCGTCGTGCGCCTGCCCCGACCGGAGCAGGAAGCCCCCGGTACGTAGGCCGGGTGTGCCCTTGCCCTCACTCGAAGCGGACGACGAGGTGGACGTGCTCGCCCGCCCAGTCCGCGTGGCTCTGCTTCTGGAGGCCAATCACGACCGCGCTTCCGTGCGCCACCACGCGATCAAAGAAATATTCGACGGTGGAGGGCACGGCCCTGTCTTCGTCGTCGTCGGGCGTATCGACGTGCGAGTGCGTGAAGAGGGCGTCCGCGGCGTCGAAGTAAAGCAGTGCCGACTCTTCGGCCGCGTGGTCGAAGGCCTTGCGCAGGGCGCTCTGGGTCTGCATGCGCTGCTCATTTAGCAGGGACGGCACCCGAAACTGATGCAGGTTGGCGGTGGTGTGGCGGGTGAGGGTTGCCAGGGCCTGTTGGCGCGTCTCCCGCCGGCCGCCGTGGAAGAGAACGCGAGCCGTGGGCGGTTCCTCTTCGCCGCCGAGAAGGGCCCGGAGGGCCTGGTCGAACGCGTCCGTGCCGTACTGGACGGGCGAAGCAGTATTGGCGTCGGGCGTCGGGTCGGGGTCGGCCATGATGGGGCACCGGACGGTGGGCGCAAAGTCGGGCCGTTTTTAGATCGCGAAACGCGCACTTGTTCCTCGCTCGAAGCGTACGGCGCCGGAGAAGAGAGGAAGGAACGGAGAGAATAGGTCGCGCTCCACTCCCACGCGTTCGTTCTCACCCTCCCACACCCAGACTACCCGGTGCTCTGCATGGCCGCGGCGACGCCGTTGATGCTCAGGAAAATGTCTTCACGGAGGGCCTCCTGCTCGGCGTCGTCCGTGCTGGCCCGGTACCGCTTCAGAAGCTCGATCTGCAGCAGGTTGAGCACGTCGGTGTACGGGTTTCGGAGCTCGATCGACTTTTTGAGAACCGGGTTGCTGTCGAAGAGCGCTTCCTGATCCGTGATTTGGAGGATGGCGTCCTCGGCCCGCTCGTAGTCCTCCACGATGGGATCGTGAAAGGAGGTCTCCACGTCGGCGAGCGCGTCGTACCGCTCGGCAATGGGAAGGCGCGTGCGGGCCATTTCCCGCTGGGCACTGTCGAGGACGGTCCGGAAGAAGGGCCAGCTCTGATACAGCTCTTGGAGCGTGTCGCGGGCGCCCGGACGTTCCTCCATGAGTGTGGCGAGGCCCTGGCCGGTGCCGTACCAGCCCGGCGCGATGTAGCGTGTCTGCGTCCACGCAAACACCCACGGAATGGCACGCAGGTTCTCGAACTCGACCTCCTCCCCCTCCGAGGCCCGGGAGACGGGCCGCGAGGCGATGGGGAGGCGGCTGATGTGTTCGATGGGCGTGGCCGCGGTGTACCACTGCCACCCCTCGGGGTCGTCGATGAATTCGCGGTAGGCCGACATGCTCTCCTCGGCGAGGCGGTCCATGAGGGCAACCACATCGGACTCCATCGACACCTTGTCGGCCAGCAGGGGGTTCTCGGCGGGCGGGGTGTTCTGGGCGCGGGCCGTGGCCGTAAGGGTCGCGTTCACGATCTGCTCCACGTGGCGCCGCGCAATGTCGGGCAGCGCGTACCGGAACGAGATGATCTCGCCCTGCTCGGTCATTCGGATGCGGCCGTTGTGCACGACGGGCGGGAGCGCCTGGATGGCCTGCGAGGTGTGGCCGCCGCCGCGCCCCACGGTGCCGCCGCGCCCGTGGAAGAGACGCAGGTCCACGTCGTGCTCGTCGCACACCACGCCGAGCGCATGGATGGCCTTGTGGAGGGCCCAGTTGGCCATCCAGTAGCCGCCGTCCTTGTTGCTGTCGGAGTAGCCCAGCATGATCTCCTGGAAGCCGTCACGCCCCTCCAGCTGCGCGGCGTAGACCGGGTGCGTAAAGAGCGTCTCCATCCGGTCGTCGGCGGCGTCGAGGTCTTCAATCGTCTCGAAAAGCGGCACCATGTCGAGCGGGCACCGGTAGCTGCCGTCGACCACCGCGCCGAGGCCCGCCTCTTTCGCCAGCAGCATCGGCTCCAGCAGGTCGCTCACGGTGTGGGTCATGCTCACCACGTAGCTGCCGACGATGTCGGGGTCGACCGCGTGCATCGCCCGGATGACCTCGAACACCTCCATTAACTCCGCCGCGTCCGGGGGCAGATCCGCGTGGCGGTTCACGAGCGGACGCGGGTTCTGGAGCTCCCGGGACAGCACCTCCAGCTTTTCCTCCTCCGAGAGGTATTCGTAACCGGCCGTCACCCCTCCAGCGTCGAGCAGTGCGGCCACCGTGTCCTCGTGGACCCCGCTGTGCTGGCGCACGTCGAGGGCGGCGAGGTGAAATCCGAACGTCTTAACCAGCGAGCGGAGACGGTGGAGCTGTCCGCTCTGCGCCGCGTCCTCGAAGCCGTGGCCGTGGAGGCTCTCGGCAATGAGGTCAAGGTCGGCGAGCAGGTCGTCGGCGGTGTAGGCCCCCGCCATCGCCTCCACGTCGGTCGCGTCGATCCGGTCGAGCAGGCCACGGAGCCGTTCCTCGACGTAGCATAGCTTGAGGCGGTACGGCTCGCGCTGGTACTGGCGCCGCACGTCGTCGGGCAGGTCGACCGCCGCCGCGTCCGCATCCAGCGAGTCCCGCAGCGCGTCCGAGACGGTAAGCTGGCGGGTAGAGATGCTCAGGTCGTCGCGCAGCTCGTCGATCTCCTCCAGGTAGTGCTCGAGCGTGGTGCGGCGCTGGCGGGCAACGGTCCAGCGCGTGACGTCGGCCGTCACGTTGGGGTTGCCGTCGCGGTCGCTGCCGATCCAGGACCGGTACTGCAGGAAGGCCGGCAGCTCGGCGGTGGCGTCGTAGTGGCGGCGCAGGGCCTGCTGCACGTCGCGGTGGAGGGTGGGGATGGTGTCCCAGATGGAGCCGTGCAGGAAGTAGTGCCCCTGCTCCACCTCCTCTCGCACCGTGGGCCGCTCGGCCCGCACCTCGTCGGTACCCAGGAGAAAGGCCACCTGACCGTAGAGGCGGTCCAGCGTCTCGGCGCGCTCGTCTGGCGTGGCGTCGGGACGGCGAAGGGTCGAGAGCAGATCGGCGATGTGCTGCTCCTTGCGCAGCACCGAGCGTCGCCGCGCCTCCGTGGGGTGGGCCGTGAGGGTGGGCTGGATGTCCAGCTGCCGGAAGAAGGCCACGACCTCGTCGACCGTGTAGCCCTCCGCCTTCAGGTCCGCCACCGCCGCGTCGATCGACTGCGGGCGCGGCTCCGCCTCATCGGCCCCGGTGCCGTCCCCCGGCCCCAGCGGCCAGTCCGACGGGCCGGACTGGCGGGCGCGCTCGCGGTTGACGCGGATGATTTCCTGCTGCTCCGCCTGATTGACGAGGTGGAAGAAGGTCGTGTACACATGCAACAGACGCTCCAGCGTATCCTGGTCGAGCGTTGCGATCTGCTCCGCGGCCTCCTCCCGCTTTTTCGGGGCGTTCTCCTGCTCCGCCGCCTTGCAGAGGGCCCGCAGCCCCTCGACGTGCTCGAAGAGGGCCGTCCCGCTCTGCTCTTCCGCGATGTGCCCGAGCATGCTCCCCACCAGGTTTACCTGGCGGCTCAGGGGCTCAGAGATGCCGGTGCCCTCCGTTTCGAGGTCGAGGTCGTCCCAGCGAGGCATAGTAACGGAGCGTCAATGTCAAGGATTTGTGATGCCAGTGTCAACGTACAGTGCGATCGCACCGGGACCAAGCGAAGGGGCCTTTCCGGCGGACTCTTCAGCCAATCATAACACCACCTCGCGTGTAGGCGCAGAAGTCCGGAGCATGTGGTATGAACGGGGCCTCGGTGGCAGAGCAGGATGAGACGTGAGAACCTACGAACCCACCTCGGCCTCGAACACCGTGGCGTCGGGGCGGAAGGCGAGCCAGGCGAACGCAAAGTAGTCGCCGTGCCGCACGCGATCGAGCTGTGTGCCCTCCAGCGGCCCTTCGATGGCCTCCCCCGTCACCGTCCAGGTGCTTTTCGTCTCCGCGTCCTGGAAGCGCCCCTTCCCAACGTAGGAGAACTGCAGGGAGCGCCCGTCCACCCGCGGGACGAACACGCCCGTGGACCCGGTTTCCTTCGAGTCCTCGATCTCGGGCGCGTCGAGGGCCGACACCGCACCGGGCGCGTGGAGGACCACCAGAGGCCGGCCCCCGACCGTATCGTGGACGACCCGCTCCTCCTCTGTCGTAGAGTGCGGGTACGCCTTGTGGGTGGTCCCCACACTGACCGCCACGACCTTCTCCATCGGTGGGAGACGGTCGTCGACCGGCCCATCGTAGGCGAAAGGCCTGCTGTCGATGTCGTCGTAGCCCGCGTACGGATTGCGGCCGTAGGGCCGGTCATGCCCTGTATCGCGGGAGAGAACCGCGCCGTCGGGATAGCTGTCCGCAAACTGGCGAAAGGAGACGATCTGAGAGGGCAACTGCTCCAGCGTGTCCCCGGCACGGTCCCCGACGATCGCTTTACCGGTGAGCTGCTGCCACAGCGTCTCGGTCTTCCGGTCGTACATGACCAGGTCTGAGTTGCGGAGCATGCCGGAGACGCCGAACTCGACGGGCGTCCCATCGAGCGTACGAACGAACACGAGGGCGCTGTAGCAGAGCGGGCAGAAGGTGACCGCCACCGGCGTGCCCCCCACTCGATCGTTGACAATCTCGTGGTGGGTGAGAATCTGAAGCGGATAGGCCCGGGCCGCGCCGTTGTATTCGAAGGCAATCACCGGCTCCTCCGGGGCGATCCAATCCTGGGCCGCCCCCACCGAAACGAATACGGGGGCGTCCACCGAGGGAATACCATCCTTCGGCGGCCCACCCGACCGCAGCGTCGAGAGATCGATGTTGTGCGCCGAATAATCCGTGTCGAACTGCTGAAGGGCAGCCGGCGCCCCTGCGGGCAGGGACGACTGCGCTTGCGCCCCGAGCACGACGGAACAGGCCCAGAGGCCCGCTAGACCCAGCACGAAAAACAGTCGGTGCTGCATGGCAGGAGAATCGGGCATCGAGGAAAACAGCAGATCAGTGACCATCCGCGGCTGTGCTTGGGGCGCTTTTTCGGGACAGCGTTACGCGCCGGGCGGACGCCGAGTGTTCTCGTTCCTCTGATCACTACTCCAAGAGTGTTCGTCTCCAAGAGTGTTCGTCGCTCAGCCGCCCGCGTGCCTCTCCCCTGGACGTCCCTCGTCGGGGTTCCCGTCGCCCTCGAGACCGTGTTGAAGGAACGCCCCTCAACCGCCGATGACCAAAGACAGGTGAGAAGGCGAAATGCCCCGCATCCGTTTCGGAGAGCACTCAAAATACTGGCGTGAGGTCACGGCCGCCGTAGCCATGCACTGGTCTCAGGACCGCGTGGCCGCCAGCTCCGGGTCTCCCCATCCCGGATCTCCCCGGTGTGCGGCTCTTCTTCCCGATTCGCACGCATCGGGGCGCAGCCAGACGTAACACGAAGCGGTTGCGTCCCCCGCCCACGTCGTCTAAGTACGTTCCGCGTCGCTGATTCTGTTGTCTTTTGCCACACACGAGAGCATGCGCCGGACATTCACCCCTAGTGGGCTAGTCATCGCGCTTTTGGGATTTTTCCTGACCCGCTACACCATCACGTTCGCCCACGCGGAGGCACCGACGGCGTTTGTGGTCGGGGGCATCGTCCCCCTCGTCCTCGGCCTGTCATTGTCGGTGTGCGGCGTGGCCCTCGCCATCGGCTCATTCGAGACGTGGTACGTGCGCACCATTGCGCGGTGGACAGTGCTCGGGGCCGGCGTGATTGGCCTGCTCATCGTGGCGACCGTCTACGGAGGGGCGTCCTCCTTCGCCGAAGATGTCCGGACGGTCGGCATCTTCTCGAACGTGTTGATCGGGGGCAGTGTGGGCGGGGCTCTCACCGGCCTGTACGCTGCCCAGAACCAAGCCGCCCAGCGCAAGCTCTTGAACCGCCAGAATCGGCTCGTCATTCTCAATCGCCTGTTGCACGACAGGGTGATGAATGCCGTTACGGTGATCAAAGGGAGCGCCCCGCTTCTGCGGGACGATGCAGACTCGGGACTGGAGTCGGTGGACGCCATTCTGGAGAAGGCCGAATCCATCGAGGCCGTCATGGGAAGCGTGCACGACCTCACCGAGCCGGGCGCCGAGGCCGAGCCGCAGCCGGTGAACGTCCCCGAGGCTGTTGAGACGGCACTCCAGCGGGCACGAGAGAGACACCCCGACGCGACGTTTGTGGCCCAGTCGCTCCCATCCGACGTATCGGCGTACGCGAACCACCGGCTGGCAGACGTGGTGGGTCAGTTGCTCAAGAACGGGGCCGAGCACGCCAACCTGGACGCTCCCCGCGTGGCCGTTTCTCTCGACACGACCCCCGACACCGTGACGATCTCCGTGTCCGACGAGGGGCCCGGCCTTCCAGACAAGAACCGGGAAGCCCTGGAGCACGGCACGACCATTTCCAAAGACGGGGATCCTACGGCGGGGCTCGGGCTGTATCTCGTGCGGCTGTTCGTATACGCATTCCAGGGATCCCTTCACACAGAGGTGACCGACGAGGGCACCACCGTGTCGGTCGCCCTCGAACGCGTCCCCGAATCCCCCGAAGACGAGTCCAGCGTCCCGGCAGATTCCTCCCTTGTAGGCGTTACACCGGCCCAGCTCGGGGCCACCGCCCTGTCGGGGCTGGTCGCGGGTGGGGCCATGGGGGCGTACATGCACTTCACCACCGGGGTCGTGCCGGTCATTGGTGCGCTCTACGGCACGCAGAACCTTCTCGTCGGCGTCCTGACCCACGAGTTTCACAGTCTCGTCTTTGCCCTCATCTACGCCGGCCTCCTCACTCTCCTTCCTCGCTGGTGGCGGACAGACTGGGTGGGAATGGTCGGTGTAGGGACCGCGTGGGGCGCAGTGTTATGGCTCGGAGCGAGCGGGTTCGTCATGCCGATTTGGCTTAATCTCGTCGGAATTTCGACCCCGATCCCAAACCTCAGCCCGAACAGCCTGCTGGCGCACCTCCTATGGGGGAGCATGCTCGCGGTCGGCGCTCACGTGAGCCGACGGCGACTTGTCCCGTAGCGCTGGCCGCGTCACGCGTGTCTTCCGGCCGAGAGCAGAGACGCGCCCCGCAGTCCTCATCATCTTCCTCCCCGCTCCGGCCTCCGATCGCCCATAGACGAACCCCGTGCGCAGTCATTTTACGCTTGCACATTTTACACCTACAAGCGCCCCTGCCCCCAGCAGGTCTCACCGACCCCCAACATCAGTTAAAGGAGCCGTGCGACGAGCAACCAGGCAACACGGAACGTCCGAAGCGTTGAATTAGGGCGCCTCAGCATTGTCGATGCATTGTTTCTCTGCACGCTGGTGCCCGGCCCAGAACATCGCGCCCGTCGGTGAAACCAGCGCGTGGGTGTTGCGCCCCCCTGCCTGTGTGGATCTCGAGGACGTTTCGCGCAGACGTGCCCAAAGGCACTTCGCCCAGACTTGTCCGTGTGTCTACACGTTGAATCTTTCCCGTAACGCTGACCGGTAGGCGCCGACCATTTGCCTGGCGCCCATGGACGCTTCTCCTGCCCTGGTCTTTGCCCCACCGTTCTGTACGTCCCATGCTCGACGCGCTCGCCCGCTACGCCAACTGGCTCCACCTGCAGTGGCCCGCCGGGACGCCCGAAAAGCTGCCCAAGGTCGACGACCACTTCCGCACCAACGTCGACGGGGTCTACGTGGTGGGGGACCTGGCCGGGGTGCCCCTCCTCAAGTTCTCGGTCGAGGGCGGAGCCCGGGCCGTTCGGGACCTTCTCACGCGGGGCATCGACCCTGTGGAGCCGACCGGCGAGGACGGGCCGTACGACGTGGTGATCATCGGCGCGGGGGCCAGCGGCATGGCCGCCGCCCGGGAAGCCCAGAAGAGCGGTCTCTCCTTCTGCGTGCTGGAGTCGCAGCGCCGGTTTGCGACGATCAAGGACTTTCAGGCGGAGAAGCCGATTTACACCTACCCGGAATCGATGACGCCGGAGAGCGACCTCGAGATTTCCGCGGAGGTCAAGGAGGCGCTCGTGGAGGAGCTGGAGACGCAGACCCAAGACCTTCCGGTGCGCCACGCAACGGCCCACCGGGTCGATCAGACGGCCCAGGGCCACGAGGTGATCACGACCGACGGAGATCGCATTCGGGGCCAGCGCGTGATCGTGGCCATCGGGCGGAGCGGCAACTTCCGACGCCTCGGCGTGCCCGGCGAGGACAAGGACCACGTGCAGCACCGCCTCCACGACCCCACGCGGTGCCGCGGCGACCGGGCCCTGGTGATCGGCGGGGGCGATTCGGCGGCGGAGGCCGCCGCTGCGCTGACAGAGGAAGGGGCCGACGTCACCCTCTCGTACCGGCGCGACGAGTTCGTGCGGCCGAAGGAGGAGAACGTGGAGCGCCTCTACGAGCTGGCCACGTACCACGAAGGCGAGGGCAGCCTCACCCTCAAGATGCCGACCGACGTGGAAGAGATCCGCGAGGGCGAGGTCGTGCTCTCCGATGAAACCAACGACACGGAGACCGTCGACGCGGATCACGTCTTCGCCACGATCGGGCGGGAAGCGCCGCTCGACTTCTTCCGCCGCTCCGGCATCGAACTCCGCAACGACTGGGGAGAGGTGCCCGACTCCCTCCAGGACGCCATGTCCGGCCTTGCCTGGCTGAAAGACCTGCGCTGGGACCGCATCACGGCGTTCGCGGCCTTCTTTTTCTTCATGGTGGCCGTCTACAGCTGGAAGGACGGCGGCTGGGTGGGCCAGTGGGCGCAGGCCACCGGGTTCTTCCCGTTCGGGTGGGCCCCTGACACGAGCGGAACGGGCGCGCTCGACATTCTGCTAACCTCGATGCAGAAGCCGGGCTTCTACTACACGTTCGCCTATTCGGCGCTCGTGGTCGTCTTCGGGGTCAAACGCATCCGGCGGCGCAAAACGCCCTACATCAAGGTACAGACGCTCACCTTGATGGGCATTCAGGTCCTGCCGCTGTTCATCCTTCCGGAGTTCGTCCTCCCCTACCTCGGGGCGAATGGCCTGTTGCCCACCGGCGTCCTCGACGCCCTCTTCCCCACCAGCGAGTACGCGGTCCACGGGCGCCAGTACTGGCGGGCCTACGGGTTTATCCTGGCGTGGCCCCTCTTCATCTGGAACGTGTTCACCGCCGACCCGCTCTGGTGGTGGCTTGGCATCTGCTTCGTGCAGACCTTCGTGCTCATCCCCGGGATGATCTACTTCTGGGGCAAGGGCGCCTACTGCGGCTGGATTTGCACCTGCGGCGCCCTGGCTGAGACCCTCGGCGACCAGCACCGCGAGAAGATGCCGCACGGCCCCGGCTGGAACAAGCTCAACCTGGCGGGACAGGTGATCATGGGCGTGGCGTTTGCGCTGCTGTTTCTGCGGATCGGCGGGTGGATCTGGCCAGGCAGCTGGGCCGCGGAGGCCTACCGGGCCGGCCTACACGGCGGGAGCCTGGGCCTGGGCTACAGCTGGGTGGTGGACATTCTTCTGGCCGGCATGGTGGGCTTCGGGGTGTACTTCTGGCTCAGCGGACGCTTCTGGTGCCGCTTTTTCTGTCCCTTGGCGGCGATCATGCACATCTACCACCGGTTTAGCCGCTTCCGCATCCTGGCCGACAAGAAGAAGTGCATCTCGTGCAACCAGTGCACGAGCGTCTGTCACCAGGGCATCGACGTGATGAGTTACGCGCAGAAGGGGGAGCACATGGACGACCCGGAGTGCGTCCGGTGCTCGGCGTGCGTGGAGACGTGCCCGACCGGCGTGCTGGAATTTGGACAGGTGAAGCCCAACACTGGCGAGGTGATCCACCGCGACGCGCTGGAGGCGTCGCTCACCCGCATCCAAGAGCACGAGAACGGCGCCGCGGCGTAGCGCTACTCCTCCGCCTGCGGCTCGCCCCTTCGACATGCCCCCGGTGACACGCACCGTCGCTGGCATTAATCTTGCTCTTGTCTGTGCTCTACACAGAGCCTCCGCGACGGCTGAATCGTTGCCCTGGCTGAATCGTAGGTATACTGGCGCACAACGGAAGCGGAATGCCTGGCAGCCACTTGGCAGGAAGCGCTACACGTTCCTCCTTCGCTGTAGCCCCACCCGATGCCCACAAGCGAGACGCAGGGAAGCTCCCTGCCCGAAGACCATACAGATGCGGAGGCCACCTCGCCTCTGCCCGAACAATCCGACTTCGCGGACGCCGTACTCGCGGCCATGCCCGATCCCGTCTTTGTGTTTGGCCCTCAGAACACGCTTGCGTGGGGCAACGACCCTCTTCAGCGAGCCATCGGGCACTCGGCCGCTGCCCTCCGCGGAAAGAGCCTATCTGATCTGTTCGGAAAGGGCGACGCCGCGTCTGTCGAGCAGACCCTCGACGCCGTGCGGGCGGAACGCGATACCGCAACGGCCGAGGTTGCGCTGATTCCTCGCGAAGGACCGGCCCGCCCCTGTACGTTCACCGCGCGGCCGCTGTCCGGCGACGTGGGGCCGCCGAATTGTGTCGTGGGCATCGCGCGGATGGCGCCTCTGTCCGCGGCCCAGGACGAAACGCTCCGGCTCGAACGCGACCGGTTGGCGGCGCTGTACACGGGCCTGCCGAGCCCGGTGGTGCACTACGAGGTGCGGAGCGGGGCCGCGATCGCGCGTGGGGCCAACGTGGCGTTTGAAGAGACCTTTGGCCTGTCACGGAGCGAAGTTGTGGGCCGCGACCTCGACGCGCTTCTTGCCCCCGACGAACGACTTCCTCAGGCCGAGACGCTGACCCAGCAGGCCATAGAAGAGGGCAGCGTACAGGCCGAAGTAATCCGCGAGACGGATGAGGGGCGCCGGCACTTCCGGCTCAATTCGGTGCTCTTTTCCGATAGCGAGACACCGGAAGGATACGCGATCTACACCGACATTACCGAACAGAAGGAACGGGAGCAGACGCTGCGCGCCGAGCAGGAGGCCCTGCGGTCGATGTACCGCATTACCGCCGATCAGAACGCCTCCTTTGAGGATAAGGTGGGCTGCCTCATCGAGCTCGGGTGCGATTACTTGGACCTCCCGTACGGGTTTTTGACCCGCATCTCGGACGGCACACAGCACATTCTCGAGGCGACAGGCGACCACCCGCTACTCCAGCCAGGCGAGTCGTGTCCCCTCTCCAAATCGTACTGCCGAGAGACGGCGGAGAGGGATGCCCTGCTGGCCATCCAGGACGTCGCCCCCACGGGCTGGACGGACGACCCGGCCTATGAGGAATTCGAGCTGGGCGCTTATATCGGCTCACAAATTCTGGTCGATGGGGGCCTCTACGGCACGCTGTGCTTCGCGGCCTCCGACGCCCGCGACACCGCGTTCACGGAGCGGGAGCGGACCTTTATGGAATTGATGACCCGCTGGGCCAGCTACGAACTTGAGCAGCGCCGCGCTACGGAGCAGCTCGAGCGCCAAAACGAACGGCTCGACAACTTCGCGGGCCTCGTGGCCCACGACCTCCGAAACCCGCTCAACGTGGCAAAGGGCCGCCTCGAGCTCGCTGCAGACACGGAGGACCTGAGCCACCTGCCGGCCATTGGCCGTGCTCTAGGCCGGATGGACGAAATCATCGAAGACCTGCTGGCGATTACCTGGGGAGGACAAAAGCTCAGCGACGCGGACCTGGGCGACTGTGACCTCGCTTCCCTAATTGCGTCGTGCTGGGAGCGTGTTGACGTGCCGGAGGCCCAGCTCGTGGTGGAGGACCCTCCCTGCGTGTACGCCGACGAGAGCCGCCTCCAGCGGCTTCTGGAAAACCTGTTCCGCAACGCCATCGAGCACGGAGGCGACGACGTGACCCTCCGAGTGGGTGCGCTCGACGACGGCTTTTTCGTGGAAGACGACGGCCCGGGGATCCCCTCTGATCAGGAGGAGGATGTGCTCAAGGCCGGATACTCGTCGGACGAGGAAGGCACGGGACTCGGCCTGAGCATCGTGAAGACTATCGTGGACGCTCACGGATGGTCTCTTGAACTGACGGAGGGACGCGACGGCGGGGCGCGCTTCGAGGTTACGGGGACTGAGGTGGACCACGGGTAGGCGCGGCCATCCGTGCGGCCCGGACGCACCTCCGGGAGGGTTTCGCCGAACATCCCATTTCGCCACGGGTCAGGACCGGCTAGAGGCGCGTCCCTGTCTTGATGTTGATGCACCTACGTCTCACTCATCGACCCCGCCGCCTTTCCGCCCTCGACCGCTTCGGCCCCCGGCGACTCGCCCTGAGGGAGCTTCACGGTAAAGCGGCTGCCGGTCCCTTCCTCCGTCTCGACGTCTACCTGTCCCCCCATCTCCTCCGTTGCCTTCTGGGTCACCGCCAATCCCACGCCGCTGCCCTCGTAGGCCCGACCGATGCCCTCCGACGCCTGCCGAAACGGCTTGAACAGATCTTTGGCGAGCGTCGGGTCCATCCCAATTCCGGTATCCTCGACCTCCAACACCGCCCAGTCATTTTTCCGGTACACCCGGACGTGGACTCCTCCCTCTTCAGTGTACTTGATGGCGTTGGAGACCAGGTTCTGCAGCACGATTTGCACGCTGCCCGCGTCGGCCCGCGCCCAGACCTCCGGGCGGTCCGTCTCGACCGTCAGCCCCAGCCCTTTTTCCGTCGCCTGGGGCCGCAGCTCCTCGATGGTCTGGCGCGCCTCCGTGACCAGATCGACCGGCTCCGTCTTGAGTTCCATCTGCCCCGCCTCCAGTTTTGAGAGGTTCAGCACACCGTCGAGGGTATCAAGCAGTCGATGCCCGCTCTGCCCGATAAGCTCGGCAAACCGGCCGGCATTCCCCTCCTCATCGCCGACCTCGTCGCCGAGGGCCTCGGCAAACCCGATGATCGAGGTGAGGGGCGTGCGAATCTCGTGACTCATGTTGGCCAGAAAGGCCGATTTCAGCCGGGCGGCCTCCTCGGCCTGATCCCGTGCCACCTCCGCCTCTTCGCGAACCCGCTCCGCCTCTTCCTTTGCCGCCCGCAGCGCCTTCTCCCGGTCGAGTCGGTCGAGCGTCGCCGTGGCGTAGCTGCCGAGCACCTCAATCAGATGCGTGTCGAATCCATTGATCGCGCCGGGCTCCGGCGACGCCACCGCGAAGGTGCCGTGCTCACCGACCGGAACCACCACGACCGACCGCAGGTCGCCGTATTCGGCGGGGTCGTTGACCTCCACCGTCTCTACGTCGTCGACCGCGAGCGTCTGCCCGCTCCGGTACACCTCCGCGACGGCACTGGCCCCGTCGACGTCAAAGTCCGGGCGCTCCGGCATAAATGTGAGGGTCGTCTCCGCCACGTCGAACACCTTCAGGACCCCGTCCTCGACGAAGCGCACCGATACGCCCCGATAGCCCAACACCTCGCGGACGAGTTCGATGAGGGCCTCTGCAACCTCCACACGACTGGTGGCCCGGAGCAGACGATCGGTCGCCGAGTAGAGGGCCTCAACCTTCATCTGCCGATCCTTCAGCTCCGTCTCTCGCCGGGTGAGTTCCTGCGTTCGGCGCCGCACGGCGGACCGCAGGAACAGGATCACCGCAATGGAGACCACGCCAAGCCCCCCGACTCCCAGAAGGGTCCACCGTAGGTAGCTCCACGCCTGCCCGATGTGGGCCAGGTCGCCTTCCTCTCGGGGCAAGATCTGATAGGAAAGGTCGTACTGACTGATGATGCCCGTTACCTCCACCCGGTCGCCCTCACCGAACCGCCCCAGACGGATGCGGTCTGTGTGCTGGTTCGACACGAACACGGTAAGCTGAGCGTCGGAGGACGCCTCCTCGCGGAGCACGAAGTATTCGCCCCCCCGGTTCGAACTCCGTGCCGTGATCGTTCCATTCACGCGTGCGAATTGCCCCTCGTGACGGTCCGATGCGGCCGACGGCACCGAAAGGGGAACCGGATCGGGCGCCCGCCGGGAGGCCCCCACGCGCTGGTAGCCCATCCCTTCAATCTGCGTGAGCCCTGCCCTGTGCCGCAGCACCCCCCACACCCGCGCACTGTCTCCACGGCTGAGAGACGGGGCGTCCTGCAGGCGCACATGGATCCCCGCCGTCGTGTCTTGAAGGGCCCCGACGCCATCGTTCGGAAGGGGCAGCGCGCCGGGCGCGGCACTGACACGTCCCGCGACCGAAACCGTGTCGCCCACGCGGTCTGGGACGCTGTCGCCGTCGACGTCTTGCCGGACCTGAGCGATGGGGGCGGGCGTCCGGAATTGGAGGCTGTCTGTCGGCGAAGCCCCTGCCCATGCAACGTTCCCCCAACACGGCATCAGGCCGATGGCGAGCAGTCCCCAAAAGACCGAGCGGTGCGTCACAGGAATGGAGCGGCGGAATGCGGGTGGACTTTGTGGAGAAGCCGCACAAGAAACGCTCCATTTGTGACGCTGGTCCCTGGAGACGGCCCGGCCTGCGGTGGCCTAACAGGGATCTCCGCCTGGGCGGCCCCACAAGTTTCTGATTCTTCGTATGTCATCGGTTAGCGTTCCGAGTACGGGAGGCGCTCGACGCCGAAGAGAATGGCGTACAGAACGGGCACCACGATCATCGTGAGCACCGTGGCGAAGAGAAGCCCGGACGTGATGGTCACGGCCATGGCCACGAAGAATGCGTCGGTGAAGAGCGGAATCATGCCCAGGGCCGTCGTAATGGATGCCATCATGACCGGACGCAGCCGGACGACGCTCGCGCCCACAATGGCCTGGTAGAGCGATTCGTCCTGCTTCCAGATCTCAATCTCGTCGATCACGACGACGGCATTCTTGATGAGCAGGCCCGACAGGCTGAGGAAGCCCAGCAGCGCCGTGAACCCGAAGGCCGCCCCCGTGGCCAGCAGGCCCGCCACCACGCCGATCAGGGCCAGGGGCACGGTGAGCCAGATGATGAGCGGCTGGCGGAGTGCGTTGAAGAGCGCCACCGTAATCAGCACCATCAGTACGAAGAAGATCGGGACGGCCGAGAGGAGCGAGGCATTGGCCTCGTTCGAGTTCTCGTACTGCCCGCCCCAGCTGATCTCGTACCCCCGGGGCAGGGAGAGCTCTTCCACTACCGGCCGCACCCGCTGGAAGACCGAGGTCGCCGTTCCCGAGATGGGGTCGGCGTACACGCTCACGGTCGGGGACCGCTTGTACCGCCACACGATCCCGTCTTCAAATCCGGTCCCGAACCCAGAGACGACCTGCCGGATCGGGACGTACTCACTCGCCACGGGACTCCATACCTGCGTGTTCTTCATATTACTGGCACGCGCCCGCTCCTCGGACGGGGCCCGCATCATGATGGGCAGCAGGTCACTTTCTTCACGGTACACCCCCATGCGGGTGCCCTCAAAGGTGCGCTGGATGGCACGCGCCACGTCGGGGCGCGTCACCCCGAGGGCACTCGCCGCGTCCTCGGCGACCTGGGGCCGGGTCACCTCCACCCGGTTGCGCCAGTTGTTGCGGACGGCCTTGGTGTTGTCGTCCGCCTGCAAGATCCCCTCCACGCGCTGGGCGATGGCCCGTAGCGAGTCGGGGTTGGGGCCGCTGATGCGCGCCTGGATGCGCCCGGTGCCGCCCCCAGGCCCGAAGACAAACGGAAAGGCGTACACGTTCGCCCGCGGGAGCATCGTGGAGAGACGGGCATCCACCGAGTCCTTGAGGCTGGAAATCTTTCGCCAGTCGTCAACGTCCACGATGAGCTGTCCGTAGGACGAATTTTGCCGTTCCGGGCTGTACGGAAGCACGAACCGGAGCGCCCCCTGCCCCACCACCGAGCTGACGTGGGTGACGGCATCGAGGTCCTGCACGTACTGCTCCGCCTCCTTGACGGCGGCCTCGGTGTCCCGGATGTGCGTGCCCTGCGGCATCCACACGTCCACGAGGAACTGCGGGCGCGTGGAGTCGGGAAAGAAGCTCTGCTTGACGGCCCCGGCGCCCCACAGCGACAGCCCCATGAGCCCCGTGATGACCGCCACCGTCACCCACCGGTAGTTGATCGCGCCCTGGAGCAGGCGTCGGTAGGCGGTGTAGACCGGCCCGTCGTGGGCACTCTCAACCTCCTCGTCCGGGTCGGGCTTTTTGAGAAAGTCGACCCCCAGAAGCGGCGCGAGCGTGACGGAGAGCAGCCAACTCAGGGACAGCGAGTAGAGAATGACGAGGAACAGCGATCCCAAAAACTCCCCGCTGCTGTCGGAGGAGGTCCCGATGGCCGCGAAGCCCAGGATGGCCACGGCCGTGGCCCCGAAGAGCGGCCACTTCGTCTGCTCCACAATCTCCGACGCGGCCTCCACCCGCTCCCGCCCCTCTTTGAGGCGCGTAAGGATGCCGTCCACAATGACCACGGCGTTGTCGACGAGCATGCCGAGCGCGATAATCAGCGCGCCCAGCGAGATCCGCTGCAGCACCACGTCCGTCGCGTACATCAGGATGAACGTGCCGAGGACGGTGACGGCCAGCAGAAATCCCATGAGGAGCCCACTGCGCCACCCCATCGCCAGCAGCAGCACGACGATCACGATCGCGATGGCGGTGACCAGGTTCCAGACGAAGCCGCTGACCGCCTCGCTCACGTCCTCGGCCTGGAAGTTGATGTAGTTGTACTCGATGCCCAGGGGACGGTCGGCCTTCAGCTCATCGAGACGATCCTGCACGGCCCGCCCCATCGTGACGACGTTGCCCCCGTCGACGGTCGACACGCCGAGGCCGATCGCCGGCTGGCCGTCGTACCGCATGATTGCACGGGGCGGGTCTGCGTAGCCGCGGCGCACCGTGGCGATGTCCTCCAGAAAGATTTGACGTCCCCCCTGGCTCGCGATCAAGATCGACCGCAGGTCGTCCAGGGACGCCGTCGCCCCCGACGGACGCACGGAGATGTGGCTGTCCCCCACCCGCACCCGGCCGGCGTCGACGACAATGTTCTGCGTGCGCAGCTTCCCGGCGATCCGGTCGACGCTGATTCCCAGGTTCGACAACCGGTTGCGGTTCGGCTCGACGTAGATGGTCTCCTGCCGGTCCGCAAAAAGTCGGACCTTCGCGACGTCCTGGACCTGCACCAGTTCTCGCTTGAGGTCCTCCGCGTGGTTCTTCAGCGCCTCCTTGCTATAGCCCTCCCCGGTAATGGCCATGAAGATGCCGTACACGTCCCCGAAGTCGTCCTCCACGGCGGACGGGCCGGCCCCGGGCGGAAGGCGTCCCTGGGCATCGTTGACCTTGTCGCGCAGGTCGTCGAAGGCTTGCGTGACCGCGTCCCCGATGACGTCGCTCTTCATCTCGACCTCCAGCGTCGAGCGTCCCCGGCTGGAGCGGGACTTGATCTCCTTCACCTTCCCCATTTCCTGAACGGCCTCCTCGATGGGGTCGGACACCTCCTCCTCCACCTCGTGGGCGGTCGCCCCCGGGTACTGGGTCACCACCAGCGCGCGCTTGATAGTAAACTCCGGGTCCTCCAGGCGCCCCAGGTTCAGGAACGCGATGACGCCCCCCACCACCACGAGCAACGTGGTGACGTACGTCAGCGTCCGGTTCTCAATGGCTGCCTTGGCGATGTCCATGGTTACTCACAGCGAAACACGTGGAAAGAGAGCTGTCGGCCGTGGGGCGTTCTGGGGGTTACTCCAGTGGGCGAACGGATTGGCCGTCGCTGAGCTGATGCACCCCGGTCGCGGCGATGCGGTCGCCGGCCTGGAGGCCCGACGTGACGACCACCGTGCTGTCGCGCATCGTTCCCAGCGAGACGGATTGACGGGTTACGGTCATCGACGAGTCGCTCACCGCCCAGACGGAGGCCGTCTCGCCCGACCTCGAAAAGACAGCGCTGGTCGGAATCGCAATCGTGCCCGACGCGTCGGTCCCTGAGGCCGGTCCGCCCCCCACGATGGCACGGGCAGTCATGCCCGGCAGGATGCCGGCGTCCTCGGGCGGCCGCACCGTGAGCGTCGCCTCGTAGGTGCGGGTGCGCGGATTCGCCGTCGTCGTAATCTCCTTGAGCGTGGCGGGGAAGCGGCGGTCCGGGCGCATCGAGAACGTGACGGCGAGCGACTCCGACTCCAGGGCACGGCGCATCCGGCTCTGCTCCGGCACGTCGATCACTACCTCCATCCGGGAGAGGTCCTGCACGGTCGCGACGCCCTGCTGCGGCCCTACGTTCTCATTGATCTCCACCTTCTTTTCAGCCACGCGCCCGTCGAAGGGGGCCGTGATGCGCGTATCCCCCACCTGGGTCTGGGCCTGCTCGAGCTGCGACTGGGCCACCTCGTGCTCTCGTTGCCGTGCTTCCAGCTGCTGCTGCGACACGATACCCTGCGCGTACAGCGACTTGGCCCGCTCGTACGCCGATCGGGCCGCGTTCCGGGTCGCCCGGGCGGAGCTCAGGCGCGACTGCGCGTCGGTGCCGTCGAGGCGAGCGATGAGCTGTCCGGCCTCGACACGCTCGCCTGCCTGCACGGGCAGGTCAACGACCGTGCCGGGCACCTCAAACGAGAGGGTGGCCGTCTCGGCGGCCGAGACGGTGCCCGGGTACTCCCGGACCGGCGTGGAGCCCTCCCCCTGCACGGTGTGCATCTTGATCGGGCGCACCGGCGGCTCTAGGGCTGGAGCAGACGCGCTCTCGGCACCACAGGCGCTCAGGAGCACGGCCGCGCCAATCAGCATTGCGAGCCCAATCCCCGATGGGAGAGCGGCACGCGGAAACGAAAAACGAGACATAGGCATCGACGGAGAGTGGCGTCGGTGAAGAAAACAGTGGAAGCGGGCGGGTGCTCTACCGCCCTTCGTCCATGAAGGCACGGAGGCGCTCGCGGACGGCCGCCCGCTCGTCGGCAGTCTGTAGCGGCCCGGTGCGCGAGATGGCCCGCTCGGTTTGCAGGAGGCGACGCAGGAAGGAGTAGCGGGCGTCCACCTCGGCCAGGCGAGCATTGAGGACCGCCTCCTGGGCGTCGAGAAGGTCGAGTACGTCCGCCGCCCCGGCGGTGTAGGAGTCCTGAACGAGGTCGATCGTCTCCTGGGCCGTGCGCCGGCCCGCCTCCGCCTCCCGGAGGCTGAGGTAGCCGGACGTAGCCTGCTCGGTGCGCGACCGGATGCGTTCCTCAAGGCCGGAGCGCACCTCGCGGCGCTGGGCCTTGAGCTGGCTGAGCTGGGCACGCGCCCGCTCAATCTGGCCGTCGCGCTTGAGGCCTGTGAAGAGCGGCAGGCTGAGAGAGAGGCCCACGTTCCAGGTGGTATTCGGCGCCTGCGGAAGAGCGGCCCCGCCCGTCGGCCCGCCCGGCAGGGACAGCGACTCGGTGCCCGCGCCGCCCTCCAGCACGCGGCTGTTGAGCTGCCCCTCCAGGGCCACGGTGGGCGCCCAGTACGACTGCTGCCCCACCTCTACCCCCCGCTGGGCCGCCGCAATCTGTTCGTCGAGCGCCTGCAGTTCAGGCGCGTTCGACAGCCCCTCCTCCAGCAGAAAGTCGGTGAGGCGCTGGCGGGAGGCCGAGGTGTGGCCGTACTCCGCGAAGACCGGCTCTGGAAGCGTCAGGATGGAGTCGGAGGGCGACAGCCCGGCCACCCCCACGAGCTCGTCGGGCGACCGGGCCAGCACCTGCGCGAGGCGGGCGCGGGCCACCTCGACCCGCGACTCGGCGTCGAGGACCGTGCGCCGCGCCTGGGCCACCTGCGTTTTGAAGCGCAGCACCTGCTGCCGGCCTACCTGCCCGGATTCCTGGCGTGCCCGGGCAAGCGACAGGTTTTCGCGGCTGAGGACGAGGTCGCGTCGACGGACCTGGGCCAGGGCCCGTGCCTGCAGGACCGAGACGTAAGCCCCCGACACCTGGAGTGCAATGTCTTGCTTGGAGCCTTCTACCTCGGACGCGTCGGCCGCCCGCTGGCGCTTCGCGATCTCCAGGTCGCCCAGCTCTCGAGGGGAAAACAAGGTCTGCGAGAACGATACCGACCCACTCAGGGCCCGCTCGGGCTGGGCCCCGAAGCTGGCGGCGGCCTGGTCGGAATCCACCTGGCGCGCTCGCGCCTCAACCTGCACCTGCGGAAGCAGGTCGCCCCGCTCGATCCGCACGTCCTCGCGCGCAGCCTCCAGCCCCGACCGCCGAGCGTTCAACCCGTAGTTGGCACCGACGCCCCGGCGCACCGCCTGTCCGTAGGTGATCGAGTCCGTGGGTGCCGGGGCGGGCGTGTCGGCCAGGGTCACCCGCAGACGCAGGGCATCGGGCACGGAGAGGCCGAGTCGGCGGGCCGTTGCCTCGTTGACGTAGGGCGTTCGCGGCGACGGAAGCTCCACCGCGAGCGACTCGGCGGCGGCGCCCCGGAGGAGATCCGCGGCGTGGAGGGCCACACGTCGGGGAATGGGATCGACGGAGGGTGCGGACGCCGTCGCCAGCGCCCCCCGATCTACGAGTTCACGCCCTCGGTGGACGGCCGCCAGAATCTGACGCGCACGCAGGCCCGAGATTAAACGGTCCCGTTCCACCGGGGAAAGCGGCAGTGGCGTCGCCAGGTAGGCCGCGTCCGTGCCGGCGGGCAGGGCCTCCAGTGTGGCCTCGGCCGTAGCCTGCACCGGCACCACCCGCCAGTCGGTGTCCGACGAGTCTCGCTGGCGGAGCCGGCGGCGCATCCGGTCGGCGAGCGCAGGCGTCCCCTCCAGCATGCGGGCCGGCACTAGGAGCGCGGGGGCCGAGGTCGACGTCAGCGACCGGAGCAGGTCCATGTTCTCGCGCAAAAGCCCCGGCTCGGCCACATACGCTAGATTCTTCGCGCCGCTGGCGTCCTCCGACTTCGGGAATCCCTGAAGGTCCGGGTCTAGGGCGTGGGCGGCCACCACCGGCACGTCCCGCTCGGCACTTGTAGCGAGCCGATGCGAGGCCGATAGCCCCACGGCGACGACGACCGAGGGGCCTGCCTCACCGCCCATCAGGCGCTTGAGGTCCGCGTCGTCCCTCGTGCCCAAGACTCGTCGGTACGTCTCCGGAAACTGCACTCGGCGCTCCGGGCGCATGAGCGACCGCAGTTCCCGCCGAACGGCATCCGCGGCCCGGCGGTGCGCCTGGGACGAGTCGCTGAGCACGATCCCAACGTCTACCTCCCCGCCGGGGGCAGGCTGTGCCGCCGCGTGCTGGAGCGGGCGAGACAGCATTCCGAGGATGCTCCCCAAAAGGACCACTGCGAGCCCCCCAGTCCAGGACAGATGGGCCGCGCCAGCAAACCAACGGTTGATGCGCAAGCGGGCCGCGAAAGTCGAGGAATCCATGTAGAAACAAGAGACATTAGCGATGACGGAAGTCGGCATCCGATTTGGGATGCCATGCCAAAGCAGGCACATATTACGCCAAATACCACACCACATTTCGGAGCGTGCTCACACGCGAGGGGGGACCGCCTAATCGATTTCGGGATCCACCGACGCCTTTGTGTAGGCGGCCCAGAGCATCTCGAAGGACTGGTCGATCAGCTCCTCATCCAGTTCCGGACCATCGTTGAGATGCTCCTGCACCAGGTGGGTAACCGTCCCGATGAAGAACGACCCGTACACCGACTGGGGCAAATCGGGAAAGAGCCCTTGCTCCACCCCGTCCCGATGGATTGCCTGGAACGGGGACTTCAGATCCTCGGGCTGAGCGCGCTCGGCCCGCCGGAGGTACGCCGACGATTCGTACTGCAGGATGAACCGGTAGAGGCGGGGGCAGTCCATGTAGTTTCGAATGACAGCCCGCCAAGTCATCCGGAGGCGATCTCGCACCGAGGCGTCCTCATCGAAGCCCATATCCATGATCGACTGGTGGGCCGCGGCGCGTGCCTCCGCGTACAACTGGTCGACGAGGTCGTCTTTGCCGTCGAAGTACCGGTAGATGGTTCCGGCCCCGACCCCCGCCGCCTCGGCAATTTCCGACATGGACGTCCCGTGGAACCCCTGCTCGTCGAACAGGCAAAGGCCCGCCTTGAGAATGTCGCCGCGTTTGCCCTGTGTGTCTTCGATTGGCTCGATCGATGGATTGGAATGAACATTCATTCCGGTAACATGGACCACATTCATGCGTTTCGATATCTGATCCGATTCATATAGGGCTCGCCCCTCCTTTACCTCACCTCCATCTCTCATCGGCGTGCAGCGTGGCATGCGGCCCCTTGGGCCCGATGCGCGCCCGGAACTCTTTGTCCAGCGTACACTCTGTGCACAAAATAAAAAGGGCCGCCCCCTCAAAGGGACGGCCCTTCGGTGTCTACTCAGGATGCGATATTTAGAGGTTGAAGCGGAGGCTCAGCGTGCCGGTGAACGCGCTCGTCGAGACGTCCTCGAAGTTATCGGCGTCTCCCAGGTTGGCGAGCCCCAGGTTGTACCGCCCGTCGACCGCAATCTCGCTGAGCGGGCCCTTGTTCAGCGCGTAGGCGATCTCTCCGCCCACGACGCCGCTGAAGTCCACGTCAGTAAAGCTGTCGTCAGCATCGGCGCCGTCAACCTCACTGTTGGTGATGAAGCCGAGGGCCGGGCCTGCATATATGCGCGGGGTGACCGGCGCCGTCGGGGCGCTGAGCTTCAGCAGCACCGGTATCTCGATCACGTCCTGGCTGACGCGGATGTCCTCCGAGCCGGCCTTGTTGAAGTGGTTCTTCGCCCCGCGCCGGGAGTAAAGCACCTCCGGCTGCACGGCGAAGGCCTCGTTGACCTGGTAGTTCACGAAGACGCCGCCCGTGAAGCCCGGCCGGAAGTCATTGGAGCTTACGTCATCGCCGTAGAAGGTTGCCTGCGTGACGCCGCCCCGGACCCCGATATCAACGGGCGACTGGGCCTGGCTGGTCATCGGCAGGGCAAGGCCCAGCAGAAGGGCGAGGGTTGCGATCGAGGCTGTGAGTTTCGATGTTACGGTTTGCATGGTCTACACAGATGATGGTTGTGCTGTAGATCGTGTGACACAGGGGTGCTGCGACGGATAGGGTGGTGCCGTCGGTCGCAGCGCTACCTGTGTTTTCTTTGTTTGTGCACCGGTGTTAAGCGCCGGCGTGAGAACAGTCGGTTGGTGGCCCCGTCTAGCGCCACGGGGCAGACGCCGGCCCTGGAAAGGGCGACACCTTCATGTTGAACACTTCCGTCCTGCTCGGTACTTCTGAATGAACGTTCATTCCGAAAATCTATTTATCGGGGTGGCGTTCCTCCATGCGCCGAACTTCACGTGGTTTCCTATGGGCTCTCACAGGGCCTTTGGGGAATCGCTCTCGCTGTGTCTGGATGAAGGGCGGGTGGCCAGGTGCAGGACCATCACCCAATCGCCGGGATGCCGACGAGGAGCGTGTATACCAAAACTCCCGTCACCAAGAGCGTGGTGGCTCCATGCACCCATCGTCGGTCGGTCACAATCAGGCCGGTCAGGACCGCGATAATCCCAACGTTGACCCCAGCATTCTGCACAAGGCGCGCGGTCGTGATTGCCACCTCCCTCTGCGTCCCCCATTTCGCCACGTTGAACAGCTGACTGGCCCCCAGCAGTCCGATGAACGTTCCGAAGAACCACCGGCGGTGGGCTCCCGAAAAATAGAACGCCTTCAGGTCTAGTACGTCTCCGTCTCCCCCGCCGGCCTCACTCTCCTCCTCGGGGCTCGTCACCACCCGCCACGTTGCCCGCTCCGGATCGGGCAGGGCGAAGGCGCAGAGCAGGTAAAGAAGGAGAAACCCCAGAAGCACGGGGGCGAAAGCGGCAACGTGGGCAAGGACCTCGTCCCGAAGAAACCGAAACGCCTGCCACCACACCTGTAGGACGAGCAGAAACACGATGGCCGCCCACGCAAGGGGTAGCACCGGGCGGCCCGGACGCACCAGTTCGCGGAGGCTCCGGGCAAGATCTGTGAGCCCGAGCCCGACGATGATGGAGACGAAGGCGATGAGGTACTCAAGCTGGCTCATCGTGCGTGCAAGTTCATCGTACGTGCAAGTTGTTTCACGATCACAACGATCTCCACCGCACCGGTTCCGTTGCTTCAGCGAGCACGGACGACATGTAAATCCAAGCAGTCGAAGGGTGGATTGTCTCGGCGAGCCGGGAGGCATCTATACAGTGCGGGAGGCGATGTAACGTTGTCCCTCGTCCCGAGACAAAAGTCTTGCTCTTGAAGCGACTAGATGCGACGACCGTCGCCGACCAGACATTGACGCGAGGGGACGGAGCGGAGGACCCCGTCCGCGCCTCGGACGTAACGTTTTTTAGATTCTGCTCGAACTCCATTCGGAGGAGTTTCTCGCCCGTGATGCGGTCGTTGTTTCCGTCAGCCGGTACGTCGTAGTGCCCAGCTCGGGGCAGGAGAGCCGATGGCAGGTTCCGGGCCCATCGGCGGCGCGCATCCGGCGTGAGAAGCCCTCTCTTCCGAACACATCCGCACGTTTCGCCCTCCCGTTCCCGCACGAACAAGACAATTTCGGACCATGTCGACCGCCGAAACCGCCGAAAAACCGACCCTTGCCATCCGCGACGAGGGCCAGTCGCTCTGGCTCGACTACATCCGTCGCAGCCTCATGGAAAGCGGGCAGCTTGAGCGGCTCGTCGAGGAGGATGCCCTCCGCGGGCTTACCTCCAATCCGGCCATTTTCGAGAAAGCCATCGGCGGGAGCCGCGAGTACGACGACGCCATCACCGCCTTCCTGACAGAGGACCCTTCGATGGACGCGGCCACCATCTACGAGCGGCTGGCGGTGGAGGACATCCGCCGCGCCGCCGACATCCTCCGGCCCGTCTACGAGGAGACCGGGTACGACGGCGTCGTGAGCTTGGAGGTCTCGCCACACCTCGCCCACGATACCGAAGGGACCATTGAGGAGGCCCGCCGCCTCTGGGGCGCCGTGAGCCGGCCCAACCTCATGATTAAGGTGCCCGCCACCGAAGAGGGCATTCCCGCCATCGAGCAACTGCTGAGCGAGGGGATCAATGTCAACGTCACTCTCATGTTCTCGCTCGACCACTACGAGAAGGTGGCCCAGGCCTACCTGCGGGGGCTCCGCAAGGCCGACGACCCGAGCGGCATCGTCTCGGTGGCGTCCTTCTTCGTGAGCCGCGTGGCGCGCGAGGTCGACGCCCGCCTCGACGAGCGTGGGCTGACCGACGAGGTCGACTTCGACGGCAGCGACGTGGCCATCGCCAACGCCAAGCTGGCCTATCGTCGCTTCGAGGAGATCTTCCACGGCGACGACTTTGCGGACCTCCGCGAGCAGGGCGCCTTCGTGCAGCGGCCGCTCTGGGCGTCGACCAGCACGAAGGACCCGACCCGCTCGGACGTGCTCTACGTCGAGTCGCTCATTGGAGAGCAGACGGTCAACACCATCCCGCCCGATACGCTCGACGCGTTCCGCGACCACGGCACCGTCCACGGCCAGACGGTCACCGACGACCTCGACCGGGCCGAGGCCGTCCTGCGGCAGCTTGAGGACGCGGGCATCGACCTCGACGACGTGACCGAGACGCTCCAGGCCCGCGGCGTGGAGAAGTTCGCCAACCCGTTCGACGACCTGATGGAGGTGCTCGAGGAGAAGCGCGACGAGATTACCGCCCACCTGCCCGACCCGATCTCCCTCCACCTACACGAGCACGAGACGGCCGTGGCGGAGCGCCTGGACGCCTGGCGCGAGGACGACTTCGCGTGCCGTATGTGGCGCCGCGACCCGACGCTCTGGGCCGACAAGGACACGCCCGAAATCACCAACCGCCTCGGCTGGCTCGACCTGCCGGAGTCGATGCAGGAGCAGGCCGAGGAGATCACGGCCTTTGCGGACTCGGTGACGGAGGACGTTGACGACGTCGTGGTGCTCGGCATGGGCGGCTCCAGCCTCGCCCCGGATGTCTTCAGCAAGGTATTCGAGCCGGCGGATGGCTACCCGGACGTCACCGTGCTCGACAGCACGCACCCGGACGCCGTGACGGCCCTGGCCGACGACCTCTCGCTCGACCGCACCCTTTTCGTCGTCGCCAGCAAGTCGGGCACCACCACCGAGACGCTCTCCTTCTTCCGCTACTTCTGGGACCGGGTGTCGGGCCTCACCGACACGCCCGGCGATCACTTCGTCGCGACCACCGATCCGGGTTCGAACCTGGAGGAGATGGGCGAGGAGCGCGACTTCCGGGCCGTCTTTCGGGCCCCCACCGACGTGGGCGGCCGCTACTCGGCCCTCACCCCCTTCGGCCTCGTGCCGGCGGCCCTGATGGGCGTCGACATCACGCAACTCCTCGACCGAGCCTGGGCCGCGGAGGCCGGCTCCGACTTCTGCGTGGAGGCGCCCAACAACTCGGGGCTGGAGCTGGGCGCTGCCCTCGGCGAGCTGGCCGCGGCTGGCCGCGACAAGGTCACCTTTGTCACCTCCCCGACGCTGGACAGCTTCCCCGCGTGGCAGGAGCAGCTTATCGCCGAGAGCACCGGCAAAGACGACACCGGCATCGTCCCCGTCGCCGACGAGCCGCTGGCCGACCTGGACACGTACGGGGACGACCGCGTCTTCGTCTACTTCTACCTCCACGGGGAGCAGGACCGGGACACGATCGAGACCCTCAGCGCGCTCGACGAGGCCGGCCATCCCGTCATCAGCGTCCGGCTTGACGACCGGTACGACCTCGCCCGCGAGATGTACCGCTGGGAGATGGGCGTCGCCACGGCCGGGGCGGTGCTCGGCATCCATCCCTTCAACCAGCCGAACGTGGAGGCCGCCAAGCGCCTCGCCCGTGAGGCGATGCAGTCCGAGGACGGCGCCGGCGGCGAGACACGCACCATCACGGTCGACGATCGCGACGTCCTGGAGCAGGAGCTCGCCGCCTGGCTCGACGCGGCCGACGAGACGAGCTACCTCGGCGTACAGGCCTACCACGCCCCGTCCGATGACACAACGGCGGCCCTGACCGACCTCGTCACGGCCCTGCGCGATGCGACCGGCCATGCCACCACACTCGGCTACGGCCCGCGGTTTCTCCACTCCACCGGCCAGCTGCACAAGGGCGGCCCGCCAAACGGGCTCTTTCTGCAGCTCGTGGACACGCCGGACGCGGAGGTGCCCGTGCCGGAGACGGACTACACCTTCGAAGAGCTCATCGCGGCCCAGGCCACGGGCGACCACCAGGCCCTCCGAGAGACGGATCGCACGGTCTTGCGCGTCCACGTCGACGCCTCGGACCTCGGCCGCCTCGTGGACGCGGTTGAGGCACAGGGCGAATGAGGCGGGCCATGTGATGAAAAGACGCATGCCCGACTGCCGCTCCACCGACGATCCGTTCCGTCCCTCTCCCCGCCCCGCCGGGCGAAATCGTGCCGCTCTCGGGGTCTGTGTCCGGCGGCGCACGTTCCGAGCAGGCCCGAACGGGCACGACCGCGTCCTTCCACGGCACACAACGTTTTCCCAAACCCACCGCTTCTCTTCGCTATGACACTTGGAATGATCGGACTCGGCAAGATGGGCGCAAACATGGGCCGGCGCCTGATGCGCGACGGCCACGAGGTCATCGGCTTCGACCTCGACGAGAGCGCCGTGCAAGAGCTCGAGGACGACGGCGCAACGGGGGCCACGGCCCTCGATGCCCTCGTCGACCAGTTGGAGCCCCCACGCGTCTGCTGGCTGATGGTGCCGGCGGGCGACGCCGTGGACGCCACCCTCGACGACCTGCTCCCGCTCCTCGGTGAGGGCGACGTCGTCGTGGACGGCGGCAATTCGAACTACAAGGACACGCTCCGCCGCGCTGGGCGCACAGAGGAGCACGGCATCCACTACGTCGACGTGGGCACGTCCGGCGGCGTGTGGGGCCTGGAGGAGGGCTACAGCATGATGGTGGGCGGCCCCGACGCGGCCATCGACCAGCTCCGGCCCGCCCTCACCACCCTCGCCCCCGGCCCCGACAAAGGCTGGGGCCACATGGGCGATGTCGGCTCGGGCCACTTCGTCAAGATGGTGCACAACGGCATCGAGTACGGCGTCATGCAGGCCTACGCCGAGGGGTTCGACATCATGAAGTCGAAAGAGACGTTCGACCTTGATCTCCAGCAGGTGGCCGAGACGTGGCGGTTCGGGAGCGTGGTGCGCTCCTGGCTGCTCGACCTGACGGCCCGTGCGCTTGAGGAGGGCCAGGACCTGTCGGGCATCGAACCCTGGGTCGACGACTCCGGCGAGGGCCGCTGGACGGTGAAGGAGGCCATCGACCTCGACGTGCCGGCCCCCGTCATCACCGATGCCCTCATCTCGCGGCTCGACTCGCGGACGGAGGACTCCTACACCCACAAGCTGCTGGCCGCCATGCGCAATCAGTTTGGGGGGCACGACGTCAAGTCTAGCGACGAGTGACGCCCCCGAACGCCGAACGGAGATGTCCCCCGTTCCCCCACTCCCGTTCGCACCTCGACACTCGCACTCCGGATATGTCTCAGATTGACCCCCACCTGTTCGTCATCTTCGGGGCCACCGGCGACCTCACGAAGCGGAAGCTGATCCCGGCCCTCTATCATTTGATGCAGGACGAGGACATGGCCCGGCGGTGCGTCGTGCTGGGCGCGGCCCGGTCGGACTGGTCCGACGAGCGGTTTCGGGAGGCGGCCCGGGCGGCCCTCCGCGAGAACGGCCATCCGGAGGAGGAGGTGGACGCCTGGTGCACCCGGAACCTGTACTACCAGTCCCTCGGGCCCGAGGGCAATGACTACGAGGGCCTGCGGGAGCGCGTGGAGCGGCTGGAACGGCACCGCGACCTGCCCGGCAACCGCGCCTTTTACTTTTCCCTCCCGCCCAGCATCTACACCCAGGCCATTGAGGGACTCGGAGAGGTGGGGCTCAACACGAATTCGGGCTGGACGCGGGTGGTGGTGGAGAAGCCGTTCGGGTACGACCTCGACTCGGCGCAACGCCTCAACGACCGGATCCACCACCACTTCGACGAGAACCAGGTGTACCGCATCGATCACTACCTGGGTAAGGAGACCGTGCAGAACCTAATGGCCTTCCGCTTCGGGAATGCCCTCTTCGAGTCGATGTGGAACCGGGAGCACATCGATCGGGTGGAGATCACGGTTGCCGAGCCGCTCGGCGTGGGAGGACGGGCCGGCTACTACGACCAGTCCGGCCACGTGCGCGACATGGTGCAGAACCACCTCACCCAACTCCTGTCACTGGTGGCCATGGAGCCGCCTGCCAGCATGGACGCCGGCGCCATCCGCGACGAAAAGGTGAAGGTCCTGAATGCGGTGCAGCAGCCCGACCCCGAGTCCGACGTCGTCCTCGGCCAGTACCAGGCCGGCACCGCCGACGGCGAGCCAGTGCCCGGCTACCGGGATGAGTCGGACGTGCCGGCGGACTCCGGCACCGAGACCTTCGCCGCCCTGCGCCTGGGCGTCGCCAACTGGCGATGGCAGGGCGTTCCGTTTTTCCTGCGCACAGGCAAGCGGCTTCCGCAAAAGCTCACCCAGATCGCCGTGCGCTTTCAAAGCGCGCCGGTGTCTCTCTTTCAGGCGGACGGCGGGCCCTGCATTCCGCAGAACGCGAACTGTGAGGCCTCCCCGAACGAGCTACTTATCACGCTGCAGCCGGACGAGGGGTTTGATTTACGCTTCGAGGTGAAGGCCCCTGGCAACAGCGACGACGGCTCGATGACCCTGGAGACGCAGCAGCTTAGCTTCTCCTACCAGGACGCCTTCGGCCCCGTCCCCGACGCCTACGAAACGCTCCTGCGCGACATCATCGTGGGAGACGCCACCCTTTTCGTCCGGGCCGACGAGGTGGAGGCCTCGTGGCAGCTTTACACGCCCCTCTTGGAGACGGACCTCTCCGTCCATCCGTACGAGGCGGGCACGTGGGGCCCCGACGCGGTGGATCGCCTGCTCCCGACTTGGACTTCGAGT
Source organism: Salinibacter grassmerensis (assembly GCF_947077765.1). Classification (NCBI taxonomy): domain Bacteria; kingdom Pseudomonadati; phylum Rhodothermota; class Rhodothermia; order Rhodothermales; family Salinibacteraceae; genus Salinibacter; species Salinibacter grassmerensis. Next base: position 93,157 of record NZ_CAMTTF010000001.1, on the reverse strand, counting down.
GGCCGCGCCCGTGCCCGACGCGCAGAGGCGGCCTCCTCGTAGCGACCGCCCCACTCTTTGGCCTCTTTCGCCAAGTCCTCTTTCCAAACGCCCCCTTCCAGAATGCCAAGCCCGACCCCCTACGATCTCATCGTTATCGGCGCCGGCCAGGGCGGCGGTCCGCTCGCCGGCACGGTCGCCGAGGCGGGGCACGACGTTGCCCTCCTGGAGCGTGCCCACGTGGGCGGGACGTGCGTCAACGAGGGGTGCACCCCCACCAAGACCATGGTTGCCAGCGCCCGGGTGGCCCACCTCGCCCGCCGCGCGGGGGACTACGGGGTTGAAACCGGTGAGGTGAGCGTTGACCTGGAGACGGTCCGCCAGCGCAAGCGCGACATCGTAGACATGTTTCGGTCCGGAAGCCGCAGCAGCATCGAGGAAAAGGAAAACCTGGATCTCATTGAGGGCGACGGCCGGTTCGTCGACGCGACGACCGTGGAGGTGGATCTGGGCGACGGCGAGACGAGCACCCTGACGGCAGACCGGATCGTGATCAACACCGGCGCCCGTCCGGTCATCCCGCCCATCGACGGGCTCGACGATGTTGATCCTCTCACGTCCACCTCCATCATGGAGCTGGGCTCGGTGCCGGACCACCTGCTCATCCTCGGCGGCGGCTACATCGGCCTCGAGTTCGGGCAGATGTTTCGGCGATTCGGGGCGGAGGTGACGATTATCGACCGGGGCGAGCACGTCCTCGGCCGCGAGGACGCAGACGTGGCGGAGGCGCTCCAGGACATCCTGCGCGAAGACGGAATCCGCGTCTTGAACGAGACGAGCCTGACGGCCGTCGGGTCGACGGACGGCACGATCACGGCCCACCTGGACGGCCCCGACGCGCCGGACCGGGTGGCCGGGGACGAACTGCTCGTGGCCGCGGGCCGGCGCCCGAATACCGACACGCTGAACGTGCGTGCGGCGGGCGTGGAGACCACCGAGCGGGGCCACGTGCAGGTGGACGACCGGCTCGCCACCACCACCGACGGCATCTACGCAATTGGGGACGTAACGGGCGGCCCGGCCTTCACGCACGTCTCCTACGACGACTACCGCGTGCTCCAGGACAACTGGCTCCACGGCGGGGACCATACTACCGAGGATCGCCTCGTCGCCTACACCCTCTTCACCGACCCGCAGCTGGGCCGCGTGGGCCTCACCGAGGCGCAGGCCCAGGACCGCGGCCTCGACGTGACGGTGGCGCAGATGCCGATGACCCACGTGGCCCGGGCCCTGGAGGTCGACGAGACGCGCGGCCTCATGAAGGCGGTCATCGACTCGACGACCAACCGGCTCCTCGGCGCCGCCGTGTTGGGCATCGAGGGTGGGGAGGTGATGTCGATCCTGCAGACGGCGATGATGGGCAACCTTCCCGTCGATCGCCTCCAGGCCGCGCCCTTCGCCCACCCCACGCTGGCCGAGTCGCTCAACAACCTGTTCGCGGGCCTCGACCTGGGCCCGGCCGAGGAACCGTCGGGGGGCGAAGACTGACCCAGCTACTATTATCATTCACCCTCCCCGTATCCTCATGCCCCCTGTGCCTCCTCGTCCCACCCTGCCCCGCCGCTCGGTTGCCGGGCTCACGCTCCTTCTCGCCGTCGCGCTCGGGACGATGGGCTGCGGCGCTGGAGACTCGTCGTCGTCCTCGGCGGCGAACGTTGTGCCCGAAGACGAGGTCGAGCGTCGTGTTGCGGATGCCCGAAGCCGGCTCACCCAGAACGAGGGCGGGCAGCGTCTCCTGGAGGCCATCGAGGCGCACGGCGGACTCGCGGCGTGGTACCGGGCCCCGACCAGTTCCTACACCTGGGCCTACGCCAACAAAGGGGCCGACCTCCGCTTCGAGTCGTTTCTCGTCGTCGACAACCGCACGCGCCACGCCCACCACGACCTCCAAACCATCGGCTCATACGATGCTGCCCGGCCGGTGGACGCCCGGTTTGCGTGGGACGGAGAGCGGGCGTGGATCGCACCGGACTCCCTCAAGCGGCTCAACCCGCGCTTCTGGGCGCTGACGGGCTTTTATTTCCAGCAGATCCCGTTCGTCCTGGCCGACCCCGGCGCCCAGTACGAGGCCCTCCCGGACGATTCGATCGACGGCACGCCCCACGACATGGTGCGGGTCACGTTCGGGGAGACCGTGGGCGACTCGCCCGACGATACGTATACGCTCTACCTCGACAAGTCGACCGGGCAAGTCGACGCCATCCGGTACACGGTGAGCTACGGGCGCGACGTGGGCCCCGACGAGGACCTGCCCCAGACGTTTTTTGACTACCAGGATTACGTGACCGTCGATGGCCTGACGGTGCCGACCCGGTTCGAGGGCTACTCGTACTCGGAGGCCGACGGGCCCGGCGATACGCTCCAGAGTGAGGCCGTCGCCGACAGCATCTCATACCGCCGCTCGTTCGACGAGTCGGAACTGGAGCCACCCGAAAACGCACGGTTCGTGTCGTTGCCGGGTGAGGGGTAAGGGGGGCGTTACACAGCCGCGCCTTCCCCCCGGTGCTGCGACGGTGGCACGCCGAACTCGTCCCGGAACGAGCGGGAGAAATACGACTGGCTGTTGAAGCCGACCGCGTAGGCCACCTCTCCGATCGTCACGTCCTCCCGCTCTTGGAGCAGCTGCGCCCCGGCCTCCAGCCGACGACGGCGAATGAGCTGCACCGGCGTGCGGTCGTAGGCCTCCTTCATCCGGCGCCGCAACTGAGAGGCGCTCAGGGCCGTCGCCGCCGCCAGCTCCGACACCCCGAAGTCGGGGTCGGTGAGGTGCTCCGCGATCGCTTCCTCAATTCGGTCCGGCAGCGGGGCAGCCTCGGCGGTCGGGGGGAGCTCCTCGTTCGCCTTCTCGGCCCCGTCGCTTCTCTCATCCGCGGCATTTTGGGATTCTGCCGCCGCGCCCCCCCTTTCGCCGAACGACTCCCGGAGCGTTCGTCGTGTGGCAATGAGGTTCTCGATGTGTGCAATCAGTGCCTCCGGCTCGAAGGGCTTGGTGAGATAGGCATCGGCGCCCACGTCGAGGCCCTCGACCTTGTCCTCCAGGTCAGCCCGTGCGGTGAGAAAGACCACCGGCACGTGGTCGATGTCGGGATCCTCTTTGATCTTCCGGCACAGTTCGAACCCATCCACCTCCGGCATCATCACGTCACTAATCACCAGGTCTGGCAGCAGCGTCCGGGCGAGGGTGTACCCCTCCGCCCCGTCGTGGGCCTCCTCCACCCGGTACTCTGGCTCCAGGTGGGTCCGGACGAGAGTGCAGACGACCGAGTTGTCGTCGATCACCAGCACGGTCGTCCGGTCCTCATCCGGCGACTCGGCGGGTGTGTTCGGGGCCGGGGCCGACGTGTCCGTCCGGCTGGACAGGGCCTCGCGGGAGAGCACCAGGGGGTCCTGGCCAAAGTCGTTCTCCGGAGACGCCTCTCTCGTGTCGGCCGAGGATGCCCCCGGGTGCGCGCCCGACGCGCCCGACACGGGAAGATCGTGGCCCGGGGGACGCCGGGGCAGCCGGACGGCGTATCGCACCGTGCCGTCGGCCGCGTGGTCGATCTGCAAGGTGCCGCCGTGCAGGGTGGCCAACCCGTCCACGAGGTGCAGCCCGAGCCGCGTGCCGATGCGATCTGGCGCCTGGAGAGATTGATCGTCGCGCGTCCTCCACAGATCGTCGTCCGCGGGTGGATGCCCCTGCTCCCCCGTGTGCTCGGCGACGAGTTCAAGGCCATCCGTCTCTTCTTCGACGCCCGCCGGGGGGGAGCAGGAGCGGACGGTCACCTGGATCGTGCCGTCTTCCGCCGCGGCGCGGAGGGCGCTGGAGAGCAGGTTGGCAAGCATCGTCTCCATCTTTTCTTCGTCGAACCAGGCAACGGGATCGTCGAGGGTCGACTCGAAGTGGAGACGCACATTTCGACGCTCGGCAAGGGCCTCGAAGGACCGAACGCCCCGGACCACGAACGACGGCAGGTCACCGTCGGTGGGCGTGAGGGACATACGGCCCGTTTCCAACTCTGCCAGGTCCAGCAGCTGGTTCACGAGCCACAGGAGGCGCGTTCCGCTCCGCTCCGCGAGGCGGAGCTGCGTCCGCACCTCGTCGCCAAGGGCCCCGTAGCGCCCATCCAGGAGGGTGTCGATGGGACCGAGGGTGAGGGTCAGTGGGCGCCGAAATGCGTGGCTGATCTCTTCGAGGAACTGCGACTTGGCCGTGCGCATCTCGTCGAGCGTCTCAACCCGGTTGGTGGCCGTGTCGAGCGCCTCCTCGGCCGCGTCTCGTTCTTCGCGGGCCGCGTCGATGCGGGCTTCCGCTCGCCGACGCATCCGGCGCAGGCGGCGCCCGTGCAGGAGCGCCATCGCCCCGATCCCGCTCCCGGCGAGTAGCACACCCCCCCACCAGGATGCGGCCAATCCCACTAGGCGTCCGGTCACGAGAAGCCCGAGCCCGAGGAGCGCAGCACCCACGGCCGTCCCCCACAGTCCAGACCATGCTCGAACGGCGAGGCCATCGGAATCAGCCTCGGGGGGAGCAGTCATGACAGCACGTAAAGTTTGGACGCGGGAAAGCGGTGCGCCGGCGCGCGGATGTGAGTCTGATTGCCGGCAGACGAACGGACCGATGCGGCATATATCAACGAAGAGAAAAACGTATGCCAACGCGCCCCCGGTCCGAATCGGACAGCGCCCTCAACGCCCTTTTCGCCCCACACATCCCTCGGGGCGCTCTAAACAGGAATGGTATGCGGATCAGGAGCTGTGTAAAAACGAAACTTTTTGCCTCGTTCATTTCCTCTTACCCCAGCGCATGTTTTTCACTGGGGCACCGCGGACATTTGCCCGCCTTTCCTGGTTCACGGTGGACAGAATTCTTGTTTGATGACGGGATCCTCGTACCGATACCGACCCTTCCGCATCGGGGGGTCATTGGATTTTCACGCTAGGCACTTGGCAAATCCGTCTTGCACTGCGACCCTTGTACATGGGATGTTCTAAGGTCCCCCGCGCATCCGCAGTACGCCGCGTCTGCTCATCGTCCTTCCTCCTATGTCTTCCGACCACATGACGTCGCGCGACAAGCTCGAATCCATTGCCATCAACCTGTGGTGGACCTGGACCCCTAAGGCGCGGTCCCTCTTCCGGCGTCTCAACCCTGAAGTGTACCGGGCGTCGGACGACAACCCTCGGTCCGCCCTCGCAACGGCCAAGGACGAGGTGCTGAACGACCCGTCCTTCCAGGACGACGTGGACGCGGTCTACCAGCGCTACCGGGACTACATGGAGCGGACGCCGCAGGTGGAGGACGCCCCCGAGACGGCGTACTTCTGCATGGAGTACGGCCTCCACGAGAGCATTCCACTCTACTCGGGTGGCCTCGGCGTGCTGGCCGGCGACCATTCGAAAGCCGCCTCCGACCTGGGCCTCCCCTTCACGGGCATCGGCCTCTTTCTGCGGGAGGGATACTTCCGACAGTCGTTCGACGCCGACGGCTGGCAGGAGGCAACGTACCCGGTGCTCGACCCAGCCAAGCATCCCGTCTCGCTCGTCTCGGAAGGCGGCGGCGATCCGTTGACCGTCACGGTGCCCATCGGCACCCACGAAATTGCGGTGCGGACCTGGAAGGTGGCGCTCGGCCACACCGACCTGTACCTGCTCGACACGGACTTCGACGCCAACCCGGACGAGTATCGGCCCCTCACGCGTCGGCTGTACCAGGGGGGCGACCGCGAGCGCATCCACCAGGAGCTCGTCCTCGGCGTCGGGGGGCTTCGGATGCTGCGGGCCCTGGACGTGACGCCCGACGTGTATCACGCCAACGAGGGCCACTGCGCGTTCCTCATGCTGGAGCTACTGCGCGAGCGGCTCGCGGCGGGCGACGACGTTGCCGACGCCGAAACGTGGGTCCGCGACCGCAGCGTCTTCACCACCCACACGCCGGTGATGGCCGGGCACGACCACTTCGACCCCGACCTCTTCTCGGAGGCGATGGCCGGATTCCGGGACGAAATTCACCTCAGCAACCACGACCTGCTCAGCTACGGCCGCGTCCACACGGACGACCACGAGGAGACCTTCACGATGACCGTTCTCGGCCTCAAGCTGTCCCGGGCGGCGAACGGCGTCTCGGAGCTCAACGGCCACGTCGCGCGTCAGCAGTGGGAGGACCTCTACCCAGACCGCCCGCTCGACGAGGTCCCCATCGACGCCATCACGAACGGCGTCCACCTGCCCACGTGGACGGCCGGGCCGGCCCGCGACTTCTTCGCCGACCACATCCACGTCGACCTCACGGAGGCGCAGGACCCGGACGACTGGACCGACCTCGCGGACCTGAGTGACGAGACGCTCTGGGGCCTCCGGTGCTCGCTCCGCGAGCGCCTGCTCCGCTACGTTGAGGAAAAGGTGCAGGAGCAGAGCCTCCCGATGCACCCCGACCTCGACCCCGAGGCCCTCACCATCGGCTTCGCGCGCCGCTTCGCCACCTACAAGCGCGCCCCGCTCATTTTCCGGGACCGCGAGCGCGCCCGGGCCCTCTTCTCCGACTCGGACCGCCCACTGCAAATTCTGTACGCGGGCAAGGCCCACCCCGACGACGACGCCGGCAAGGACTTCATTCGGCGCATCTACGACCTCAGTCAGGAAGAAGGCTTCGACGGGAAGGTCATCTTCTTGGAGAACTACGACATGGAGATGGGCCGCATGCTCACGTCTGGCTGCGACGTGTGGCTCAACAACCCGCGCCGCCCGCTGGAGGCCTCCGGCACGAGCGGCCAGAAGGTGGCCGCGCACGGCGGGCTCAACCTGAGCGTGCTCGACGGCTGGTGGCCCGAGGGCTACAACGGCAACAACGGCTGGGCCATCGGGCCGGAGCCGACCGGCGACTACGGCGAGGCCGACCCCGAGGTGCAGGACGAGCAGGACGCCGCCTCGCTGTATCGGCAGCTCGAAGAGGGCGTGCTTCCCACCTTCTACACCCGCGACGACGACGGCCTGCCCACCGACTGGATCGACATGATGCGCGAGGCCATAACCGGCGTCCCGGCGCCCTTCAGTGCCAAGCGGATGGTCCTTGACTACGTAGAGGAAATGTACCGGCACGACGGCTAGCTGCTCGTGGCGTGCGCCCCGGCCCGCGTCGTTGCTTTGGGCGCAGGTCTGTGCTCACGTCCTCGCACGAGGGGTCTGCGGCGCGAGTCTCACGGGGAGCTGGACGCGGGCACTACAGTTGAGCCCAGTCGGGGCTTACAAAGCGTGGGTGGCACACCGAAGTGCTCCTCCCCAATACGGACTCAACGACTGCGTCGCCACGGACGCCCCCGCCCTGTCCCACTGCGCCCTCTGCTGGTGAGCAAGATCGGGAACGAAGTGTCTCGGGGACGCCCTAAAGCTGATGGCCGGTGTCCCCAAATAACGAACCGGCCTCGGAACTTTGATCTCCTCAACACACAAGTCTTGACTGAGATACCATCGATCGAGAACAGCCGTTGTCCAGCATCGGCTGTACCGGGTGGCAATGCTCCTCAAGGTCAGCGTACGATCAACTGGTCTCTCCTATCGCGGCGGCCGCAGAGCCCACTCCCTACCGAGCACAGTCCCATAGTCGCTTTCTATAGATCACCCAAGTTGATCCACGCATCCCCTTCGCAAGTGGGGCGTCACCGAGAGTGACGCTTTCAGACGGTGCAAACTAGCGCAGACGGTAGTACGCTTCCATCCCAGCGTGGAGAAGCAGAGGGAGTAGGCACACTACGGTAAGCCCCCCGACGACTGTGAAAGCCGCGACTTCATTTCCGCTCTCAAGGGTTTTACGCAAATTGGGCGAGGTGAAGAAGACATACCAAAACGCTCCAATACCCCCAATCCCAGCTATTTCGATATACGCCCACATCGATCCCAGCAAACCTTTGAATAAACTGCTCCAACTTGTCCCAAACCCGCGGTAGGCTGCGACGCCAGGATAGACAAACGAGATGAAAGTACCTACGCTCAATGAGATCGACGGATCGACGGCCGCCCCTTTCCAGAGAGAGACCGAGGGAACGAGCAGTAGCTTAGAACCGGCAGACAACATCGAGGCGTGTGCGATCAAAAAAACACCGACTGCCAATGCCTCGGCTCCTCGGCGTAGCTCTTCCCCGAAGATGCGCCAAAAGAGAAGGCCCAGTATTCCTGCTTGGACAAAGACCGTCACGAGAGTGTACCACTGAGATTGCGTTAGTTGGTTGACCTCACCCATGAACCTGGTGGATTCCTCCGAAATCATCGCTGAATCTACCAGGGGCTCTTGAAGGCCGAGCCAGGTAAGCCCTTGCGTCACGCCTAAAAACAGGATGACCGCCACCACAAGGTAGCGTCCGGGGCTCATGTATTGCCTGCGCGCTCCGGAGAGGTACTCTTCAAGCACCTCCCCGGGACGAATGGTCAACCCGACCAGTGTGGCCGGAAGCCCGCCTCCAATCTCGGACATCTCTCGGAAGGCATCGCCGGCCACGTCTCCTACCGTTAGCGAACCGCCCACCTCTTCCCCGCAGTCCGGGCAGTAGGTTCCCGAGAAGGTTCGCCCACAGCTTGGGCACTCGACGGAATCGGTGGCCGTCTCGGCGGCCCGATCGTCAGGGGACTCCACCTCAGATGAGTGTTTCTGATCGGTGGACCCGCCCTCGCTACTTGCATCCTGGCTACTTGTAGAAGCGGACATCTACGAGAGGGACACTATGAAGAAATCGTTGGGCATTGTGTCAATCAGGCAAGGTAGCGGGACACAGCGCGATTCGCAACGGACGATAGGAAGCGGTTGGCTCCGCACAAGGTGGTTGCAGAAGCATGCCCCGAAGGACCCGTGAGGACGCAAGCCGCAACTCGATGTATTCGTACAAGGAGGCGTGGCAGAACGGAAAGCTCACCTGCGAAAAGTGGTGGCATCACGAGTGCAGGGAGTACAGGCGGGACTCTGCGTCAGAGATCGGCAGAACGGCATCTACTTTCATCGGGTGGAGCGAAGTGTTATGCCGTGCAGGAGAACCCATGGAAGTCATCCTAGTCACGAGAACGGAGGCGGAGGAATCTACTGGACAACGTCTGGCTCGATGGGGTCCGAGTCGGGGGTTCCGCTGCCGAAAGGATTCTGTTCAGGATGGGGATGAACACATCCAGCGGCCGACGGGACAACTATCTCTCTGTTTAGACAGCGTTTGACAGTACCGCCGAGTTATTTTTGGGCTGGTCAGCTACGATTCGCTGCTTTCTATAGCTACGATTCGCTGCTTTCTATAAAAACATAGCTGACACTGAGTAAGAGCAGGGCGGGTACGGCCACCTCCACACCAATCTGAATCCAATTGCTGTCTTCCATCTCCATGAACCCGTATCCAAACAGAATGCCCGCGAGGAATATGGAGATGAACAGAAGGGATCTGGCTAGTGTGCTGAGCGTAGCGGGTGCTTCCTCGTCACTGGGGGGGGTCTGGCGTAGTCATATTCAACTTGAGTTATGAGCAGCAACGTAGTGAGGCATAGATGGTGGAGCTCTGCCGCAACAGGCTCACCGGGTTACGAAGGGTACTGCCAAAGCATCGCTCGTTTGCACTTAGCATCCGCCCGTTGTCAGCAGCGTGTGTTACGGCGCCCGTGGCAAGTCCGTCGTTCACATCGATCTTCCTACGACGAATCCGCTCAAAACCATCGAGACAGCCACGCAGACAATACCAGCGACCATGAGCACGACAAACAAACGCGAATTAGACTCTTGTCTCTGACGCACAAGGATGGCAGAGACAAAGGCGACGGCGCCGACGAGTAAAGAGAACAGTGGCAGAAGAGTGCTCATTTCTGGTTGCGCGTGGAGAAAATTATAGTGTGACTTGGATCGTCACGATAGAAGAACCACCTGCACATAGGGCCCAGGAAGGCGCGACTGAGGCGGCGGAGACATTGTCGGACAAAAAGCGGCAGCAGCCCACAATCAAGTGCAATGGCGGTTATGCCACACGGTTTTGCCTGTGGCTGACAAGTCAGCTCCTACCTCGCAGTAGCACATACCCAATGCCACCGGCAATGAGCAGCGGGAGTCCTACTTCCATGACGAGGATAGGAGAGCCATCCGTTGCATCTCGCAGTCCCGAAAGGCCAAGTACGACCGCTATTACAAACGAAGTGATCAGGAGGCTACAATCCCGCTTGCTGAGCTCGCAGCTGTCGGTTCGGTCGTCTTCGCCTGTCGTGGCCATGACAGCTGAATTGGGTTAAGGAATACTTCACACTGTCCGATATAGTCAATGCTAGCGATCGTATTTTCAAGCTGTGCGTTACGTCGAAGCCTACTGCCTGTCGCCATGCCCGCGATCGCCCGAGCTACTCAACCCCGTACGGCAGACGTACCGGTCTCGTCATTATAGCGACCATAAGAAAAAGGCATATGTGCACTGGGCCACCCATTTCTTCCAGCATCATCACTGCTCTCCCCCGGCGGTCCAACAGGCCATGAAGCCACGCAGCCGACGAGACGGCTCCATCACGCCCCTTCCCCTCTTTCGCTACGCACCTCCTTCAATCAGGCACTGACAGTCGCACTATTTAGAAGCGGCCAGGCCTGCACCCACCACGTGCCAACGATACGGCGGGAGCATCACGAGTCTCCTCAATACGCTCGAACGCGATTTTGCCGAACGCCGTTGTGCCCACTCTCGCATGTACTCGCGCCTGGGACGCGACCACGTCCCCGCGCCCCGCGATGAATGCGCGTTGGAGATGAAGAGCCGTCGTGGGCACCACAGGAAACTACGCACAGTCGAGCCCGCCCTACCTTCTTGGTATTTACGCCACGACGTCGTCCCGATGGTCGGGGGCGGCCTCCCGGTCTTCCAGCCACTGCAGCAGCGCCGGCAGAAAGGCGACCGCCGCCAGCAGGGTTGTCCCTAGTCCCAGCACGGCGAGGGTCCCCATCGAGTTGAGGCCGGGGTGGAAGCTCAGGAGCAAGCCCCCAAACCCGACCATCGTCGTGAGGGTGCCCATCGTAACGTGCTCGCCCGTCGACCGCAGCACCGTCCAGAGGGAGCCAGGGCCCTCCTCCCGGTACCGGTGCACCATGTGCACGCCCGCGTCGTTGCCGATCCCCAGGATGGCGGGGAAGACGACCATGTTGTAGAAATTGACCTTCAGCCCGAAGACCTCCATCACCAGCAGCATCCACAGCAGGCCCACCACGAGCGGCACGAGCGCCAGCCCGGCCCACCGGAGCGACCGGAAATTGAGCAGCATGAGCAGGGCGACGATCACGAACGTGCCCCCAATCATCCAGGGCGCCTCCCGCTGCAACAGCATCAGCATGTCCGCGGCCACGAGCGACGTCGAGCCCGCGTGGTAGGTCTCGCCGCCCTCGGTTGTGATGGTGCCCACGTCCTTCGCGAAGGCGATGGACTTCCGGCCGTCGGACAGGCCCACGGACGGATAGATCATGACGAACCGCCCGAGCTCCCCATCCTTCGTCGTAAACTGCTTCCGGAGCGACCGGGGCACCTGGTCGAGCGGAATGGGCTCGCGGGGTTGGGCGGCGCGGCGCAGCCGGTTGAGGGCGTCGGTCGACTCGTCCCGGAGGTATCGGTTTTCCGTGGCGGTCTCTCGGATTTGGGCGATGCGGGCCAGCTTGGACGCCTGGGCCGTGTCGCGGAGCGGGAACCGCTCCTGCAGGCTCTCCACCGCCAGGATGGTCGGCGAGGTCGTGTCCGCCCGCATTTTCGTGCGGACGGCCTCCACGATCTTGGGGACGGCCTCCCGGCTGTCCGCCACGATGTAGGCCGGGTTGCGGCGGTTGCCGCTGCCCCCCGTGCTGACGCGGTCGACGTACTGGTCACGCTGTTCGTACTCGGTGTATTCGGGCTCCAGCACCCCGAAGTCGTATTGAAAGTCCACCCGCGGGGCAAGCGCCAGGGCCGCGAGGACGGCCACGAGCCCCCCCACCACGACGGGCCGCGCCGCCGAATACCGCCGCGGTGCGTCCTCGGGCTCCGCCTCTACGCCAGCGCCCCTCTGCAGGTCGAGCAGGCCGGCCCGCTCCAACAGGGCCAGCAGGGCCGGCATCACCACCGTCATGGCCAGGAGCGCGAAGAGCACGCCCGTCCCCGCGACGGCCCCGAATTCGCTGAAGCCCTTGAAGTCGGCCACGACGAGCACGTAGAGGGCCCCGGCCGTCGTAAAGGCCCCGACGGCGATGGCCTGGCCGGTGCTTACGAAGGTCCGCTCCGCCGCATCGACGACCGAGTGCCCGTCGGCCCGCTCCTCGGCGTACCGCGCGTAGAAGTGGATTCCAAAGTCGATGCCCAGCCCGAAGAGCACGAGCCCAAGGGTCGAGGTCATGAGGTTGAGGCGCCCGAACAAGAGAGCGGCCACGCCGCCCGTCCAGGCCAGGCTCATGAACAGCGGCGCCCCGATCACGAGGCCCATCACCGGTGCCCGCACCAACTCGCGCAGCAGCACCCGGCCGTCGAAGCCCGGCCCCGACCGCACCCGGTAGGCCTTGTACAGGAAGTACAGAATGACCACGAGCAGCACCGTCCCCACCCCCACCCCAAACGAGCCCGTCACGTCACTCCAGATGGTGTCCACCTCTACGAGCTGCCGGTACAGGCGCCCCGCGAGCACGATTTCCATCTCCGGGTGGTACGACTCGGGATCCATTCGGTCCACCAGGGATCGGGCATCGGCGTACAGGTTCTCGATGTACCCGATGTCCGTGTTTGATCCCGACGGGTAGAACCGCAGCACCATCGTGGTGCTGTCGTCGGACACCGGGTAGCGGGTGCCGATGAGGCGGTCGTAGACCCCCTCCAGCCCCTCTCCGGACGCCTCGGTGGTATCCGGCTCGTCCTCCTCCAGTTCGAAGTAGAACGGGTTGGCGTCCTGGCGGGCCCGTTTGGCCTCCGCGATCTGGTCCTGCAGAAAGTCTTCGACCTGGCGGAGCTCCTGGTTGGACGCGAAGTAGAGCGCGTTGTCCTTCAAAAACTCGACCTCTCGCTTGTACTCGACCCGCGTCAGGTACGTCTTGCTCGTGTCCGCCTTTTGCTTCAGAGAGAGGGCCTCCGGAATGAAATCTTCCGCAAACGCCTTGTTGGCCTCAAACGACGGACTGGAGATGGCAACCGCCATGTCGCGCTCCCCCCCGACAGTACGCTGGAGGGTGTTGAGCGCCTGGACGCTTTCGTAGTCTTCGGGGACGAGGTTGGCGATGTTGGTATCGATGGAAAGCTGAGATGCCCCGTAGCCCCCCAGGACCGTCGCCAGGACAGCAAGCACGAGCACCCCTCCGGCACGCTGCGTTACACGTCGGATAAATGGCCGGAGGGCCCGAAAAAGACGATCCATTGCGTTCGTGCATTGAATGACCGAAAAAAGAAATGTACTTTCTTGCCCCGTGCCAACGGGCCGCCCGCCTCCGCGCCGGAGTAACGCGCCGATTCCTCGGCTTTCTTCGCCCAGCTCCTAAACACGCCGACGGGGTTCTGATCCGCTTCTTCCTGAGGGGCGGTAGGTTTTCCCGTCGTTTCTTCCTAACTTGGCGGTTCCCACTTCTCGTATGCTCTTGCCTTCTCTTTCGTTACCCCCTCGCTGCTCATGGCCAACACCTACGAATCGATTGACATTGGCGACTCCCACGAATGGACGCGAGTCGTCACGGCGGAGGACGTGAAGAAGTTCGCCGACATCACGGGCGACGACAACCCCGTGCATGTCGACGCGGAGTACGCGGAAGAACATTCCCGATTTGGCAAGCCCATCGTCCACGGCGTGCTCCTGCTCGGCCTCATCTCGAAGGTGCTGGGCCGCGACTTTCCCGGGCACGGCAGCATCGCCGTCGGCATTTCGTGCCGCTTTCTCCGCCCCGTCCCGGTCGGCTCTGAGGTCCGCGTCCAGGTGAAGGTCTCGGAGAAGATTGAGGACAAGAAGCACGTCAAGCTGCGCACGTACATCTACCGGGAGGGACAGATGGTCGTCGGCGGCGAAGGGCGCGTCATTCCCCCGACGGAAGAGGAGGAGGACCCCCATCGGGCCCGCCGCTAGTGGGGTCCACACGCAGCGCACATCCCACAGTCGGGTGGGCTCCGGACCAGGAGCCGGCGTGGCATCCGTTCTGTGTTCCCCAAAGCTCTCCACCAGTCAGTTTGGCAGCTTTAGGGGGCGGTCCGGAGCGACGACCTGGTCCACGTCCAGTTGGTTGATGATCGCGAGGTCCTCCTCCGTCATGTCGGACGGCAGCGCGTCCGTGTCCACGAAGGAGCGGAACGCCTCCTCCCGGTCCGCCGGTCGGATCGTGATGCGGGCGGGCTGCCGGTTCAGCTTCTCCGAGTCGGTGAGTTGGGCGAAGCTCGTCATCGTCCGCTCAAAGTCGGGCCGGTAGGCGTCGTACTGATCGGCACCGGTCGCCCCCTGAAATTGGTACACGTTGTCGCCGTAGGCAATGAAGTAGGTCAGCAGGCGAACGGCCTGCCCCTGCTGCGTCTTCCCCTCAGCCAAGACGCGCCGGGCGTCGTTTCCGTTCACGGAGGTGCTCTGACGATCGAGGACGGAGAGCCCGTCCTGCCCGGCAAATTTGCGGGCCGCGGCATCGGGGGTCTCGGCGTCGGAAAACGTGAAGAGCATGTAGGCCGACTGGTCGGGCTGTACCAGGGCCACCTGCTGGGGCTGGTTCTGTACGTCCCAGCGGTTGGGGATCGAAAACCGAAACGCCAGCTCGGGCTGGTAGAACACCCCATCCTCCGTGAAGCCCTGGCGCGGGTTCTTGCCGAGGACAGTGCTCTCGAGCGCGCCGTAGTACGCATCCTGGTCGGTCGTCTCGGCCGGCCTTCCCACCTTTTCCCGCCACGTCTGGGCCAGCTTCGGAATCGTTTGTTTTCGGGCCCCCGGGTCCGGGTGGGTTGACTGCCACGTCGGAATGGACTGCCCCCCCTGCTCCCGCACCCGGTCGAGGGACTCGAAGAAGGCCGCCCCCTCGGCCCCGTCGTAGCCCGCCCGAACGGCGTACTCCACCCCAAGCCGGTCGGACTCGCGCTCGTTGTCGCGGCTGTAGCTGAGGGACAACAACTGCGCGGCCTGCCCCCCGACTCCCATGACGTTCTCCGCGACACTGCCCCCGAACGCCACCTGCCCGGCGACGGCCCCGCCGAGGAGGAGCCCCTGCGTGAACTTCTTACGGGCCGCCTGCTGCGAGGAGTGTCGGGCCGCGACGTGCCCGATCTCGTGCCCGAGCACCATGGCCAGCTGCGCCTCGTTGTTGAGGTGGGCCATGAGGCCCCGCGTCACGTACACGTAGCCGCCGGGGAGCGCAAACGCGTTGATGATGGGGCTATCGAGCACCCGGAACTCAAACTCCGCGTTTCGAAACCGCTCGGGCGTGTCGGGCCGCCGCATGTGGCTCTCCGCCAACACCTCCCGCGCCACCTCGTCGACGTACTCCTGGAGCCCTTCGTCGTCGTAGACCCCGTACTGGCTTTGAATCTGCTTGTCCGCCTTCTTGCCCAGCTTCATCTCCTCCTGCCAGGAATAGCCGTAGGCCCGTGTGTTGCCGGAAACGGGGTTCGTGCCCGTGGAGACGCACCCGGTCCCGACCGCCAGGACCAGCAGCAGAACGGGCACGAGGGCCCGGAGTCTCGCGCATCGAGCAGAGACGCGGCGTGTAGTCGAGGACCTACTCATCGAAGACATGCTGTCACTTGTTGGCAAAGACACGTGTCGGCAAAGATCTGTGCGTCGTTCTCGAGTCAGTCGCGGGACGTTGACGCTGCGTCAGCTCCTGCGGGTGCCGACGCCACGCCGTTGGCGGCCGTCGCCTCTCCACGGGCGTATTCCGGATCCGGCTCCACCTCCGCCGTCCCGTCGCCCGGGTGCACCTGCAGGGCGCGGTGCGACGCGGGCTCCGCGCTCAGGGCCGGTTCGAAGGGCCCCCGGCGCGTGGCGGTGACGAGGCTCTGCCCCACGGCGTCCGACCGAAGAAGATCGAGAAAGACCCCGGTGCGCTTCGCGTCGAGCTTGCCGAAGGCGTCATCGAGGAGGAGCAGCGGCTCAGTGTCGTTTCGCTGTTGCAGGTAGAAGTACTGCGCCAGCTTGAGGGCCATGGCGAAGGTGCGGTGCTGGCCCTGCGAGCCGTACCGGCGCACCTTCAGATCATCGAGGCGGAAGACGAGCTCGTCCCGCTGCGGCCCCACGAGGGTGGTGCCACGGTCTCGCTCCTGTCCCCGTTTGCGGTCGAGGGCCGCCCGGAACGCGTCTTCGATGGCGTCGGGCGTCGCGTCGGGGGCCAGGTCCGCAATCGTGTCGTACTCGATCGTGGGCCGCTCGGCCACCGCGTCAATGCGGCGGTACGCCTCCTCAAGGTCGTCCGCGAACGTCTGCAGGAACTGCTGGCGCCGGTGCACAATGCGGCTGCCGAGTACGACGAGCTTTTCCGTCCAGGGGGCCAGGAGCTCGTCGGGCGGTGGGGCGGAGCGCTTCTTGTAGCTGCGGAGCACCTCGTTGCGCTGGCGCCGCGCACGGCGGTATTTCATGAGGGTCTCCATGTAGACGGTCCGCGCCTGACTGAGGATGTTGTTCACGAAGCGGCGCCGCTCGCTGGGCCCGCCGGCCGTCAGGTCGTAGTCCTCCGGCGAGAAGACGACCACGGGCAGCGTGCCGACGATGTCCGCCAGGCGGTCGAGCTCCGCACCATTCACGAAGATGCTCTTGCCCTCGCCCGGCACGTACGCCAGCCGCACGGTCATCGGCTCCTCGCGGACCTGCCCGATGCGCCCCTCGATCTCGAAATACGGCGCGTCCTTCCGGACGGCGTACCGGTCCCGCGAGGCCGTAAAGCTCTTGGTGAGGCACAGGTAGTGGACCGCCTCCAGTACGTTCGTCTTGCCCGCCCCGTTGGGCCCGTAGAGAAGATTGATCGACGGGGCGAGATTGAACTCGCTCTCCGCGTGGGCCCGGAACGACCGGAGACGAAGGGTGTGGAGGATCATGAGCGAGGCGGTTTCCACCTGGGGGTCGGGGTGCGCGTCCCGACAGTCGTCGGGACCGAGGACTCATCCATTACGACCGGGTGGGGGCCTTCGTTCATCCATCGTCCACACATGTGTTCACGCCCACATGCCCACCGAAGAGACGTTCTTCGTTCGTCCCCTTCGGAGCGCCGACACCGACGCCGCACAGCGCCTCTGGACCCAGCGGTTCGGGGGTGAGCCCTCCACCCAGCAGGAGTGGATCGAGGTTGCGCTCTCCACAACCCATTCGGCAGTCGGGCTCGTCGCGGTCGCTGCCTCAGCCCCCGAGGTCGTGGGCTTTTCGCTTCTGGATGTCGCCAGTCGTGGATACACGCGCCGGTATCTTGGACTGGAGACACTCGACGTGGCCCCACCGCTCGCCGGCCGAAACGGCATTTTCCACCTTTCGTGCGTACAGGCCGACTGGGAAGGACAGGGGATTGGGTCGGCCTTTTATGAACGCCGACTCGAGGTGCTCGCCGAGCGGGCCGTCCCTCGTGCCTTCGGCATCGCCTGGCACCGGCCCGGCCCCGTCGACAGCCGGGTGCTGTTCACAAAGTACGGGTTCACGTGCCTGGCCACCGTCGAGCGGTACTACACTCGGACCGGCACGCGCCCTACCTGTCCGGTCTGTTCGGGCGCGTGTCGGTGCACGGCCTCACTCTACGGTCGCTCCCTGCACCAGTCCTGATCCGTGCTCGGCCGAACGATATGTTTTTCGAACAAGTTTTTGGGCGGTCCAGGTCAGCCCTTCCCTCAACCTGAAACGCTGAGGTCGAGATAACCAGACCCCCTCTCCCGGATTGAATTTCACGGCGCGTTCGACACTTCCGGCACGAACCTGTACGTTAGGAAAACTTTGGAAAGGAAGACATGACTTCGGTACGTGAGCCCGACGAACGGGAGTCGTCTACGGCGACCGTTCGGCCACCAGAGACGAGCGACACGGCGAGCATCAAGCGGTAGACGAGGCCTGCAAAGAACCGAGATTCGCGAGGGCCTCTCCCCTTTTCCGCGCATCCCTGATCCTCCACTAAGGCAAGACGACGCCCCCGGAACGGCCAGCCGGCTGTTGAACCCGAAAACCCATTTGAAAATTTCGCTGTCCCTTACTGCCTCCCTCCTGTGCCTCTAATTAGGGGATCGTCGCCGCTCCACCAGAACTCAGACGGCTTACAGACACCGGCCTCCACGGAAAACGCAGAGAGGAACCAGTGACCAAGAGACGCTTCCCGTCCATGGTGCCTCCCACATATGAGACGCGAGAAATGAGCTATTCATCTCCGTCCCCACTGGTTTCAATTTCTTCTTCCTCCTCATCCCCCTCCTCTGGGTGAGTACTTCCCCCAGACGTGGACGTGCCATGCTGCATTGGAAACGTGCCTAGATGTCGACCTGAGCGGTAGAGCATAGCGAACTACGTTCGAATGTCTGAAGGCGACTGTCGAGGGTTTACTTCCTTTGGCTAAAGCGTAAAGCAAAAAGTCTAAAAATCCAAGTTTCCCCTGTCGGTCGTGACGACGTTGCTACTGGGTCTTCTTATCACACTTTCTCCCCCGGCCGATACTGCCAGCCGGGACGACTGCATAGACCTTCTGCCCGTCACGAAAAAGTCGGAGCTCCCCGTCAGTTCATTCTCGGACGCCCAGCACGTGTGGGCGGGGCGCGAGGATATTTCAGCCGACACGCTTCAGACCTACATCTCTCAACTTCAGGATGCGCGCCAGTGCTTCCAGCGTCTTCCCGAAGACGCGCGCTCAACCTTTCGGGCAACCCTTTACACCTTCAAATGGGAAGGATACCTCCGCGCCGCGCTCGCTCAGTTTTCCCGGGTTGTCGAGGTTCTCGACGACGCCCTTGCCCACCTCAATAAAACCTCACCTCCCCGTGACGAACTGGAGGCATTTCGAGCAGAGGAACGCTCCAAGATTTATCAGAAGCGGGGCTACCTGCGTCACCTTCTCGGCAACCTCTCATCCGCTCTTGACCAGTACCTAAAAGCCCTTCAGAACACTCCGGACGATGATACGGGCCTACGGATGGACTTGCTGAGAAGTGTTGGGGTTCTTTACCAACACACCCAGGACTACCAGTCCGCCCGCTACTACTTTCGCCGGGCTCGACGCCTGAATCAGAAGCGCACACTTTCCGATTCCGAAGAACGCGCCGAACTCCTACACAGCCAAGCGGACCTTCTTCTCGAAAAAACACTCAACACAAAGTTCGACCGGGCGTCGATAGAACGAGCCCAAATGCTTGCCCGCCGCAGCCGAGCGGCCGCCGGCCCTGGCACAGAGCAATTCGCCCACGCCTCAATAACGTTGTCCGAAAGTCTCGGGTATTTGGGGAAGTTTGACGAGGCTTACCGCCTGAACGACGAAGCATTGCAGCATACTCGCACGGACGGCGATGTCCAGCAGCAGGCGCTTGTTCTGCTCAAGCGGGGGGTCCTTCACATGCAAACTGAAAGGTGGTCCCAAGCAGAGACCACACTCCGTCGGGCGCTTTCCCTCGCCGAGAACCTCGGCGACCTCGACTACCAGCGTCGTGCACTGCGCGCACTGGGACGTCTCCACGAGCTGCAGAGCGACTGGCCGATGGCCGAAAAATACTACCGGGAGGGGGTCTCCGTAATCGAACAGTACCGTGAGTCGCTTACCGCCACGCAGTGGTCCTCGACGGCGTTCACTCAATGGCGCGACACGCACCGGGGGCTCGTTCGGGCCCTCCTGGCTCAAGAGCGCCCCCGAGCAGCCCTCGCTGCCCTCGATCGGACCCGTGCACGCTACCTCCAGGACCTGCGTACCCAGGCCCGCCTGGCCAACGAACTGCCGACATCGACACGCGCCCGGCTCGATAGCATCGGGCGCGCTCTCTCAGATGTGCGTACTCAATTGGCAAAAGACACGCTTTCCCCCCCTAAAGAAACAGACCTTCGAACTCGGGAAGCGACCCTCATGACGGCCCGCCAGAAGATTCTGGGCCCCGCTCTCACCACGGCCGATCGGCCGTCAATCGACCAGGTCGCTGCCTCGTTGGGCCAGCAGGACCGGGCCCTGGTCTCCTACTTCCTCGACGCCCCCTGGCCGGTGTACGACCGGCCTCCCCGCTCTGCGGCGTTCGTGCTGACGGCCGACACGCTCCGGACGGTCGCCCTCCCGGGCCTCACACAGGACTCGGTGCGGCACCACGTCTCCTCCATCTCCCCCCTGTTCGCGGACCAGCAGGCGTCCCAGGGAATCGGCGCGATGCACTTCGACCTCCGTCCGCTTCGGGCGCTGCACGACCGCCTCTACGCCCCCGTGGCGGAGCACCTTCCCGACGGCCAGCCGCTGACCGTCATCCCCGACGGGCCGATGTTTCACGTGCCATTTTCGATGTTGACCACGGCTGCCCCCGGGGGGCGCTACGACCACGATCGGGCCCGCTTCGTGCTTCACGAACGCCCGACGGCGCTCGATTTGTCGACCTCCCTAGCGGCCGACACCTCGGAAACGCGAGGGGGTACCGCATCATTCTCGTCCGACCTGGCGGCCTTCGGGGTGTCTTCTTTTGATGGCCTCCGTCCCCCTTCGTCGTCCCTGCCCCCCTCCCGCGCCGGCACGACCGCGACCTCGTCCCTTTCTCTGCCGCCCCTGCCGGGCGTGCAGTCCGAGATCAACACCCTCGACCGTCTGTTCGACGACGCCGACACGTTTCTCGACGAGCGCGCGACAGAGACAGCCTTCGCCACCGCCAGCCGACAGGCCAGCGTGCTTCATCTGGCCTCGCACGCCCTCGTCAACCCCTCCTCCTCGCTCCAAAACGCCTTTCTCCTCCACCCCGACTCCAGTTCGGACGGGCTCTTGTTTCTCCACGAGTTGCAGACCCGCGATCGCGCTCTTCCCTTGGCCGTCCTCAGTGGGTGCAGTACCGCCCGCGGTACGCTGCGGGGAGGCGAGGGCATGGCGGGCCTCCAGTACGCCTTTCGGGTTATGGGGGCCCAGTCGACGGTCTCCAACCTGTGGCCCACGGCCGACCAGTCCAGTGTTGCGCTCATGGAGCACTTCTACCAGAATCTTCGGGCGGGGCAGCCCAAAGATCGGGCGCTCCGACGGGCCAAGCTCACGTACCTGGAGACCCACACCGGAAACGTGAGCCCGTTCTTCTGGGCGCCCACGGTACTCTACGGCTCCCCTCGCTCCCTGCAGCTTGGCCCTGGCAGCAGCTCGTTTCTCTGGTCGTGGAAGCCTGTGGCCCTCGCCCTGCTCATAGCCCTTCTCGCCTGGTCCATCGTTTACGCTCGCTCCCGAACGGGCCTCACAGCCTCCTAGCGACCCCGAAGTCTCGTCGATTTGAACCCGTTCCCCTCGCGGCACGCCCGCATCGCCCCCCGTTCCCGACATGCCCAACTCTTCCTCCCTGTTTGACGAGCTTGAGGACCTCGCCACCGAGCAGCAAAACCCCCACTCTACCCACATCGACACCGCGTCGGTGGCGGAAATCCTGCGCGTCATCAATACGGAGGACCACAAGGTGCCCATCGCGGTGCGCCGAGAGCTGCCGTACGTCGCGGAGGCTGTTGAGATCGTCGTCGAGGCCTTCGAGGCCGACGGGCGCCTCTTTTACGTGGGTGCCGGGACGAGCGGGCGGCTCGGCGTCGTGGACGCCTCGGAGTGTCCGCCCACGTTCGGCGTCGACCCGAAGCGGGTGCAGGGCATCATCGCCGGCGGGCGCGAGGCAGTTTTCCGGTCGCAGGAGGGAGCGGAGGACGTGCCCCAAGCGGGCGCTGAGGCACTGGAGGAGCATGACGTCACGTCGGACGACGTGGTGTGTGGCATTGCCTCCAGCGGGCGCACGCCGTTCGTGGTGGGGGCCGTGGAGCACGCCCGGGACGCTATCGGCGCCCCCACCCTCTTCGTGACCACCGTTCCCCGCGACGAACTGGACGTGGACCCGGACGTGGCGATTTGTCCCGTGGTGGGGCCGGAGGTCATCATGGGCTCCACCCGCATGAAGAGCGGCACCGCGCAGAAGCTTGTGCTCAATATGATCACCACCGCGGCGATGGTGCGCCTCGGCAAGGTCTACGAGAACATGATGGTGGACCTGCGGCGCACCAGCGAGAAGCTCGTGGAGCGCGGCATCCGTACGGTGATGATGGTGACGGGCGTCGAGTACGAGGAGGCCGACGCTATTCTCGACGCCTGCGACGGGCACGTCAAGACCGCCATCGTCATGATCCTCGCGGACGTGGACGTAACGGAGGCGCGGCGGCGGCTGGACGCAAACGATGGCTTCGTGCGGCCGGCGATTGAGGAGGACGGATAACGCCTTTCTAGATTCGCTTTTGCCGGAGAAGCGGGCCGAAGCCACCACATGTCTCTCCGCTTCTTTGGGATGGTCACGTCGAGCACCGCGAGACAGCGTCCCTAAACCACAGGCTCTTTCCCGTTTTCGGGGAGCCCTACCTCGGGTCGGGGGCAACGTCGCGGCCCCTCGTTGCTCTCCGACGGCCGCCATATCTCCCATGTCGTCGGGTCCCAGAATCGGCGTGCGGGCGCCGCCCCTGACCGTCTTGATTCCGCGTTCGCACCTGGTGGGTCCGCACCGGTATCGTGCAGCCAGCCGACACCTCCGGACGTGCTCCCCGTGTTTCACGTGAAACACGGCCGTCCGTCCTCGTCGCCCTTGTGGCTTTCCCCCGTTGGTCGTGAAACATCTGCGACTCCTCGATGCCTGCTGCTCCGCCCCGCAGCAACGGGGGAACCTCCCGGCTCGAATGCCCCGTTGACCTTGGCGAAGTGAAAGCGCTTGCCACCCGCTTCTAGACCCCTCTCATCCCCGACTGCCGCCAATGCCGCGGCGTCGGGCTTTCCGTGTTGAGGAGCGTCCCCGCCTCGTTCGCACCGACGTTCAGAAACCTGTACGACCGCCCGTGTCCCTCACCGCCATCGCCAACCGCATCGAAGAAACCGCGGCCGTCACGCGCCTCCGCGCCTGGACCGCCGAGGCCCAGCGTGGGGACCGCACGCCCGCCCTCCACGTGACCGGGGCGGCGGGCTCCCTTCCGGCCTTCCTGCTGTCTCACCTCCACCGGGAGCCCGGCACGCCCCTCTGCGTGCTGACGCCCGACGAGGACGCGGCGGCGTACCTACAGAGCGACCTGGAGCAGCTCGTCGGGAATCCGGACGAGGCGCTTCTCCGCGTTCCCGCTACCCAGAAGACGCCGTACGACCCCGACCAGATTGCGGACTCGACGCCGCTGATCGAGCGGGCCGACGCCCTGCAGCGGCTGGCGGAGGGCTTTGAGGGCATCCTCGTGACGAGCGTCCCGGCGGTCGGCGAGCTCGTGCCCCCGCCCCAGGCCGTGCAGCGGGAAACGCTAACTGTGGAGACGGGCGAAGAAATCGCGCTAGAGGCACTGGCCGACCGGCTGCTGGAGCAGGACTTCTCGCCGGTTGAGTTCGTGGAGGAGCCCGGCGAGTTCGCGCGGCGCGGCGGCATCCTCGACGTGTTTCCCTACGCCGGCACCTACCCCATCCGCATCGACTTCTTCGGCGACGAGGTGGACGGCCTACGCGAGTTCGACCCGCAGACGCAGCGCTCGGTGAGCCGCCTCACCACCGCCCGCCTCGTTCCCAACCTGGAGCGCGAGGAGGCGGCCCGCGGGTCCATCGCCCTCTTCAAGTACCTGCCCGGCGACGCGGTGCTCGCGACCCTCGACGAGGCCCAGGTGCGTGAAGGCGCGCAGGCGCAGTACGAGGAGGCCGTGGCTGCCTACGAGGACCGCCGCGCGGAGCTGGCCGAGGACGACGAGGCGGACGAGGCACCCGACGACCTTACGCCGCCGGACGATCGCTTCCTCACTGGGGATCAGATGTCGGCCGCCCTCACGCGGCACCCGCGTCTCCAGTTTGGGACGTTCACCCAGTCCGCCACCAACGGCACCCCCACCGACACGCTCGACCTGGAGGCCGACCCGCAGCCGTCCTTCAGCAGCGACATGGACCTCGTGCGGAAGCGGCTCCAGGAAAACGGCGACCGCGATCTCGACACGTTTATACTCTGCGACAGCCACGGCCAGAGCTCTCGCCTCCGCGACCTGCTGGAGTCGGAGATTGACCACGGCTGGGCACGCCTCGTCGTGGAGTCGCTGCACGAGGGCTTCGAGTGGCCCGGGGCGAGTCTGGCCGTCTTCACCGACCACCAGATCTTTAACCGCTACCACCGTCCCTCCACCCAGCAGCGGGACGGCCACGCGGACGGGATGAACATCCGCGACATCAAGAATCTGACGCGGGGCGACTTCGTGGTGCACGTGGACCACGGCATTGGGCGGTTCGACGGCATGAAGAAGATTACCGTCCGCGACAACCAGCAGGAGGCCGTGCGCCTCAATTTTGCCGACAACGACGTGCTGTACGTCAACGTCCACGCCCTCCACAAGCTCAACAAGTACACCGGCAAGGAGGGGCACCAACCCACCCTCACGAAGCTCGGCTCCGAGCAGTGGGAGCGAAAAAAGCAGCGGACGAAGGACCAGGTCAAGGACGTTGCGCGCGACCTCATCAAACTCTACGCGAAGCGGAAGGCGTCGGACGGCTACGCCTTCTCCAGCGATACGACCTGGCAGCGCGAGATGGAGGCGAGCTTCGAGTTCGAGGCCACGCCGGACCAGGCCGAGGCCACCAAGGCCGTGAAGAGCGACATGGAGGAGCCGGTGCCGATGGACCGGCTCGTCTGCGGCGACGTGGGCTTTGGCAAGACCGAGGTCGCGGTGCGCGCCGCCTTCAAGGCGGTGCAGGACGGCAAGCAGGTGGCCATGCTCGTGCCCACCACCATCCTCGCCCAGCAGCACCACGACACGTTCAGCGAGCGCATGGAGCGCTTTCCCGTGAACGTGGAGGTGCTCTCCCGCTTCCGCTCGCGGTCCGACCAGGCCGAGGTCCTGGAGAAGCTGGAAAAAGGGCAGGTCGACATCCTCGTCGGCACGCACCGCATTACGTCCGACGACATTTCGTTCGACGACCTCGGGCTCCTCATCGTCGACGAGGAGCAGCGCTTCGGCGTGAAGACGAAGGAGAAGCTCCGCACGATGCGCGAGGACATCGATACGCTCACGCTGACCGCCACCCCCATTCCCCGGACGCTCCAGTTTTCGCTCCTCGGGGCGCGGGACCTGTCGCTCATCGAGACACCGCCCCCCAACCGCCAGCCGATCAACACCGAGATTCACACCTTCGACGAGGACGTCATCCGCGACGCGATCGTCTACGAGACGAGCCGCGGGGGCCAGGTCTTCTTCATCCACAACCGCGTAAAGACGATCCACGAGGTGGCCGAGATGGTGCGCGCCATGGTGCCGAACGTGCGGGTGGGCGTGGGCCACGGCCAGATGAGCGCGAACGAACTGGAGGACGTGATGCTCGACTTCGTCAACGAGAAGCTCGACGTGCTCGTCTCCACTTCCATCATCGAGAACGGGCTCGATATCTCGAACGCGAACACGATGATCATTAACCACGCGGGCGATCACTTTGGGCTCTCCGAGCTCCACCAGTTGCGGGGCCGCGTGGGGCGGTCGCAGCGGAAGGCGTTCTGCCACCTCCTGGTGCCCTCCGTGCACGGCCTCACCGACGATGCCCGCGAGCGGCTGAAGGCGGTGGAGCAGTTCTCCGACCTCGGCAGCGGGTTCGACATCGCCATGCGCGACCTCGATATCCGCGGTGCCGGCTCGCTGCTGGGCGCCGAGCAGAGCGGCTTCGTCGAGGACGTCGGCTACGAGACCTACCACAAGATCCTCGACCAGGCCGTCAAGGAGCTCCGCGAGGAGGAGTTCGACGACGTGTTTGACGGGGAGGCCGTGCCGCCCGGGCCCGAAACCTCCGTCGACGTGGAGGAGGACGCCTACATCCCGGAGTCGTACCTGCGGGACAACACCGAGCGCCTCAACCTCTACCGCCGCATCAGCGACGCGCCGGACGAGACGACGCTGGTCGATCTCCTCGACGAGATGGAGGACCGCTTCGGCGAGGCGCCGGAGCCGGTGCAGGACCTCCTCACGGGCGCCCGGCTCCGCCTTCTCGGCGAGCAGCTCCGCATGCCGAAGGTGGTCTACAAGAACGAGCGGCTCTTCCTCTACCTTCCCAGCGAAGACGCCGACCCGTACTTCTACGACGAGGTCTTCCACCCGCTCCTCGAGAAGCTCACGCTCCTCGACCGCGAGTACGTGATGAAGGACGACGTGGAGGGGGGTCTCATGCGCGCCATCGTGCAGGACGTAGACACCCTGGACGAGGCACTTCAGGTGACCGAGTCGCTACTGCTGGAGGAGACCACCACGGTGGCGACGGTGGAGGCGTAAGTACGTGGGGGCGTAGAGGTTGCGAGCGTGAACATGAGGGCCCCGGCAGCGAGGGAAGTGCCTCAGTGCCCGCTACCCCGTGCCCGAACTCAAATGCCTCTCTAGAAAGTCGTCGATCGTCCGGAGGTACTGGTCCGCCGACACGAGAAAGCCGTCGTTGTGCCCGCCCTCAATTTCGAGGAATTGCTTCGGTTCGGCGGCCGCTTCGTAGACGTCACGCCCCAGTTCGAACGGCACGATTCGGTCGTCCCGGCTGTGGATGGAGAGGAGCGGCGCGTTGATCTTGCCCACTCGGGCAGCGTTGTTGAACTGATTCGTGGCCAGGGTGCTCACCGGGAGAAAGGGATAGTGGTGAGCACCGACATCGGGTACGGTCGTGAATATCGACTCCAAAATCACGGCGCCGGGCCGTTTCCGTGACGCAATCCAGGTCGCGGGCCCGCCGCCCATCGAGCGGCCGAAGACAACAATTTCCTGGGGCGCGAGGCCTCGTGTCTCCGTCAGGTGCCCCCAGCAGGCCTCTGCGTCGCGGTAGAGGCCCTTCTCGGACGGCGCGCCTGTGCTCCGCCCATACCCGCGATAGTCCACGATCAGGACGTTGAGCCCGAGCCGCCGGAACTGCTCCACGCTCTCCAGGCGCCCCGAAATGTTTCCGGCGTTGCCGTGGAAGAAGAGCAGCGTGCGCCGCGCGGACGCCTCGGCGCTCGTTTCACGTGAAACATCGGGTGCGGGAATCCACCAGCCGTGGAGCGTCTCGCCGTCGTCGGTGTCGAGCCGGACCGTTTCATAGTCCATGCCCGCCTCCTCCGGCGTGGCGCGGAGGCGATCGCTCGGCTGGAAGAGGAGTCGGTCCTGAAAGGCAAACGCGAGACCGGCAATCGCGGCGTAGCCGACGGCAAGCCCAAGGGCGGTGTTGATCATCGCACGGCGCATGGAGGTGAGCGGGTTGTGCGGAGGGTGACGGGCGGCGGCACACGCGACGTTTCACGTGAAACATGACGCTATGAGCGCACCGCCACAATCTCTTTCTCCCCGAAGAACCCGTTCCGCCCGAGCAGGTCGGTCAGCATGTGGCGTTCAACCTCCGCGCCCGAATCCGCGGCATGGAGGGCCGACACCTCGTCGGTCAGGTCGCCGCCCTTGAGCGCGAGCAGTCCCGGCGGCCACTCGTCGTCGTTCGTTGCGTCGAGCGCAGCGGCCACACGACGGTGCCACGTCCAGAGTTCAGCCAACGGTGCGGTGGCGCGGGACACCGAGTAGTGCGCCTCGCCGGTCCACTCTTCCGCCCGACCGTTCCACGTGAAACAATTGTCGAGCCCAAGCCGCCGGGCGATCGTGCGCACGGCCCGGCTCTTTTTGCCCACAGAGTCAACGCCGATTACCGTCACCTCCGGATAGCAGATCGCGAGCGGGATCGCGGGCAGCCCGCCCCCCGTGCCCCAGTCGACGACGGTGCTCCCCGCCGGAAAGTCGCGGACCGTCAGCGTCAGGCAATGCCGCAGGTGCCGCGTCCGAAACGCGTTCTCCGTGTCCGGCGAGATGAGGTTGACGCGCTGATTGAAGCGGAGAAGCTGCTCTCGAAACGCCCCAAGCTGTTCTTTCTGGTCGGGGGA
This sequence comes from Salinibacter grassmerensis, assembly GCF_947077765.1. Taxonomy (NCBI): domain Bacteria; kingdom Pseudomonadati; phylum Rhodothermota; class Rhodothermia; order Rhodothermales; family Salinibacteraceae; genus Salinibacter; species Salinibacter grassmerensis. The sequence goes on along the minus strand of NZ_CAMTTF010000001.1, from coordinate 65,171 downwards.
CAGGGTCTCAAGCGGATCCCAGTTCTGTACTCTCATCCGGGAGCGGTGAGTCAATGCGGACCGAGATGTCTTGCCTGCGCGTCACGCAGTGCGCACTCCGTTCCTCTACCCCACTTCGACCGCCGTTTCACGTGAAACACCGAACGACTGCCCATCGCCCCCCATCGCGTCGATGTTTAGATCGCGGTCCTTCGGCATCGGCTCCACGCCCTCATTCTTGAGAAGCACCATCAGGACGGAAATGTCGGACGCCCGCACGCCGGGGACGCGCGAGGCCTGCCCCAGGTTGTCCGGCTCCACCTTGCTTAGCTTCTGCCGGGCCTCGATGGAGATGTTGTCGAGCGCGTGGTAGTCGAAGTCGTCGGGGATCGGCCATCGCTCCTTCTCCTCCATCTCCTCCACCATGTCCTGCTGGCGGTCGATGTAGCCCTCGTACTTGAGGTCGATCTCGATGAGGCGCGGTGCACTGAGCATGCCCGGTGTCTCCGTCACCACCTCGTCGTAGATGCCGGCGTGGCGGAGGAGCGCCTCGGAGTCCACCTCCGGGCGCTTGCAGAGCTCGATCACGGGCCGCGGCTGGTTGAGCGTGGAGGTACCGACGGACGCCAGGTAGTCGTCCACCTGTTGGGGGCTGACGGTCGTGTCGGACAATGTTTCACGTGTAACATCGATCGCCCGCTCCTTCTCCCGCGTGCGGTCGAGGCGCTCCTTCGAGGCGAGGCCGAGCTTGTGGCCGAGCTCCGTGAGGCGCAGGTCGGCGTTGTCCTGGCGCAGCAGGATGCGGTGCTCGGCGCGGCTCGTAAACATGCGGTACGGCTCGTCGGTGCCCTTCGCCACGAGGTCGTCGATGAGCACACCGATGTAGGCTTCCGAGCGCTTCAGCACGATCGGGTCGGCCCTCCGCAGCTTCTGCACGGCGTTGATGCCCGCCATGATGCCCTGGGCGGCCGCCTCCTCGTAGCCGGTGGTGCCGTTGATCTGCCCGGCGAAGAAGAGGCCGTCCACGTACTTCGTCTCCAGGCTGTACTCGATCTGGTACGGCGGGAAGAAATCGTACTCGATGGCGTAGCCGGGCCGGTGCATGTGGGCCTTCTCCATGCCCGGGATGGTGCGCAGCGCCTCGAACTGCACCTCCTCCGGCAGGCTCGACGAGAAGCCGTTGACGTACACCTCGTGGGTGTCGCGTCCCTCCGGCTCGATGAACAGCTGGTGGTGGTCCTTCTCCGAGAAGCGGTCGATCTTGTCCTCGATGGACGGGCAATAACGCGGGCCGTCCGCGTCGAGCGCCCCGGTGAACATCGGGCTCCGGTCGAAGCCGGTGCGCAGCACCTCGTGCGTCTCGGGCGTGGTGTCGGTGAGCCAGCAGGAGAGCTGATCCTCCACCGACGGCAGGTCGTCGGTCAGGAACGAAAAGGCGGTCGCGTCCGGGTCGCCCGGCTGCTTCTCCATCACGCTGTAGTCGATGGAGCGCCCGTCTACGCGCGGCGGCGTGCCGGTTTTCAGCCGCCCGCTCTCAAAGCCAAGGTCGTGGAGGCAGCCCGTGATGCCGTGTGAGGCACTTTCTCCAATGCGCCCCCCACCAAAGTTTTGCTCTCCGACGTGGATCACGCCGTTCGAGAACGTCCCCGTAGTGAGCACGACGCACGGCGCGCGAAACTCCTTGCCGAGGTTCGTGCGCACGCCCGTCACCGTCTCCCCCGCGTCGTCGGTCAGAATCTCCTTCACCATGTCCGACCGCATCTTCAGGTTGTCGATGGCCTCCAGTTCCTGCCGGATGGCCCGGGCGTAGGCGCGCCGACCACACTGGGCCCGCGGCCCCCACACGGCCGGCCCCTTGCTCTTGTTGAGCATCCGAAATTGAATGCCCGCCCGGTCGGTGGCCTTGCCCATGATGCCGCCAAGCGCGTCGATTTCGCGGGCCATGTGCCCCTTGCCGATGCCGCCAATGGCGGGGTTGCACGACATCTGCCCGATGTCTGCGAGCTTCATGGTGATGAGCAACGTGTCGGCACCCATGTTGGCCGCCGCGGCCGCGGCCTCACTGCCACTGTGCCCACCGCCCACCACAATGACGTCGTGCTCGAAGTAATCCTGATGCATGATCCGAAGCGGACTCGTGCGCGAAAACCTGCGGGAGGGACCGGAGTGAATCCGGCGTGCGCCCCTAACGGGACACGGCCTGCCGTGTGCCCGACGCCCCCGGAAAACCGCCTCTCGTCCCTGTAAAGCCGCGTTTGGGGGCCCGAGAGCGGGACGACATGTGGTTTTTCCAGGCGACGAACCAGCGACGATGCAGGCGACACGTGTTTTGTCCGGAGCGCTTTCATTTCGCCCCCCTACGCTGGCGCTCCGTCTTGCTCCGTTGAACATGACGGCCCCGCAGACCCAGCCACACACCTGAGCCCCCCGATCAAAACCGGGCGGAGCCTCGGAAGGAGGTGTTTTCCACGCTGTCGCTCCACACTCGACGTACTCCGTGAAGGCCGCAGGGGCCTGACCTTCGGTCTTCGCACCCCAGAAGAGGTCGGTCCTTTCGGTCTCAGCGCAGCCCCGTGACTGCCCGGTCGCCATCGCCCCCAGCGCTTCGCTCGCATGGAGATCAGCCCAGGCAAGTGTGTGGAGGCCGTTGACTGCCGGACGGGCCCTGTGCCCGGCTCGAGGCGACAACGGAATCGCCCCGGGCAGTCTCCAGGTCCCATACACGCAAACGCTCACGTGCCCCGTGCACACGACACTCCCACTCAGCCGCCCATCTTCCGCAGGAAGCGCTGCACCGTGCGGCGGGTGGGCAGTGCCTCGTCGTTGACGTGCTGGGCGAGCTCGTCCAGGAGCTCCGTGCTCGTGCAGTCCGGATGGTCGGCCAGGTAGTGGAGCGCAATCTTGCGCAGCTCCGAGCCCGCGCCGAAATACGACTCGTAGGAGCGCCCGCTCCGGCGCCCGTGCTCATCGATCAGGCCCTGCAGCCCGTCCTCCCGGAACTGATGGGCCCAGCGCCGCAGCGTGCGGGCCGTGACCGACTCGTATACGTCGTAGACCCAATCGTCCACTGCGGCGGTGCGCTGGTCGAAGGCCTCGGCGATCGCTGTCTGGGCCTGGGCGTCGGAGAGTCCTTCTGTGTCTCGGCGGCGCGCGTAGGCCCGGAGGAGCGCGAGGCGGGCGGCGAGGCGACGAAAGCCGCCCTCTTCGAGACGTCCGAGGCGACGAAGCGGGTCGGTGGCCATGGCTCGATCAGCGGGAAATCACATGGGTGTGTGTCTGCCCCCCTTGGCTATACCCTCTCAGGCGGGCGCTTTCACGCCGTCGGGCGGTCAGGTGCCCGCCAGGTGCCGCATCAGCCGAGGGAGGCTTTGTAGTCGGCAATGACCGCCCTCTCCCACGCAGTGGATTCGAACCAAAGAGCGTGCAGGTCGGTCTACGACGTGCCGTTTGCCCGGTGCCCCAGCCCTGTCACCGCTGCGTCGGAGGGGGCGTGCTGAATCACCAGCTCCTCAAGCTCATCGGGGGCTTCGAGTCCCCCGCCGATCGTCAGCGCCGGATTTCCGTCCGGGTCGGTGTAGAGCCAGAGGCCACTCTCAGTCGTCGGAACGTGGACGCGCCGGATCTCACTGATCTGCACGGACTGGTCCGTCCAAAGCGGCTGGACCTTTCGAATCTCGTTCTCTCCCACCAGGACCTCCTTCCGGAAACCGTTGAAAGCAGCGAGAACGACTCCGGCCACGAGGCTGGCATCTAGGGCCAGCTCCGACCACTCCATGGCCACCACTCCATCGGCATAGTTCGTCCCGTAGACCAAAAGAAGAGCCACGAGGCCGGACGCGGATATCCAGCGCTGGAACTGAGAAATACCAAAGCGGCGGGGCGCATTTTCGTCTGAGGCGTTTCCGGACTTATTTTGACTGGTCATCGGCTGAGGGACGTGATCAAGGTCTAGGCCGGTGGGACTGGATTAGAGGAAGGACAGATCTATCGGGGCGGGTTTCCGTAGGTTTATGAGCAGTCGGAAGATCTCTTCGGCGGAGCGGTGGGCCTCGTGGCCTCCAGGCGATTCACGAGCACGGTGCAGAGCGCGGAGGGGGCGAGCATTCTCCACAGCTGTTGGGCGGCACAATCGTGAAGCTACCCCGGAAAACAGCGCTCAGGCGAACGGGTTCGGGGCCCGAGCTCGGAGACCGGTACAGCTACGATTCTCCACCCGTGCGCTCCCATCCGCAGGCCGCGCAGTACTGGTCGGAGCGGCGCAGATAGCCCCTGCATTCAGGACAGTCCTCCCCCACGCGACGCCCGCACTGCGAGCAGTAGTGCGCCCCCGGACGGAGGCCACTCCCACACCGGGGGCAATTGTCGTTGCGGAGGCGCCGCTGGCGAACACGCTCCCGCGTGAAGTACCGCCGCTGCAGGACGTAGACGGCCGCGATGAGCACCCCCGCCCCGAACAAGCCGGCCGCCACTTCCGGCAGGTACTCGATGGCCCCCATCCCGGAGGCACTGATGAGCAGCAGGGCGCCGTACCAGAGAAGCGAGCGCCCCACGGTGCGCCGGAATCGGCCCGTGTGGCCCAGGGACCGCGTCGTCCCCCCGAGGGCCGCCAGGGCCGCCGTGAAGGCCACGCCGTAGTAGACGAGGTCCTCGCGAAGCGCACTCTCTCCCACCCAGCCTGCAAGCCAGTCGCGCACCAGCAGGTCCCCGAGCTGCCAGGTGGCAAACAAGAGACAGCCGACGATCCCGACGGTAAACGCGACCTCAAGTCGCGTCCACCGTACCTCGTCGTCCGGGGCCGACGGATGCGAAGGGCCTGACTCAAAGAGATGCATGGGGCGTGGGGACGCGGCGGAGTGCAGACACGGAAGCCGGGGTCGTGAGGGGCCGGCTCTCAGACGCCCGCCCGTCTCGACGGGAATGGAGCGCCGCCCCGTCACTTTCCGATGCAGAAGCGGGAGAAGATCTGGTCGAGCACGTCCTCGTTCGTAATCTCGCCGGTGATGGCGCCCAGCTCCTGGAGGGCCGCACGCAGGTCGAGCGTGAGCATGTCGCCGGAGACGCCCGCGTGGAGCGCCTCACGGGCCTGCTGCACGGCTTCGAGCGCATCCTGGAGGTGTTGCCGGTGGCGCTGATTCATGACGACCGGCGACGCCTCTGCGCGGCTCAGGTGTTCGGCGACCGTGTCTGTGAGGTGATCGAGGAGCGGCTGCACCTCGTCGGCGTCCTCGCGCGCCTCCAGGGCGGAGAGCTTGAGCGACGTGAGGCCGTCGAGATCGGCCACGGGCAGGTCGGGCGCCCGGTCGGCCTTGTTGCCAAGAAGAACGGGCTGCACGTCCGACCCGTCGTCGGCGAGCTCTTGGAGAAGGGTGATCTCGTCGGAGTCGAGGCCTACCGTGAGGTCGTAGAGGTAGAAGAGCACGTCGGCCTCTTCGATGGACGCGGTGGCGCGGCGCACGCCCTCGGCCTCAATCTCGTCGGCCGTGTCGCGCAGGCCCGCCGTGTCGACGAAGCGGAAGAGCACGCCCTCAATCTCCGCCTCCGCCTCGATCTCGTCGCGCGTAGTGCCGGGCGTCTCGCTGACGATGGCCCGGTCGTGGCCCACGAGCGCGTTCAGCAGGGTGGACTTGCCCGCGTTGGGGCGCCCCCCGATGACGACCTGCACGCCGTCCTTCAGCTTCTCCCCCGTCGGGTAGGTGTCGAGCAGATCCTGGAGAATCTCTTCCGTTTCGTCCAGCAGGTCCTCCAGCCGCTCCCGGTCGGCAAACTCGACGTCCTCGTCCGAAAAGTCGATTTCCAGCTCCACGAGCGAGCAGAGGTTGAGCAGCTCCTCGCGGAGGTCCCCGAGCAGGTCGGAGTAGCGGCCCTTGAGGTGGGTGAGCGACGCCTGGTGGGCCTTCGTGGAGGTGGCGTCGATGAGGTCGGCCACCGCCTCGGCCTGGGCCAGGTCCATCTTGCCATTGAGGAAGGCACGCTCGGTGAACTCGCCCGGCTCGGCCATGCGGGCCCCGTGGTCGAGCAGGCTCTGAAGCGCCAGCTTCGGCGCCAGGTCGCCGCCGTGGCACGAGACCTCGACGACGTGCTCCCCGGTGGCCGAGTTGGGCGCGCGGAAGACGGTGGCCACCACCTGGTCGATGTCGGTCCCCTCCTCGTCCATCAGGACCCCGACGTGGGCGGTGTGGCTGTCGGCGTCCGTCAGGGCGTCGCCCCGAAAGCACCGGTCGACAATCTCGATGGCCGCCGGCCCAGACGTACGCACGATCGCCAGTGCCGCTCGCCCCCGCGCCGTGGCAATGGCCGCAATCGTATCACTCTGACTCATCGGTCGGCGTGGACACGTGAACAGGAGACTGCGTTGGCCGTCACCTCCGGACCACTACGGGTGGAAGCATCCCTGTGCCGTACATCGGCGCTTGCCAGTGGCGGCCCGTGGGCTTTTCCCTTTTGAGGCCCTACCCCTTCTGTTTCTGGACCTCCTCCGCCCGCTCCATGAGCCGGGAAAAGAACCCCTGCTCCCCCTCAGCATCCCCGTCCGAGCGCCCGTTCGTAAGGTTGCCGTCGTCGTCCTTTTCCTTCTCCAGCTGCATGTTGATCCACTTCTGCTGGGCCGCCGTGACGATGTTGTAGAAGAGGTAGTACAAGCTCAGGCCCGAGGCGAACCGGTTGAAGATGAAGAAGATGACCCCGGGCATGGCGTACATGAAGATCTTCGCCTGCCCGCCGGCCGCGCCCCCGCCGGTGGACTGCACCCGCATCGTCACGATCATGGCCAGCCCCATCAGGAGCGTGAAGCCCGCCACGTAGTCGCCGTAGAACGGAATCTCGAACGGCAGCTGCAGAATCTTGTCCGGCGCCGAGAGGTCCGCCGCCCACAGAAAGCTCTCCTGGCGCAATTGGATGGACTTCGGAATGAACTGGTACAGCGAGATAAGGATGGGGTACTGCAAGAACATGGGCAGACAGCCCCCGAGCGGGTTCACGCCCGTCTCGCGGTACAGCTGCATCATCTCCTCCTGCTGCTTGTCCGGCTCGTCGTCGTACTTGTCTTTGATCTCCTGCATCTTCGGCTGCAGCTCCCGCATCTGTGCCATGCTGCGGTACGACGACTTCGTGAGCGGGTAGACGACCGTCTTGATGAGGACGGCCATCAGAATGACGATCACGCCGTACGGCAGCCCGCCCCCGAAGAGCCACGACGGCAGCCCGCCCCCGAGGTAGGTAAGCATCGGAATGTAGACGTACTCGGCGAGCGGTTTGGTCAGCCACTCGAACCAGTCCCACCCGTAGTCGACCATGCCGTACAGGTTGCGGCCATAGTCGGCCAGGCTGTAGTAGTCGATCGGGCCCGCATAGAGGTGAAATTTATCGACGTGAGTGGTCTCTCGCGGCAGGGGCATCTGGAGTCGGCCCGTAAGGTCTTTGAACGCCGCCTCGCTGGCCGCCCGCCCCTCTTTTCGTCCGGTCAGGGAGGCCCCGAGGGCGGATTCCGGGCGGTCCGGCATCACGGCCGCGGTGAAGTATTTGTTCTTGACCGCCATCCACGACACGTCTCCTTCGATGCGCTTCTCGTTCCGGTCCGCATCCGAGAGCGAGAGGCTTTGGATTTGTTCGCCGTTGCGGGCGAAGAGGCCCGTATACCGGAGCTCGTCCTCCTCTCCACCCTCCGAGTAGGGCATGCCGCCGTGCCAGGCCAGCTCGTACCCGTCGCTCGTGAGGAAGCTGCGGGGCCGCTCCTGCTCGATGGCGAGCCCGAGGTCGTAGTCGTCCGGGTGGAAGGTGTAGGACTGGCGGAGCGCCCCGTCCCCGAGTTGCGCCTCGAAGGTGAGGGTCTTCGACTCGTCCTCGATCCGTACCGTGTCGGCCTCGGTGCTGGCCGAGAAGTAGAGCGACCGGGTGTCGACGCGGCGCCGAGTGGGGGTGGTAAACGACACCGACAGGGTGCCGCCCGCCGTCGTATCGACGATCTGGACGGGGTCCTTCTGGTTGAACTGATCGTACTCCTTGAGGGTGAAGCGCTCGATGGTCCCACCCTTGGTGGAAAGGACAACCGTGTACAGGTCCGATTCCACGACGATCGTGCGGTCCGTGCCCTCCAGGGCCGCGGCCGTCACGGAGTCCGGGGCCGGGGCCTTCGGCTGGTTCGCGTCGGCCCGCGGCGCCTCGTTGCCCGCGTCCGCAGACGAGGGCGGCGTCGTGTCCGATGAGGACTTCGGCGTGTCCGTCTCCGCCGTGGGGGCCGGCGGCTCGGCCTGCTGGGCGGTGTCGGCGGGGGCCGCGGCCTGCTGGGACTGTTGCTGCTGGGGCGACGGGCTAAACCAGAAGATCCAGCCGAACATGATCACGGCGACCAGGATGGTCGCGATGATCACGTTACGCTGATCTTCCGGCTCGGGGTTGTTGCGGAGCGGAGAAGCCAAGGGACGGGGGCGGGTTGGTGAATCGTTCTCACAGTGTAGGCCGGAGCCGGGCGTGCGGCGCCGTGCTCAGGGCCACGGCAGGGCCAATGTAACAGGCTGGGAAACGAGCGGCCGGGCTCGGCGTGCCCGACGCCGTTTCAAAATCGGCGTAGAATTTTTGCGGCCGGCACGGCCCCTCCTATTCGGGGCCCTCGTCGAGCGAGGCGGCCGCGCGTTGCAGGGCCGGCGGCAGGTCGCGCCCAATGCAGTCATCGGCCTGCTCGGGAGCGCCCCGAAACAGAATCATGACGATGAGGGCCTCGGGGCAACATACGAAAGGGTCTACCAGGGTGTACTGATGCACCCGGTAGACCTCTCGGAGGAGCCGACGGATCCGGTTTCGTTCAACGCCGCTCTCGGCACGTGAGCCGGGCGCAAACCCAACCTGGAGCGGCACGTCGTGCCCGAGTGCTTCCCGGTCCACGACGCGGTACAGGAGCCGCACGCAGCCCACCGCCACCGTCTGGACGTCGTCCCGATTCCGGTCGAAGAGCGACCGGATCAGGCGTCGTCGCTTCAGGCGATACGACGGAGGAAACGTGAGGCGTCGCTGTTCGACGCGGTCGGGAGCCTGGGACACTGTCGGTTACACGGGCTTGCCGGAGTCTTCGTCGCTCACCGAGAGCTTGTCGCGCCCCTTCTTGCGGCGCCGCTTGATGATCTTTCGGCCATCTTTTGTCTTCATGCGCTCCAGAAAGCCGTGCTTCTTCTTGCGCTTCTTTTGGCTGGGCTGGTAGGTACGCTTCGCCATGACGACGGTAGGGTCGATGCGTGAAAAATTGCTGCAACAGGTCCTAACGGCGGGGGCGCCGTCTTGTTTTGCCCCCACGCGACAAAGACACGGTCAAGATGCGGGCGCACCCCGGCCTGCCCCCCGGAACTGATGGCCCGGATCTACATTCGAATCGGGCGCGTTTTCCAACGCGGGAGTAGCTCAGTGGCAGAGCATCAGCTTCCCAAGCTGAAGGTCGCGGGTTCGATCCCCGTCTCCCGCTCCGTCTCGTTGCGGGCGGTTAGCTCAGCGGTTTAGAGCACCTGCCTTACAAGCAGGAAGTCGCTGGTTCAAATCCAGCACCGCCCACTTCTTTTCCTTCAGCGTCCCTCTGATGTTCAAGGAGTCAGTCTGACTCGGGGACACTGCAAGGAGATCCGAGCAGAGCCTAGGTTTAGGTTTTGCAGGCTCTCTTTCTCAAGTCGCTCGACGTCGCGGCTAATCCCCCTTCGCCGTCACTGAAGCCGCACGACCCACGCCTCGGGGGGCAGCGCCTGCCGGTACCTCTTGCGGGCCCGTCGTGCGGCCTCAAGGCTCTCGTAGCGGCCGACGACGACCCGAAGGTGACGCTCCTGGTCGAGCATGCTCTCGACGATTCGCACGGACACCGGCGCGTCGGCAAGCCGATCCCGGTACCGTTGGGCCATTCTCTCTGCGCCCGTACTGCCGCGCATCGAGGCGACGCCGACCGCCCACGATCCCGCCGCCGGTTGGGGGGCGGTCTCCTCTGCCGTTCGTCGGTCGGCGTGCACCGTCATGGAGCGCGTCTGCGTTCCCCCGTCGGTGGAGACCCGGACCTGGACCGTGTGCCGGCCCGGCCGGTCAAACGTGTAGGTGGGCGCAGGCCCCCGGGTGGACGTGGTGCCGTCGACGGTCCACTGGTAGGTAAAGGGCTCCTCCCCCTCCACGGCCGTCCGGAGCTGCACCGGCTCGCCCACCCGGACCGGGTTGGGACGCGCAGTGAGCGACACGACCCAGGGCGCCCTCGGGGGCGACGCACGGGTGACCCGAATTGTCGTTGACGCGGTCGCCGTCCCGGCCTCGTTGTGGGCCGAGACGGTCACGGGGTAGGTGCCCGGCCGGCTGTACGTGTGGGTGACGGTCCGGCCCGTGCTCTCCGACCCGTCCCCCAAGCGCCAGCGGCGGTCGAGCGGACGGGCCGCCTCGTCTTCGTTGATCGTCGCCGTAAACGTGGCCGTCGTGCCCGCCTGCACCTCGGCGGGAGCGTTGAGCGCAATGATCTCGGGCGCGATCGGCGTCGTGAGGCTGAACCTGAGCCCGAAGCCCAGAAGCTGGCTGAGGGTGTCGAACGACCGGCCCTCGTCGGCGCGGCGCCCCCCTGCGCCCACGGAGGCCCGAGTGGGGCCCGCCCCGTCCACCGCATCATCCGGAAGAGTCGCATTGACGCGGGACTCGACGTAGATGGAGACGGCCCGACTGGCCCGGATGTCGATTCCGCCCCCCACGGAGGGACCGATCCCGGTGCGCGTGGGCCCGCCGGCGGTCACGTTGAGGCCAGCGTCCAGGTAAAATGCAACCCGCTGGTCCGACGCGCCAAACGTGTAGCGCCCCAGCAAGTGAGACGTGTACCGGCGGTACGAATCGGTCGCGGGGGCAACGTTGCCCACCGACACGTAGCTCCCGGCCTGCCCGCCGAGGGCAAGGCCCCAGTTTGGGGACAGCTGGTATCCCAGCTCCCCGGCCGCCACGAGGGGAAGGTGGCTCAGCGCGTTTGCGCCGAAGTCCTGGGGCGCCCCGGCCCGCTGGCCCGCTAGGTCGCCGGTGTACCCCGAGAGGCCGGCACCGAGTTTGCCGTAAAACCCGTTTTTGAGGTGCTGGGCCTGGGCGGTGCACACGACGCCCGAGAGCACGAGCGCGACCCCGAGGAGCACGAGACGGCCGCCCCGCGGATAGGGCACGTTGAGACTGCGGAGGTGCATGACGCGTCCAGATTGATTCGTCGTTCCCCCGACGGGCCGGCCTAAGGCGTGAGCCGAACGTTTTGCGGGGGCGTTCAGGGTCTTGTTATCGCTGTCGTGCGGAGGCCGTTAAGCCCTGACGCGATTTCCGGACCGGTCGGCATGCTCCTGGACGCGTGCCACGGCCCCGGCGGGCGGCTCCGGGACGCGCCGGGGAGGCACTACTCCCACACGAACTGCCCGCCTTCCTGGATTACCTCTCCGTCAAACTCGATGCGGCCGGCGCTGGTGTTGAGGATCATGTCGACGTGCACGGCGCTGTCGTTGCCGGTCTGCCCCTCGCCCACATTGGCGTCGTAGGCCCGCCCGAGGGCCAGGTGAACCGTCTCGCCCATCTTCTCGTCGAAGAGCATGTTTTTGGTAAACCGGTCGATGTCGCGGTTCGTCCCGATGCCGAGCTCTCCGAGGCGCTGCGCCCCGTCGTCGGTGTCGAGCAGGTCGTCGAGGACCTCCTCGTTGCGCTCGGCGGCCGATTCCACGACCTCGCCCTCCTCAAACCGCAGGCGCACGCCTTCCATCTCGCGCCCCTGATGGATGAGCGGCTTGTCGAAGAGCACGGTCCCCTCTACGCTGTCGGGCACGGGGGCGGTGAAGACCTCGCCGCTCGGCATGTTGTGGCGGCCGGCCGAGTTGATGGCATGCATGTGCTCCACGCTCATCTGAATGTCGGTCTCCCCGGCTACCACGCGCACTGTACTCGCCTCTTCGAGCCGCCGGCGGAGCTCCTCTTGGTACTCCTCGACCGCCGCCCAGTCGCGCAGGATGGCCCCGTAGACGAAGTCGCGGTACGCCTCGAGCGGCAGGTCCGCGGCCTGAGCGTGCGCGTTTGTGGGGTGTTGAGTGAGGCACCACCGCTTCGACAGGCGCTCCTCGATGATGGGCTTGTGCACGCGGGACCGCTGCGCGAGACGCGTGCCGGGGACGTCGTTGAGGGCGGCCAGGTTCGGGGACGACCGCACGTGGATGGCCACGTCGCACGCCTCATAGAGGGCAAGCGTGTGCTCGGGCAGCGAGAAGTCCCCGTCGTGGGCCTTGAGGTGCGCTCGGGAGGCCTCCCCCGAGGAGTACAGGGTCATCGGGTTGGCCCCGCGGTCGCCGAGCTCCCGGTGAAGGGCCACCACGAGGTCGTGGGCCTCGGGGCCGGCGGCGATCACGACGTCGTCGTCACGCTGAACGTCCGTCGACCAGTCGAGAAGAGTACGGGCGTGTTCCTGAATGCGCTCGTCCATAACACGTGTTCGATGCGGAAAAAGACAGTCGATCGCCTGCGGAGGGGTGCTGATAGGGCAACCCACAGCGGTTCACGGTCGGGCCGGTCTCGTGTTCGCCCCCCTCTCGGCACGGGCCTCACAGGCCCTATCCTGCGGCTGCCTGTTTTATTCACTTTTTCTGAACGACGTGTTCACGTGTTCGGAACGAAAAGGGTTGACAACCCGGGGGTCGATTTTCGTATTATAGGAGTAGGCATGTTGTCAAAAAAGAAAGCCAGCCCTACAGGGCGGGCTTTTCGTATTTTGGGACCTTCTTTGTCCCAGTTCGTGCCTCAGGCCCCGTTCCGTGCACAACGTCGCCTACCGTCTCGCTCTTTTGATCAGCGTTGGCGGCCTGGTGCTGCTGGCGCTGGCCGGACCGGGCGATGACCTCCGAACCACCTTGGGCACGATGGGACTCGTCGGGGCAGGGCTCCTGGTGGGGCTTGGGGCCCTTCTGAGGTTCTTGGGATACGTCGAAGAAGGGGCCGCGGACATGGATGAATCTTCATGAGGGACCGGACCGATCCAACAAAAGGTCCTGCTGTGTCGGCTCTCACGCGGACGCCAGAAGCACCGCCCGGCGGAGCTCCGTCCACCGTCCGTCATTCTCTTCGGGATGGTGGGGGTTCTTTTCGCGCAGCCACTTCTCGACGGTCGCGAGGTGCACGTCCTCGTCCGCGCGGCGGGCCACCTCGCGGTATACGTCGGCGGTGGTCTCCACCTCCGTCTCCCCCATCACGTCCCAGGCAAGGCTGGCGTAGTGTCGGGTGGTGGGGGGCACCTCGATCTCGTCCTCCACCGCAGCGGGGCCGAGGGCGCGCCGCCGCAGCTCGTGGGCGACAATCTGCTTCCGCACCTGCGATGCGTGGTACTGAAGGGCGGCCTGCACGTGCTGGGCCTGCTGCTCGGCTGTCATTGGGCCCTTGGTCTCGACGGGGCCCGGATCTGGGAGGCGCTTTTCCACCCGTTCCATCTCCTCCTCGATCGTCGCCCGGAGGGCCCGCAGGTCCGCGAGGCCCATGTCGTCGACCTGCGCGATGGCGCGGTCGCGGGCCGTCCGCAGCCGCTCGCGCCATTCGGCCCGAAGCTGTCGGAGAGACCGGGGCGGGCCATGCGTACCCATTGCGAGCGGATCAGCGGTGCGTAGTCTCGTAGGCGAGAGGGTGTCTTGACACGCTCCGGTCCGCCAAAGTGGTTCCGGCGGCCCCATCCGGCCCGAGACGGATCGTCCCCCGGTGGGCATTTGTAACAAAACTGTTCGCCGCATCCACCAACCCTCATTTCTTGTCTATGCTTCGCAGTCTCGAAGCCCAGCGCGACCTCGTCCTCGATGCCCTTCGCGTGTACCTGGGCACGGGCCTGTTTTTTCGGGGGCTTGTCCTGCTCACGACGAAAGGCGGGCTGCAGCAGCTACTGGGCACCACGGAACCGGGCCTCGGGCTCACGGGATTATCCGTGTATGTAATCGCGGCGCACCTCGTGGGTGGGGCCCTCCTCGCCGTGGGGCTCTACACGCGCCTCGCCGCTCTCGTCCAGCTGCCTGTCCTCGCCGGGGCGGTCTTTCTGGTACACTGGCGGGACGGGCTGCTGTCGGCGGACCAGTCCCTAGAGTTTTCGGCGCTGGTGCTGTTCCTGCTCCTGCTCGTGTGCGTGTTCGGGAGTGGACGGTGGTCGCTAGACGCGAAGTGGCGACGGCCGCCGGCCTCGGTCGTGCCGGGGTCGCCCCGGCGCCCGGCGGCGTAGCACTAAGAACAGGGGGCGTGCGTAGCGGGGCGTAGCCTCCTGTCCAGACTGAGGCCGGCGGCGGATCGCAATTGCCCTAAGAGCTTCGATCTCAGCGGTGCTCGGAGGCCTGTGCACCGCAGAAGGTACACGTTCATGCATCCGAGGCCTGACTTCGCAGTACCAAAAGGATCCAGCGTCCACCGAGAAACGACGTCCGCGGATGCTGCGAAACGATGGCGGCCGACTTGACAACGGGCGAAAAGCGAATCGCCCTCGCCCGGTCTTCAGACGCGCGGCAGCAACGACACGATGCAGAAGAAGCGACAGCGACTTTCCCCGAAGAGACAATCGCCGGGGGGACTGTCAGGGCCCGGAGAACGGAGACGGTAACGCTGGGCGCCCTTCCCAGTGGATCAAACTCGTCTCGGCACCGCAGACGAAAACGCACCGTAAGTCGACAGGTCTCCGAAGGCTTATTCGACGCAGGCCTTTCTTCGGTAAGCACCCAACGATCTAGGCCCGCTTAGAGCCAACTCGTTGCCTGCTGCAAGGGGAGTACCCACTCAGATCGACGCGAGCACGCCCTGTACTCCACACTTTGGACGCCAATCAGCGTGAAGAGTGCCGATTCCAGGCGTTGAGACGGGATTGGGGAACGGAGCGAACAAACTGATAGAGCCCCGGAAAGAAGTGGAATTGACGCCGGCGGACCAGCGGGAGGGGAAAATTTGATCCCAAACAGAAAAAACGCCCTCTTGATGAGGACGCGTTTTTCCGCTCGACACGTACCATCAATGTAGCAGAATTGCCCCGGGGTACGCTTAAACTCAGCGCAACAATGTTGTAACGTAGACGAGGAGAAAAGGAAGTTGCTCCGGAACCGCATCTCCCATCTGCACTTCTCTGACGAAGCCACCCGCTCGCGGCTTCTCGCCATGCTGACTGTTTGCCCTTATCCCCCGGTCCTGCTAGGTTCACGGTCCATGATTTCCGCCCACCAAGTTACGCCCTCATGTCCGATCAATCCCTGACACCGGGCCAGGCGCTCGGCCGGTGGATTCTGTACGTCGTCGTTTTTCTTCTATCCGGAGGGACCGCGGCCGGGGTCTCGGCGCTCGCCTACCAGGCCATCGCACAGACACAAACCCCGCTCGGCATCTACGCCGTCATCTTCGCGGCGAGCGGCTTCATCGCGTACCGGCAGACAGAACAGGTGCTCAAGGCTGATGCGTGAGACGTGAAGCGTGGGGCATGAGAGGACACGGAAAACGAAACCGGGAGAGCCTCGAGCATCACGCGCTGCGGGTCACTCCGACTCCTCTTCTTGCTTCGCCCGGGCATAGAGCTCCGTAATGACGGATGCCAGCAGTTCCGGCTGATCCTCCGAGAGCTCTTTCACGAGCGGGATGAAGTCCTCGACGGCCGGCTCCTCCCCGTTGGTCGGGGGCTCGGCGCTCGCGTAGCGCTCTTGGAGCAGCTCGCGGGCCTCGCTGTGCGGGTCCTTCGGCAGCTCCGCCTTTTCGAGCTCGATGTCGTAGGTGTTGGCCATCCGCTTGAGCTCGTACTCGTCCTCGTGGGTGGAAAGGACGATCGTCGTGCCCTCTTCCCCGGCCCGTGCCGTGCGGCCGGAGCGGTGGATGATGTACTCGTGGTCCTGCGGCACGTCGTAGATAAAGACGTGACTCAGGTCGGACACGTCGATCCCGCGGGCCGCCACGTCCGTCGCCACCAGGAGACGAAGTGTCCCCTCGCGCAGCCGATCGAGCGCCTCCTCCCGGTCGCGCTGGGAGAGGTCGCCGGACATCTCGTCGATGTCGTAGCCCTTGTTCGAGAGAAACTTGTTGAGGTAGCTCACCTCCCGCTTCGTGTTGGCAAAGATGAGGGCCGACTCCGGCTCCTCGATCTCCAGCAGCTGCGCCATCACCCGATCCTTGTCCATCGGGTTGACCAGGTAGTAGCGGTACTCGTTCTCCTCCACGCTCACCTTGTCGGTGCTGAGGGAGAGGAAGCCCGGGTCGTCGAGGAACTCGCGTGCCACGGACCGCACCTTCGGCGGCATGGTGGCGCTGTACATGTACGAGACTCGCTCCCCCGGCACGTGCTCAACGATGTCCTTCATGTCGGGATAGAAGCCCATCGACAGCATCTCGTCGGCCTCGTCGAGCACCAGCATGCGGAGGGTGCTGGCGTCAAAGTTGTCCTTCTTGATGTGGTCGAGAATGCGGCCCGGCGTGCCGATGACAACCTGCGCCCCCTTCTTCAGGCCGTCGATCTGCGGCTGGTACCCGACGCCGCCGTAGATGAGAACCGCCTCCATCCGGTTCGTGCGCGGCGTCGCGATTTTCATCTGCTCGAACTCCTCGTGGATCTGCCGTGCCAGCTCCCGGGTGGGCGTGAGAATGAGGATCTGCTGCTCTTCCTTGTCCGGGTTGACCAGATCGAACAGCGGCAGCAGGAACGCGCCGGTCTTGCCCGAGCCGGTCTGCGACTGCACGATCAGGTCGCGCCCGTCGAGGGTGTAGGGGATGGCCTTGCGCTGGACGTCCATCAGCTCCGTCCAGCCGGCGGCGTGCACCGCCTGCTCCATGTGCCCGGACAGCTCATCGACCGTCATCTCGTCGAGGGACGGGTCCGGCTCGTGCAGCTCCGACCCGACTTTATCGCGCCGCCGCTCCTTTTGGGCCTCGGAGGTCAGGTCAATGACGTTCGTGTACTTGCTCTGCGAGATTTCATCAGCCATGCGGCAAACGACTCGGGATTGGGTTCCGGGGACGTCGAAAAGGGCGGGGAAACCCTCCGGCCAGGCGTCAACTGTTCTCCGTCACACTACCGGGGGAAGAAGGGGAAGATGAGTGCCTTAAAGCAACGCGAGTGATACGTGAGTCCTTCCGCGATCGATCCTCTGATTCCTTAACGGAATACAAAAAGCGCGGCCCCTCCGGCGAGGCGAGGCCTACATCGAGAGCCCCCCGTTCACCTGCAGGACGTGCCCGGTGATGTAGTCGGACGCCGGGGCCGCCAAAAACAGGACCGCCTCGGCAATCTCTTCGGTCGTGGCGAGCCGGTCGAGCGGCACCGCGTCGAGAATGGAGTCTCGCGTCTCCTGGTCGAGCTCGTCGGTCATGTCGGTCTGCACGTACCCCGGCGCCACCACGTTGACCGTCACGTTGCGGCCGCCGAGCTCCTTGGCGAGGCTTTTGGAGAAGCCGACGATGCCGGCCTTGGAGGCGGCGTAGTTCGTCTGGCCCGCGTTGCCCGTGGTGCCCACGACGGAGGAGATGTTGATGATCGAGCCGCTCTGCTGGCGCATCATGGGCATGTACGCCGCCTTGCAGAAGTTGAACGTGCCCTTCAGGTTCGTGTCGATCACGTCGTCCCAGTCCGCCTCCCCCATGCGGAGCAGGAGCCCATCCCGCGTGATGCCGGCGTTGTTGACGAGCACGTCGAGCGCTCCGAAGTGCTCCGTCACCGCGTTGACGTGGGCCTGGGCCGCGTCGAGATCGGCCACGTCTCCCTGCAGCGATAGCGCCTCGGTGCCCTGGTCTTCGAGCGACTCGACGAGGGCCGCCGCCGCGTCGGTCGACGAGCGGAACGTGAACGCCACGTTGGCCCCGGCCTCGGCAAAGGCTTCGACGAGGGCGCGGCCGATGCCGCGCGTGCCGCCGGTGACGAGAACCGTAGAGCCGTGGAGGTCGACCTGCATAGTGCGGGGACTGCGTGCTGTGAGCAGTGTGGTGTGGAAAGGCCCCGCCGATTCTGGAAGATTGGCAATCCCATCCAGAAAGGCAAGGCTGCACGCGGTCCACACAGTCGGCCGGCCCGATCGGGAATTGACGTCAGAGTCCCCCGACCGATCGAGACATCCGATGACGGAGACAGCCCCCTCATCGCCGGGCCGAGTGCCCGGCACCACCGTCACGAGCGCTCTTTTTTGCCCTCTGAGCGGTGTTCACCTCCTCCCACCGCCACGCAAATTCCTGCCGCCCGCCTCCGCCCGTCCGGCGGACACGAAGCTTTATTCTCGAGGCCTCGGCAAGAATGTCGGTTCCCTCCACCCTTCGGGGGAAGTAGAGGGAGTTGCGGCGGTACAGCACCGTCTCGCCCCCCGCCACGAACGCCTCACGCAGGGGCCCATGGTCCGACTGAATGGGACGGTACGTGTCCCTCCCGACGCGAAGCTCCGTGCGGGCGCTGGGCCCCGTGATGATGCCGTCTCGGCCCCGCCCGACGAACCAGTACACGTCGATGTGGATCGTTTCGGCGTACTCCTTGCGCCGTTCATTGAGGAGCTCCCGGGCTTGCTCCTTCCGGAGAGACAGCACCCCCATCTCCGGCTGGAGGGACATGAGTGAGAGCTCAAGGCTCCAGAAGGTCGCATAGGTGCGGCTTCGGAGACTGCGCCCCGTGCCGATGCTCTGGATACTGCTGGACCACTTTTCGGTGAGCGACTCAAAGTCACGCTCGACCTGGAACTGGAGCTTGCTATCGGCCTCCGAAATGGTCAGGGCCTTCAGGGAGTCGGGATGGTGATCTACGGTTCGCTCCGCCGGCAGGAACCGCTGAGAAATCCTTCCCTCGTCGACCGAGTAGGTGTTGCCCCCGCCGCAGCCCACGAAAACCATCGCGGCGAGGCACGACCCAACGAGCCAGCGGAGCGACGAGCGGGGAGACGGCAGGGCGAATGCACCCATGGGATCGCGGCGGTTGGAACGGAGACCGGCATTCAGCTTCTGCAACGTGCGGGGTATAGCACTCGTCCCCCCGACACGCGTTCCTCCGTCCAGGCCCGTCGCTACGCCTCAGCCAGACGTGCAATCTCCTCGGGGGTCCCTGCCCCCATCGCCCCGACATCACCATCCAGCGTGCGGCCCACGAGGCCCTGTAGCACCTGCCCCGTTCCCACCTCCGCGAAGCGGGTGGCGCCGTCCTCCTGCATGCGACGGAGCGTGGGGGCCCATTGAACCGGCGACAGAAGTTGCTCCGTGAGGCAGCGTCGAATCTCATCGGGATCCGTCGTCGGCTCGGCCGTCGCGTTCGGGTACACCGGGCAGCGGGGGGCCTCGATGGTCACCGCGTCGAGCACCTCCGTGAGCCCCTCCCGGGCGTACTCCATGAGGGGCGAGTGGAAGGCCCCACTCACCGGCAGGGGCATGGCGCGCCCCTCCACCGCCTCCGTGGCCCGCTCCACCGCCCCCACGTCGCCGGAAATGACGATCTGGCCCGGGGCGTTGTAGTTCGCGGGCCGAACGACCCCGTCTCCGTTCGCGGTGATGTCGTCGCACACCTCTTCGACGTGGGCCGTGTCGGCCCCCAGTACGGCCGCCATGCGGCCCGGGCGCCGCTCGCCGGCCTCGCCCATGAGCTCCCCACGCCGGCGCACCACGCGCAGGCCATCTTCGAACGACAGGGCCCCCACGGCCGCCAGCGCGCTGTACTCCCCGAGGCTGTGCCCCGCCACCATGTCGGGCCCCGGGCCGCTTGCATCGAGCACCGCCATGGCCGCCAGGCTGTGCGTGTAGAGCGCCGGTTGCGTGATCTCCGTCTGCTTCAGCTTTTCTTTCGCCGTGTCCGCCTCCGCCCCCAGCCCAAACATCAGCGAGAGGAGGTCAAAGTCGAGGATATCGTTGGCGGCCTCGAAGCGGGCCCGGGCTTCTTCGTGCTGTTCGTAGAGCTCGTGCCCCATGCCCACGGCCTGTGAGCCCTGTCCGGGAAAGAGAAATGCAGTTGCCATGTCAAGGTCGAGCGAGGTTCGAGAGTTGCGTTCGGAATCAGAGGAGCACGGGCGGCAAGGGTCCGTGTCGGCCTCACTGCCGTCATCCGTAGGCCCAAGTGAGGTGGCCAGCGCCCCAGGTCAAGCCGCCCCCGAAGGCCGTCACAACGACATCGTCCCCCCGCTCCAGCTCGTCCTCCCAGTCGTACAGGCACAGCGGGATCGTCGCGGCCGTGGTATTGCCGTAGCGGTCGATGTTGACCATGACCTGGTCGGGCGAGAGCCCGAGCTGGTTGGCCGTCGCGTCGATGATGCGCTGGTTGGCCTGGTGCGGCACGAGGTAGTCTACGCCTTCCGCGTCGAGGCCGTTGCGGTCCAGGACCTCCTCGCACACGTTCGCCATCCGGTTTACGGCGAGTTTGAAGACCTGCCGTCCCTCCTGTTTGAGGTAGTGCATGTGCGCATCGACGGTCTCGTGGGTCGGCGGGTTGAGGCTGCCGCCGCCCCGCATGCACAACAGGTCGCGGTGCTCCCCGTCCACATGGTGGACCGCATCGTGGAACCCCGCCTCTTCGTCGGCCTCCAGCACCACTGCCCCCGCCGCGTCCCCAAAGAGGATGCAGGTGGTGCGGTCCGTGTAGTCGACGATCGAGCTCATCTTGTCGGCCCCGATCACGAGCACCGTCTCGGCCTGGCCCGTCTCGATGAACTGGGCCCCCGTCGTGAGGGCGTAGATAAAGCCACTGCACGCCGCCGACAGGTCAAACCCCCATGCATTAGACGCCCCAAGGTTGTCCTGCACGAGGCAGGCCGTGGACGGAAAGAGCATGTCGGGCGTCACCGTGGCCACGACGATCAGGTCCACCGCGTCCGGCTCAATTCCGCGCTTGTCAAGGGCCTCCTGGGCGGCCTCCGTCGCCATAAAGGCCGTTGCCTTGCTGTCGTCGCCCAGAATGCGTCGCTCTTGAATGCCGGTTCGTGTGCGGATCCACTCGTCGCTGGTCTCCACCATTTCCTCCAGGTCGCCGTTGGTGAGTCGCGTCTCGGGAAGATAATGGCCAACAGACGTGATTGCGGCCTGAGGGGAAGAGGACGAGGAAGAAGGCATGAGACAGACGGACAGTGCGAAGATGACGGGACCCGCTCGGACGCTACGCGGAGGACGACTGGAATGCCTCTTCCAGGGCCTGGGCGACGTTTTCGGTGGCGATGGTGCGGGCCGAGTGGATCATCTGGGCAATCACATCCGCCGTGGAGCGCCCGTGCCCCACGAGCACATTCCCGTTGACCCCAAGGAGCGGCGCTCCCCCCAGTGCTTCCGGATCGAATCCCTCGCGCACCTCGTCGAGCACCCCCGCCACGAGCTGCTGTTCGTCGGGGGCGAGGCCCTGATGCTCCATCTCCTGCTGACACATCTCCGACAGGACCGTCGACATGCTCTCCCCAAACTTGAGGAGGGCGTTGCCGACAAACCCGTCGCAGATGATGATGTCGGCGGCGTAGAAGAGCAGATCGCCCCCCTCCACGTTGCCGACGAAGTGCACGTCGTCGGCGTCCTGGAGCAGTTTGTGGGCGGCCTTTACCTGCTCGTTGCCCTTGCCCGGCTCTTCACCAATGTTGAGGAGCCCCACCGACGGCGGATCGGTCTTGAGGACCTGCTGTGCGTAGACGGTGCCCATCCGGGCGAACTGGAGGAGATGAGCCGGCCTGCAGTCGACGTTGCTTCCGATGTCGAGGACCACGGAGGACCCCTTCAGGGTCGGGAAGAATCCGGCGATGGACGGGCGCTCTACACCCGGGATTCGCTGCAGGATAAACATGGACGCCGCCATGATGGCGCCCGTGTTGCCGGCGCTCACGAAGGCATCGGCGTGGTCGTCGTGGTGGGCCGCCAGGCCCCGGTGGATGGACGAGTTGGTCTTCTGCTTGACGGCGGTCGACGGCGTCTCCCCCATGCCAATTGCCTCGGGGGCGTCGACGATGCGAAGGCGCTCCTCGGGGGCCTCTGGGCGCGACGCCAGGAGACGCTGGAGCTGATCTTCGGGGCCCACGAGGAGCACCGACAGGTCATTTTCTGTCTGGTGGAGGGCCTGAATGGCCCCCTCCACGACCGCTTCCGGGGCGTCGTCACCCCCCATTGCATCCACTGCGATACGCGATGCTGCCATACGAACCGTCCGTGTGTCTGCCAGAACATGCGTGCCGGAGAGAAAGTTGCCGTCCCGCCGGGCGGGAGAGCACTGCTTTCCCCAGGGGGGACGACACTGCTCCGGCGGAAACATAGGCGTACGCAGAGACAATCGCCGGGCGCGCTTCCGTGTTCGGAACGAAGACCCGACAAAAAAGCAGCCGGCCTGGACTGAGATTCGCGACGTGTAGGATCGGCCGGCCCCGAACACGGGCCTCACCAGTGGGGATGTGCCGGGCGACTGCCCGTTCGTCCCCTACGCGATCAACTCATCGGACGGCTCGATAACCTGTCGGCCGCGGTAGTGCCCACAGTGCTTGCATGCTCGGTGCATCACCTTCGGGTTGCCGCAGTTGTTGCACTCCATGAGCTGAGGGGGCTCCAGCTCGTTATAATAGGTCGAGCGGCGCTTTCGAGTGCGTGATTTTGAATGTCGTCGTTTTGGGACAGCCATGGCTTAGAGTCGTCGAAACAATGAACGTCGAATTCGTGGCGGAATGGCGCCAAGCACTTCCGGTAAAGGCTCCCGTATGATGGAAGGATCGCCGTCGGTGTTCAAAGGCCTGGTCTCATTTCGCCCAGAATTTATACCTCAGGGTTTTTTTCCGTACAGGGCACCACGTCGTTACTCGTCGTCTTTCAGCTCCTCCAGGGCACTCCAGCGTGGATCAACGGGGGTGTCGCCGTCCGGGTCGGCATCGTCCGTGGCCCCAAACTCCCGCTCGATGGGCTCGTCCTCGGCCCCCGGAGCAATGCGGCGCTGAGGAATGGCGAGGAGCAGCGTGTCGCGGACCATGTCCGTGAGATCAATCTCCCGGTCGGAGGAATTGAGCGGCCGCACCTCTTCGAACTCTTCTCCCTCCTGCCCCACCATGGACGGCGGCCCGAAGAGCACGTTGTACTGGCCGTCCAGGGCTTCGTCGTAGGGCTGAAGGGTGCGATCGCACGTCAGCTCGGCCGTGGCCGTGGCGCGCATCTTCACGAGAATGCGGTCGCGGTGATACTGCAGTTCCGCGTCAACGTGCACGTCGCTGAACGTAGTGGGGTCAAGGTCAGCCTGGCTCGCCGAGGGAGCGAACTCCAGGTGATGGATGCCCGTCGAAAGGGACGTGATGTCGACGGTCAGCATGCGGCCGGGCGGAACTATTTAGTCGGTTTTGCAAAGCTTGGTTGGAATGGTGCCCCCCCGTCAGAGTTCCCCTATACCCTGATGTTCGGTGGGCACACCCGCGTCACAGGCACTTTCCTCCACCTCTTTCCTCCGTCAAGATTACAGGAATCCGCTCAGGGCGCGAAAACCTGGTCCGCCCTCATCCGTGCCACAGTGACTGCAATAAATCTTTTGACGCGGGGACGTACCGCCGAAGAGTATTTCGCACGCGACTGAAGACTTCGCCCCTGGCGGGTCCCTCAGTCATCCTGTGGTGCTCGGGCGGTTTCTCCACGGCGCTGCACCCGTTCGTGCATCCGCTTTGTCCCCCGGACCTGTGCCAACCGACGGATTCCGACCGATGGACACGCAAAGCTTCAAGACCTTCAACGCCAAGCCAGATGAGGTGGAGCGCGACTGGTACATCGTGGATGCCACAAACCAGGTCGTGGGCCGCCTCGCTTCTCAGATTGCCCGCGTGCTCCGCGGAAAGCACAAGCCCACCTTCACCCCCCATGTGGACACGGGCGACCACGTGATCGTGGTGAATGCGGACAAGGCCCGGTTCACGGGCAAGAAGGAGCAGCAGAAGGAGTACCACGAGTACAGTGGGTATCCGGGCGGTGACCGCTCGCACTCCCCCGAGGAGATGCGCGAAGAAAAGCCCACATACATCATTAAAGAGGCCGTGGAGGGCATGCTTCCCACAGGCCCCCTGGGTCGGGATACGTTCAAAAAGTTGAAGGTTTACGCCGGCCCGGATCACCCCCACGAGGCACAGCAGCCCGAGCCGCTCGAAAACGCGTAGCGGTTTGTCCGCCCCTTTTGCCGACGCACTTTTTCGAATCCCTGACTTCTCCCCATGCCCAAGATGACCCAGTATCAGGCCATTGGGCGCCGTAAGACCTCCACGGCGCGTGTGTACTTGCGCCCGGGCGACGGCTCCAGTTTCGTCGTCAATGAGCGAGACGCTGAGGACTACTTTCCGGTCGCCTGGCGCCGCCGCACCCTCGATCAGCCCTTCGATGTGACCGATACGGTCGGTCAGTTCAACGTGAAGGTCAACGCCTCCGGCGGCGGCCTTACCGGACAGGCCGAGGCCACTCGCCTTGGCATTGCCCGGGCCCTCGTTGAGTACGACGAAGAACTGCGCGGCCCCCTTCGCGACGCCGGCTACCTGACCCGCGACGACCGGATGGTCGAGCGCAAGAAGTACGGCCAGCCCGGTGCCCGGAAGAAGAGCCAGTACAGCAAGCGTTAGACAGTTGCGAATGGCGAGGCGACGAGCGCCGGACGGCTTCCGTTCGACGTTCGGCCTCCGTCATTCAACGCTGCATCAATCAACCATACGGCCCGATGCGACAGTGGGTTGACCGTGGCTAAAGACGGTTTCGCTGCGCAGGAGACGGTCGTAGTAGTGCAAACCCAATCTCCCACGCATTTGTAGACCCTATTATGGCTGACGAGACGACTACGGAAACCCCTGACGTTCAGGACGAAGCCCCCCCTGAAGAAGACTCCTCTCAACCCCTGGAAGACACCGCTTCCGAGTCGACGGACGAGGATGCCCCTGAAAATGCCGAGGCAGACTCTTCTGAACCCGACGGGGACGCTGCCGACGCTGCGCCCCAGGACACCGACGGCGAAGGCGATGCGTCTGGGGAATCGTCCCCGGAGGCGGAAGAGGAGACGTCCCACCGCGTGACCATTGAGGAGCTCTTGAAGGCCGGGGCTCACTTTGGTCACCTGACGAGCCGGTGGAATCCGCGCATGGAGAAATACGTCTTCATGGAGCGGAATAACATCCACATCATCGACCTGATGCAGAGTCAGGTCCTTCTCGACGAGGCCGCGGAGGCGGTCAAGCGGTTTGCGCAACGCGGCAAGAAGATTCTCTTCGCCGGGACCAAGAAGCAGGCCGAGGACATCGTCCGCGAGCACGCCGAGGAGTGTGGCATGCCACACATGGTTGACCGCTGGCTTGGCGGCACCATGACCAACTTCCAGACAATCCGGAAGTCCATCCGCCGCATGGAAGAGATTGAGCGGATGGACCGGGACGGCACGCTCGACAAGCTGAAGAAGAAGGAGAAGCTGATGCGGCTCCGCGAGCACGAGAAGCTCGAGGAGACGCTCGGTGGCATCCGCGACATGGCGAGCCTGCCCGGTGCCATTTACATCGTCGATGTGCAGCGGGAAGACATTGCGGTGAGCGAAGCCAACAACCTCGGCATCCCGATCATCGCGATGGTCGACACCAACGGGAACCCGAAGAACATCGACTACCCAATTCCGGTCAACGACGACGCGCTGAGCTCCATTGAGCTGGTGACGTCTACCCTCACGGACGCCGTTCAAGAGGGCCTGCGCGAGCGCCGAATGAAGAAGGAAGAGAAGAAGAAGGCGGCCGCGTAGGGCTAACGTCCTCCCTTCTCCCGCGCTGCCCATTTCACCTGATCCCCCTCCAACCGACGAGACATGAGCGTTTCTGCCAAACAGGTAAAAGAGCTGCGCGACGCCACTGGCGTCGGCATGATGGACTGCAAAGAAGCTTTGCAGGAAACCGACGGCGACTTCGACGAGGCCGTCAGCCTGCT
The DNA here is from genome assembly GCF_947077765.1 of Salinibacter grassmerensis. Lineage (NCBI taxonomy): Bacteria > Pseudomonadati > Rhodothermota > Rhodothermia > Rhodothermales > Salinibacteraceae > Salinibacter > Salinibacter grassmerensis. Next base: position 39,365 of record NZ_CAMTTF010000001.1, on the reverse strand, counting down.
CCGCAAGAAGGGCCAGGAGGTCGCTTCCGACCGCGCCGCCGTGGAGGCCGACGAGGGCCTCGTCGTGACGGCCGTGTCCGATGACGGCCACGCTGCCGCGATCGTCGAGATCAACTGCGAGACCGACTTCGTCGCCCGCAACGACGACTTCCAGTCGTTCGCCGAGACAGTGGCGGATCGAGTGCTCGAAGAGAAGCCCGACGACCTGGAGGAGCTGGAAAGCTTTCCCTACGAAGACGACGCGACGATCAAGGACGAGTTGGTCGCCCTCACCGGCCGCATCGGCGAGAAGCTTACGATTCGCCGCTTCGACGTGCTCGAAAGCGAGGACGGAGAGGTAATTTCCTACATCCACCCGGGGTCGAAGCTCGGCGTGCTCGTGGAGGTGCACGGCGACGGAGAGGCAGAGGAGACCGGCCGGGACGTCGCCATGCAGGTGGCCGCCCTCGAACCGATCGCCGTCACCCGGGACGAGGTGCCCGACGAGGTGAAGGAAGAGGAACGCGAGGTGGCCCGCGAGGCCGCCGTCAACGAAGGCAAGCCCGAGCACGTCATCGACAACATCGTGGAGGGCAAGCTCGAGCGGTTCTTCGAGGACCACGTGTTGATGGAGCAGGCCTTCGTAAAGGACTCGTCGGTATCGGTGAAGAAGATGCTCGACGATGCTGACCTGTCGGTGGCCCGCTTTACGCGCTACGCACTCGGCGACTGATGATGCGGATGTCGTGCCCCCCGTTGGCGTCGGCACCGCATCGGGATGTGTACGGGTCACGGGTCCTGTCCAGGCCAGGCCGGTCTTGTGGCTTGTGCCGTCCGCCCAAAGCCTTCTCAATTCTTTCCTCCCCCCGAGAACGGGGATGCCCGATGCTCGCACAGCGAACTCGAACACGCACCTGACGGTGCCTTCCCTATGAGCGCTTCCCCCGACGACGGATCCGATTCGTCCCTCGAACATCAGCGCGTGCTGCTGAAGCTTAGTGGCCAGGCCTTGCTGGGAGAGCGGGAATTTGGGATCGACGAGACGGTCCTCCGCACCTACGCAAATGAGGTAAAGACCGCCGTCGAGGCTGGGGCCGAAGTGGCCGTCGTCATTGGGGGCGGCAACATCTTTCGGGGGGTGGAGCATGCCATGGAGGGCATGACGCGTGCCCATGCGGACTACATGGGCATGCTCGCCACCATGATCAACGGCATGGCGCTCCAGGACGCCTTCGAGCAGGTCGACCTTGTCACACGCCTGCAGTCGAGCATCAAGATGGAGGAGATCGCCGAACCGTTCATTCGCCGTCGTGCCATTCGCCACCTCGAGAAGGGGCGGGTCGTCATCTTCGGGGCCGGCACTGGCAATCCGTACTTCACGACCGACACCGCCGCCGCCCTTCGGGGCCTCGAGATCGACGCCGACGTCATTCTGAAGGGCACTCGGGTGGACGGCATCTTCACCGCGGACCCGGAGGAGGACGATTCCGCCGAGCGTTTCAAACAGATCCACGGACAAGAGGTCATTGACCGCGACCTGCGCGTCATGGACATGACCGCCCTCACGCTCTGCCAGGAGTCGAAGATGCCCATTTCCGTATTCAACATGGGCACGTCGGACAACCTGCGGCGCCTCCTGGAAGGAGAAACCGTGGGTACCCACGTGCATTGGGACGAAACCAAGGCCCCTACCGAACGCGTGCCGGCCTGACGGAGGCCGCCCGTGCCCATTCTCTCGCTCACCAACTGCCCCTCTCGCCCATGCCCGACGATCCCATTCAGGATATTCTGGACGAGGCCGACGAGGAAATGGAGGAGTCGGTATCGTACCTGCGCTCGGAGATGCGCACAATTCGCGCCGGACGGGCCTCCCCGGCCATGCTCGAAAACGTGACGGTCGAATACTACGGCTCCCAGACGCCCCTGGAGCAGGTTGCCAGCGTGAGCGCCCCCCAGCCCGACCTCATCGTCGTGCAGCCGTTCGACCGCAACTCCATCGAGAACATCGAACGGGGCATCATGAAGGCCGACCTGGGCCTAAACCCGAACAACGACGGCGAAAAGATCCGCATCCCCATTCCGCCCCTCTCCGAAGAGCGAAGAAAGGAGCTTGTGGAGACCAGTCGCGAGCGGGCCGAAGAGACGAAGATTTCGATCCGCAATATCCGACGCGACACCAAGAACGAGATCCAGAGCGTCGTCGAGGAGGAAAACTTCTCCGAGGATGTACTCTACGGCGCCGAGGAAGATCTTCAAGAGATCACCGACGCTTACACCGAGACCGTGGAGGGGCTTCTGGAGCAAAAAACCGAACAGATCATGGACGTCTGACGAGACACCAGGGAGGACTGAGGGACGCATCGCTCCCTCGCTGCTCCCGACCCTTCTGGAGGGGTGACCGAGTGGTCGAAGGTGCTCGCCTGGAAAGCGAGTGTGCCGTTTACACGGTACCGAGGGTTCGAATCCCTCCCCCTCCGCCGTCTGTCCCGCAGCACGTTTCGTCCCGAACGCCCCGCCTCAGTGCCCGTCTTCCGTCCGGAAGGCGGGATTTCGAAAATGAGGCCCTCATTCGCGTTTCCCACTCGTTCTCCCGCCTCCCCCTATGATTCGCAGCATGACGGGCTTCGGGCGCGGCCACGCCAGCACCGACGATGCCTCGGCGACCGTGGAAATCCAGTCCACGAACAAGCGCCACCTCAACATCTTCGTCCATCTTCCGGACCCGCTTCCCGAGGCGGAGTCGGACGTGCGGATGCAGATGAAGGAGGCATTCGAGCGGGGCCAATTCGACGTCAACGTCTCCGCCGAGCTCAAGGGCACGGATGCCCTGCCGGTCGACGTGGACGCCGACGTGGCGATGCATCACAAGCAGCGCCTGGAACAGCTCGCCGCGGCCGCACAGATTGAGGCACCGATCCGGATCGACCACCTGCTGGAGTTCGAGGACATCTTCGCGGCGGAAGAGGAGCGGGAGGCCGCCAAGATCCAGCGCGCGTGGCCGGCCGTAACGCAGGCCCTCGACGCCGCCATCGACGACCTACGGGCCATGCGGCGCGAGGAAGGCGACGCACTGCGCGACGACCTGGAGCAGCGCACCCGCGCCATCGACGAGCACCTCGACGCCATCGAGGCACGGGCCCCGGCTCGGGTCGAGGAGCGTCAGGCCCAGCTTCGCGACCGCCTCGAAGAACTGATCGACGACGAGCATCTCGATCCCGACCGTCTCGAAACCGAGATTGCCCTCCTCGCCGACAAGCTCGACGTAACCGAGGAGTGCGTCCGCCTTCACTCCCACATCAAGATGTTTCGGGAGGCCCTCGACGCCGACGAGCCATCGGGGCGGAAGCTGAAGTTCATTACGCAGGAAATCCACCGTGAGGCGAACACGATCGGGGCCAAGGCCGATGACGAGGTCATCTCTCGGGAGGCAGTGGAGATGAAGGAGGAGATCGAAAAGATTAAGGAGCAGATTCGCAATGTTGAATAGCCCGTCGGGCGTCGAAGGCTGGGCGCTGAACGTTCTGAGCACCGGCTCGCCCCGCCATCTCCCCCGAACACTCACCCCTTAACCCCACCATGCCCGACCGCAACATCGTCGTATTGACGGCCCCGAGCGGCGCCGGCAAGACCACCATTGCCCATCGGGTGCTGGAGGCGATGCCGGACATGCAGTTTTCCGTGTCGGCCACAACGCGTGCGGCCCGCCCCGACGAGACAGACGGGGTGGACTACCACTTCCTTTCCCCGGAGGAATTTCGCACCCGGATCGACACCGGAGACCTCCTCGAGTACGAAGAGGTGTACCCCGATCAGTTCTACGGCACGCTCCGCTCAGAGGTCGAAGATCAGGCCGACGACGGACCCGTGCTGCTCGACATTGACGTCAAGGGAGCCCTCAACGTCAAGCGCATTTTCGGGGACGACGCCCTCGTACTGTTCGTCGCCCCCCCGTCTCTCGACGAGTTGCGGCGCCGGCTCGAAGGACGCGGCACCGAAGACCGCGAATCCCTTCAGGAGCGCCTCGACCGGGTCGAACAGGAAATGGACAAGGCCGACGACTGCGACACGGTGGTCGTGAATGATGACCTGGACACCGCGGTCGAGGAAACCCTCACCCGAATTCGTCAGTTTCTAGATTCGTAACGGCAGACCAAATATGTGTCCGTGGGCGAGACGGAATGGGTGCGTCCCTGAACACCTGTTTGTGAGGCCGCACCGGCACCGGTGCCCACGCCCCTGAGCCCCCACTTTTTTTCGAAGCAGCCCCGCTCTACCATGGCAATTGAAACGTTAGACCTGGACAAGCTGGCCGAAAAGACCGGCAACCTCTACGAGACCGTCGCCATTCTGTCGAAGCGCTCGCGGCAGGTGGCCTCCGACACACGCTCGGAGCTGGACGACAAGCTGTCCTACTTTGAAGGCTTTGGGCCGGAAATGGAGGACGCCCGCATGCAAGAGGAGCAGGAGAAGGTCTCCCTCGAGTACGAGCGAGAGCCCGAGCCGACGGAGGTCGCCATCGACGAGTTTCTCGAGGATAAGATCTACTACCGCAAGCCCGACGACGAGTAGGTTTTCTGCTTCGCTGCACGCGTCTGTGAGATACGGAGAGCGCGTGCAGGACTTCCCCGTCCCTTGATCGGGGACCCGTCCCCGCACCGGTCCCCGAATCCGGCTGGCGATTCCCTTCCTGCGGACCCGCAGAGCAGGGACCCGTCGACCGGATTTTTTGCTTCTTCGCCGCTCCGCCCCCACCGATGCTCGCCTCTCTCGACCTGTCCGGACGATGCGTGGTGCTGGGGGTCACGGGCAGCATCGCGGCGTACAAGGCGGCGCCACTCGTGCGTCAGCTGAAAAAGGCCGGGGCCGAGGTACAGGTGCTCATGACCCCGGACGCCGAGCGCTTCGTAACACCGCTCACGCTCGGAACCCTTTCGGAGGGGGAAGTCTTGACGGAGATCTTTCCGGAAAATGAGGAGGGGTCGTGGACGAAGCACGTGACATTGGGCCAGTGGGCGGATCTTTTTGTCGTGGCCCCCGCCACGGCCCAGACGGTCGCCAAGTTGGCCCACGGCTTCTGCGACTCGATGCTCACGGCCACGGCCCTCTCGGCCCGCTGTCCGCTCCTGGTGTGTCCGGCCATGGATCGGGACATGTACCGGCACGCCGCCACGCAGGACAACCTAGACCGGCTCCAAGAAATTGGGTACGAGGTGATGCCCGCCGCCCATGGCGAGCTTGCGAGCGGCCTCGTGGGCCAGGGCCGGATGCCCGAGCCCGAGGAGATTCTTGGGCGCGTGGCCGAGGTGCTCGCAGAAACGGAGCCGACCGAGGCGCCTGGGGACTTGCCGCTTGCCGGGCACGACGTGCTCGTAACCGCCGGTCCTACCCGAGAACCCATCGATCCGGCGCGCGTCCTCACAAACCCCTCGACGGGGACAATGGGCTACGCCTTGGCGGAGGCGGCGGCGGCACGCGGCGCGTCGGTAACGCTCGTGACGGGGCCCACTGCCCTCTCTCCCCCTCCGGACGTGGAGGTTGTTTCCGTACGGACGGCCGAAGAGATGAACGAGGCCGTACAGGCCCGGGGCACAGATGCCGACTACGTGTTCATGGCCGCCGCGGTGGCCGACTACACCCCGGCCGATCCGTCGACCTCCAAGCGCAAGAAAAGAGACGAAGACCTGGTCTTGCACCTCCGCCAAACCCCCGATATTCTAAAAACCCTTGGGGCGCACAGGCGTCCCGACCAGGTCCTCGTGGGCTTCGCGCTGGAGACCGACGACGCCCTCGAAAACGCCCGGCACAAGCTGGACGAAAAAAACCTCGACTGGATTGTTGTCAACGACCCGACGGAGGAGGGGGCCGGCTTCGGGTCCTCTACGAATCGGGTCACGCTCCTTCACCCCGACGGCGCGTCCGAAGACCTTCCCCGCATGCCGAAAGCCGAGGTGGCCGAGGCCCTGCTCGACCGCGTGCTAACCGCCCACCACGACCCAGGCACGTAGCTTTTTGACCTTTCTCCGACTCGATGCAAGACCTCCTCCGCGAGCTGCGGGCCATCGTTGAGCACGAGCGGGCACTCCACGGGGACCTTCTTCCCTTGCCCCCTGCAGAGGCGTCCGCATCGGCTTCATCCCCCGACGCGCCCCCCGCCGAGACCGACACGCCTTCACACACTGCTCCCGACGACGCCGCATCCGATCCCGATATGCCCAACTACGATCTGTTTGGCAATCAGGTAGACCCCGCCGAGGACCCCTCACTGCCCCCCTCGGAGCGCATCGAGGCCCTCATCCCCGACGATGCCCCGTACAAGGACGCCGACACGCTGGAGGAGGTGGAGCAGTATTTCGCCGATAATGTGCTCGTGCCGATCGACGAAGACCGGGAAAACCCCGTCTTCGGCGTCGGCGACCCCGAGGCCGACCTCGTCATCATCGGGGAGGCCCCTGGGCGCAACGAGGACGAAGAGGGCGAACCATTCGTCGGCCGGGCCGGGCAGCTCCTCGATAAGATTCTCGACGCGATCAACTTTGAGCGGGAGGACGTCTACATCACCAATATTCTGAAGAGCCGCCCGCCCCGCAATCGCAACCCGAAATCGGAGGAAGTCGACGCGCATCTGCCGGTGCTCTACAAGCAGATCGCGCTAATCCGTCCGACAATTATTCTCACCGTGGGCAAGGTGGCCGGCAACACGCTCTTGGACCGGAGCTCCTCCCTCTCCAACCTACGGGACCAGGAGCACGACTTCTACGGCATTCCCCTGATGGCAACCTACCACCCGGCCGCCCTCCTGCGTAATTCGCAGTGGAAGCGGCCCACGTGGGAGGACGTTAAGCTGCTTCGCACCCGCTACGACCAGTTGACGGACGAAACCTGATCGCCCCTGCGCCGGTCTCCTTGTCCAGGGAGCGCTCGCAACACTGGGCCCCGCGAACGGACGCGCCTTTTCTTCTTCTCAAGTCTTTTCCCCTCCGTTCATGGCTGAAAACGACGACTCCCAACGATTCAATATTGACGAGTCGTCCCGGTCGTCCTACCCCCTCGAAAAAATGCGGGGCGGCGCGGGCGGGAATCAGCGGGAGCAGGCACAGGCGGTCCACGACCAGTCCGGGCGCGTCCCGCCGCAGGCCGTCGACGTGGAGAAATCCGTCCTCGGTGCCATGCTCATCGAGCGGGAGGCCATCCCGCAGGCCATCGAGATTCTTCCGTCGGATGCCTTCTACGAGAGCAAGCACCAGAGCATCTACGGCTGCATCCAGGATCTCTTCGAACGAGGAAATCCTGTCGACCTCGTCACCCTCACCGAGGAGCTGCGGCGTCGCGACAAGCTGGAGGAGATTGGGGGCGCCTACTACCTGACCGAGCTCACCACACAGGTCGCCTCCGCGGCGAACGTGGAGTACCATTCCCGCATCATCGCGGAGAAGTCGCTGCTCCGGCGGATGATCGAGACGATGACGACGGTCGTGCAGAAGGCGTACGACTCGGGGGCCGACGCCTTTGAACTGCTCGACGAGGCGGAAAGCAAGATCTTCCAGATCTCGGACAATCAGCTTCGCAAGGCCGCCGCCCCGATGAACGAGGTGGTGAAAGACACCCTGGAGCGCCTCGAAACCATCCACGGGCAGGACGGCGGCATCACGGGCGTGCCCAGCGGCTTTCCCAAGCTCGACGACCTCACGAGCGGGTGGCAAGACTCCGACCTGATTATCATCGCCGCGCGGCCCTCTATGGGAAAGACGGCCTTCGCGCTGGCATCGGCCCAGAACGCCGCCACGCACCCGGAGCGCTCGACCGGCGTGGCCATCTTTTCGCTGGAGATGGGGGCGCAGCAACTTGCCCAGCGCATGCTCACCTCTGAGGCCCGCGTGGACGCCCACAGGGCCCGCACGGGCCGGATGAAGGACGACGACTGGCAACGCCTGGCCCGGGCGGCCGGTGCTCTCAGCGACGCGGACATCTACATTGACGACACGCCAGGGCTCAGTGTACTGGAGCTCCGCGCCAAGTGCCGCCGCCTGAAGGCCGAGCACGAGCTCGGGCTCGTAGTGGTCGACTACCTGCAGCTCATGCAGGCCTCCGGGTCCAACTTGCGCAGCGGCGCCAACCGCGAGCAGGAAATTGCTCACATCTCTCGCTCGCTCAAGGGCCTCGCGAAGGAGCTCGACATCCCCGTGATTGCCCTTTCTCAGCTCAACCGTGCCGTCGAAAATCGGGGTGGCGACAAGCGCCCCCAGCTTTCGGACCTCCGCGAGTCAGGGTCGATCGAGCAGGACGCCGACGTGGTGTCGTTTATCTACCGCGCCGAGCGCTACGGCATCACCGTCGACGAGCAGGGCAACTCCACCGAGGGCATCGCCGAAATTATCGTGGGCAAGCAGCGCAACGGTCCCATCGGCTCCGTCGAGCTGGCGTTCGTCAACCAGTATGCCCGCTTCGAACCCCTCACCACCCAGTACGACAATCCCGGGGGCGGCCCGCCCCAGGGCGACGGCTCCGCCCCCATGGGCCCACCGCCCGACGGGAACGCTGGGGGCGGCGGCAATTCGTTCGAGGACGACGCTCCCTTTTAATGCCTCGCCCGGCGTGTCGTCGGGCTTACCTTTCTTGAACGTCGTTCTTTCCTACGCCCGTCGGCGTTCTCTCCATGGCGACGGACAAAGTGAGACAAGGCCCTCTAGCCCTCAGGTCCGAACATCTCAGTAGGAGGCATAAACGACGAAAAGCGCCCACCAGGTCAAACCCAGGGGCGCTTGCGGGAGGTGACGGGCGGATTCGAACCGCCGTAGGAGGCTTTGCAGGCCTCTGCCTGACCACTCGGCCACGTCACCGCATCCGGTGCGTTTGGAAACTGTAAATGAAGAGGTTCGCCGCCGGGTTCCTCTCAGGGACCGGGTGTGGGCTCGGGGAGCACGCCCGGCAGGATTCGAACCTGCGGCCTGCGGATTAGAAGTCCACTGCTCTATCCAACTGAGCTACGGGCGCAGGTCGAGGCTCTAAAGCAACAGGGCGCCACTGAACTTGGGGCACCAATTGGTCGGGGCGGCCGGATTTGAACCGGCGACCACCTGCCCCCAAAGCAGGTGCGCTTCCGGACTGCGCCACGCCCCGGGAGACGGTGGAGACACCAATCTATGTTAGCTTCTTGGCCTCTTCAAGCTCCTCCTCAACGTCGTCGAGGGGAATGATCTTTTCGCGGAAGCCGTAGTTGCCGTCTTCCTTTTCCTCGGCAACGATGAGCTTCGCCATCTTGCGCGAGGCCGATGTGCTTTGGTCTGCCATGGCTTATTTCTTTTCTCGGTGAAGGGTGTGCTTCTGAAGAACGGGGTTGTACTTCATGAGCTCGATGCGATCGGAGGTGTTTTTCCGGTTCTTCGTCGTATGGTAGCGCGACGTTCCCGGCTCCTCCGTACACTCGAGTATGACCTGAACGCGATCACCTGTGGCCATCGGACTGTGGATTGGTTGGTTGTGGTAACTACAGTTTTGAAACGTTGCGGGGGCGGATCCAGCAACGAAGGCCCAACCTACACGTCGTAGCCCTGCTTGCGGGCCTCCTCCAAAACCGCCTGAATACCCTTCTTATTAATGGTCTTCAGGGTTTTCGAAGACACTTTCAGTTTCACGTGGCGGTCCTGAGAAGGAATATAGAACCGCTTCTCGTGCAGGTTGCGCTTGAAGCGGCGATTGGTCTTTTGGTTGGAGTCGGAAACGCTGTTTCCCGTCACCGGACCCTCGCCCGTAACATCATCTTTGCGAGCCATAATGGACCTTTTAGGGCAATTTGTGTCTGTTGACGTGTCGCCATTCCAGAACGACGCGGGCCGACGTCCGGCTTGTGCGCGTCAGATCGGCAGGTTTGAAGGCAAACCCGCGGGGCTTTGTTCGTGAAGACGCCGCAATTTCGACGCAGGCGTCCGTCTCCTGCTAATCCCAGGGCATGCGTGCGTGCTCGCTCAGGAATGCCCGTCCCCCGAGGGGGTTCCCCCCGACAGGTGAGGCGTAATCCCCGGCGTGAGGAACTCGAAGAGCGTATCTCCCCGCAGGCCCAGGCGCAAAGTTTCAAGCGGGACGACCTCTTCGGGGTGGATGTTGCCGAGATTGACGTTGGCGCCCTGGTGCTTGATGAGCCAGACCTGCTGCTTCTTGTTGGGGGCCTCAAAGATGATGTCGTGCGGGTCGACCCGGGACAGAATCTCGTCGACGAGGCCCGTTCGCACTTCCCCATTTGGCCGAAAGAGTCCGGCAGTGCCGGCCTCCCGCGACTCGGCAGTTACCTTCCAGCTTCCGGCCTCCAGCTCCGCCTGCATGAATTCGACCCACCTGTACGGGGCCATCACGTCGCTGGAGTCCTTGGAGCCGACCTCGCTCACAACGGTGAAGTCCTTCGCGAAGAGCTCGATGAAGTCCAGCTTGTCCTCGTGTGCCATGGCGACGGCCCCGGCGGAAATCTCGACGTGGTGCACGTCCAGGTCGTCAAGGAGGCGGCGGTAGTCGTCGATCTGGTCCCGCAGGAAGTAGGCCTCGAAGAGCGTACCGCCGAAAAAGAAGGGAATGCCGGCGTCCCGGTAGACATCCAGCTTTGTCTCCAGGTTCTTCGTGACGGCGGCCGTTCCCCACCCGAGCTTGGCGACGTCAATGATGTGGGCGGCTCCGTTGAGGACATTCTCCACCTCTCGGGCCGACAGGCCCTTGTCCAACATGTGGGTAAGCCCCCGGTCCCGTGGCTTTTCGGGACGGTCCGGAAGGCCGATGAGATCAAACGCGTCGTTGGTCATGGGAATCGGTGCACAAGGCGGAAAGAAGGACGACGCTTGGCCGAACAGCCGTACAAAAGGTTCTAATGCGACTGGGAGGGGACCGGGTCCGATTTTCGTCCAATGACCGCCGGCTCAGCCGTCCAGGTGCACGGCCCGAGCCGGCTCGATGGCGGCCGCCCGAGCGGCCGGGTACAGGGCGGCCAGCACACAGAGCCCAAACGAAACGACCGCGATAAGTGCCACGTCGAGGGCCTGTACCGACACAGGGTAGGCGTCAATGAGAAACGATTCGGCCTGGGCCATCGGCACAATGCCGTAGTACTGCTGCACAAAGGCGAGCCCCAGCCCCAGAACGAGCCCCAGCCCGGTCCCGAGCGCGCCGACGAGCGCCCCTTCCAGAAGGAAGATGCGGCGCACATCCCCCCGAGACACCCCCATGGCCTGGAGCGCCCCCACGTCGGCCCGCTTTTCGATGACCACCATCGTCAGGGAGCCGACGATGTTAAAGGCCGCCACGATCACGATGAGCCCGAGAATGGCCGACGCTCCCCACTTCTCCAGCTGCATCACGTCGTAGAGCGACCGCTGAAGGTCGTACCACGTCTGCACGGTGTACTGGTCGGTCCCGAGCTTCTGCTGCAGGGCGGCCTTCACGCCCGCCGCCCGCTCCAGGTTGTCGAGACGGAGCTCAACCCCCGTCACCCGGCCCTCCGTGCGAAACAGTTGCTGCGCCTCCTCCAGCGATACGAAGACGCGTTGGCTCTCCGAGGCCCCCTGCGACTGGAAGAGGCCCCGCACCTCGAAGCGCTGCACCGGTGGGCTCCCAAAAATGTTCGTGAGTGTGCGCTCGACGGCCGGCGCCGACAGCAATCCCACGGCAGAGGCCGACTGCGTCCGGCGGGCCGGCACAAGCCCTGCGCGCTGCCCGAGTCGCTGGTTCAGTACAATCCCCGGCACCTCGTCCGCACTTCGACTCAAATCAAAGCGCCCCATTGCCATGGTCGGGGCCGCAGCCTTCATCATAGACGCCTCAACACCCCGGACCCGGACCACCCGATTGGCCTCGTCCGTGTTGTCACTCATCAGCAGAGCTTTCCCCTCCACGTAGGGCGCCGCCGCCGTCACGTGCCGGGTCTCGCGGGCGACACGAAGAAGCGAGTCTGCGTTGGCGACGCCCTGCCCCTCTGCACTCACGACCCGGACGTGCGGGTCAAGCGACACGAGAAGGTCCCGCACGACGTCGTAGAACCCGTTCATCACCGAGAGCACGACGATGAGCGACGCGACCCCGAGGGTCACCCCCACCGTCGAGATACCGGTGATGATTGAGATGAGCGACACCTCTCGTCGGCTGGCCAGATAACGCCGAGCGATCTGCAACCGGTAGTCCACGGTGGGTCGTTTGTCATCGGTCGATCAGCACGGAACGGGCCCTGAGCACATCGGCGCCCTCTGGGGGGCACAAAACTACTCGCTGCCTAGCATTGGGTCGGGCGTCGAAAAGGCCCCTTCCGGAGGCGACTCGGGCAGCGCCAACTGATTGGTGAGAAGCGCCTGATCCGCCCCGACGGCCTCCTTGCGAGACGCAAGGCGCACCGTTCCGCCCGGCGCCGATAGCTCTCGATATTGCGTCCAGTCGTAGAACTGCGGCGGGGCGTCCTCCGGCATTCCCTGAAGGTGGTAGGCCCACCGGTCGAGCCGGCCCGTCTCGGTCGACACGTACAGCCAATACTGGTCGCCCGGCGTCCGTCCTACCTCATCGAAGGTCAGATGGAGAACGTCGTGGTCGGCAGTTGAGGAGTCCGGAACGTAAGTGCGGTTCACTCCCGGGTCGAAGGCTTTGAGCGGGGCCAACAGCCAGTACGTATCGTTCACGAACCGGCCGTAGGCCTCTTCGAGGGCGGTTTCGCCCGCTGCTCCCGTTAACTCTTCGCCGTTTAGATAGACGCTCCCCCCCAGGCGACCGTCTTGCCGATCCCGGATGTTGGCGAGCACCACGTACGACGAGTCCGGGCCGGCCGACCACTCGATCCGATACTCGCCCGTGTTTCGGTTCCACAGGTGTCGCGCAATCGTCTGGGCACCGCCCGGCGTCTCAAAGCCAAAGTTGAAGCGAAGGTACGGGGACGATGCCCACGCGTCCATCCCGTGGGCCTGGAGGAGCCGGTAGGCCACCGAGTCGGCCCGCGTCTCAGGCGCAATCGTATCGGTCGGGGAAACGACCGGCTCAGAGTCGGAGGCCGAGTCCGACGAACACCCGGTCCAGAGCAGGCCGCCCGCCAGAAGTGTAGCAAAGAGCAACAAACGAACGCGAATCATGCCGAGGGAGACATCGCTTTGGGGAATGCAGTACACGTCAACATACGAGGCGAGACGCAGAGGTGCAGACTGCACGTCTTGCAGATTTGGGGCCGGAACGATGGAAGATCGCCCCGCGCTTTGAGCTTGGTTCTCCTATACATTGAATCGGAACTCCATTACGTCTCCGTCCTCCACCACGTAGTCTTTTCCCTCCGTTCGGAGGAGGCCCGCCTCACGGGCGGCAGCCTCCGAGCCGGCTTCGTCGAAGTCTGAGAAGTGGATCGTCTCGGCCCTGATGAACCCCTCCTCGAAGTCGCTGTGGACCTCCCCGGCAGCCTTCGGGGCTTGGGTCCCCTCTTCGATGGCCCAGGCGTACGCCCCCTTCTCGTCCGCTGTAAAGAAGGTGATGAGATCCAGTACGTCGTACGCAGCGTGGATGAGCCGCTCGAGGCCAGCGCGCTGTAGCCCCGCATCGTCCAGAAACAGCTGACGCTCCTCCGGGTCGAGCTTGGTCAACTGGGCCTCCAGTTCCGCCGAGGTGACGACGACGCGGGTCTCTTCGTTCTGTGCAATGGTCCGAAGCTGGTCGACGTACTCGTTGCCGCCCGGTAGGTCGTCCTCTCCGACGTTCGCAACGTACAGGACCGGCTTATCGGTCACCAGAAACAGTTCGTCGACGAGCGGACGATCGGCCTCCCCCACCTCAAACGAACGTGCCCATGCACCGTCGCTCAGGTGATCGTGGAGTCGCTCGAACACCTCCAGCTCTTCAGCGGCCTCCTGGTCCCCCTTCTTCGCGGCTGTCTCCACCTTGTCAATCCGCTTCTCGACCGTCTCCAGGTCCTTCAGCAAGAGCTCCGTGTTGATGACCTCCACGTCCCGCACCGGATCCACCGAGCCGGCCACGTGGGCCACCTCCTCGTCCTCGAAGCAGCGCACGACGTGAATAATGGCGTCGACCTCCCGAATTTGAGCGAGAAACTGATTCCCCAGCCCTTCGCCCTCGGCCGCCCCCTCTACGAGTCCGGCGATGTCGACAAACTCGATGCTCGTGGGAATTGTCTCCGGCGACCCGGCTAGTTCGGCAACCCGGGGGAGCCGGTCGTCGGGAACGGGCACCACCCCGACATTCGGATCGACCGTGCAAAACGGATAGTTGGCGGCGTCGGCCCCGGCACTGCTCAGCGCGTTGAAGATGGTCGACTTGCCGACATTAGGAAGACCGACGAGGCCGCACTGGAGTGACATTGGAGGGCTGAGACCTGAAATGAAAGACAACCGGGATGGATTGCGCGGCCCACAGGGCCATTTCTGCTCCGAATTCGGCGCAGGATCATCCGTCAGCGTACGGGACATCGACAAACTTCCGCTCCGGGAGATGCACCGCTGTGAGGCGCCCCATGCCGGGCTTCATGTGGTAGACACAGCCGGTGTCGATGAGAATCAGCTTCTCGTGGCTGATGGGGTCGGGCTGGGGGGTGTGGCCGCAGACCACGGTTTTCTCCCAGGCCAGCCCCGAGGCCTCCAGGTGCCCGCGCTCCCACATGAGCACCTCTTCGTCGGGCTGATCCAGATTTTCTTCCACCGTGAGATCGGGGCGCAGCCCGGCGTGCACGAATAGGAAGTCGTCTGTCTCGTGGTAGAGCTCCGTGTCCCGAATAAATTCGGCGTGGGCGGCCGGGATGTGGACGTCCGAACTCTCGCCCTTGAGGTAGCTCTGGAGCGTCGAGACCCCTCCGTTCATGCGCCAAAGACTGAAGGCTCCCGAGTCGAGGTAGTCCATCATCATCGCCTCGTGGTTTCCCCGAAGAAACGTGCAGGGGACGTTCTCGCGCAGGTCCAAAAGCCGATCGATGACGCCCTTCGAGTCGGGGCCTCGGTCAATGTAGTCGCCCACGAACAAGAGATGATCGTCCGACGAGGGATTTAGCCGATCCAGGAGGGCATTGAGCGACTCGAGGCATCCGTGGATGTCGCCGACGGCTATAAGTCCCATCGCGTGTGTCCTGGAGTGTGGAGAAAGGAAGAGTCAACTCAAGGGCCGTGACTCACGGCGAGTCGGCTCGCTCCTGAATCGTATCCATCCCGATGAGGCCGCGACCGGTTTTGTTGAGTCGCCCCTGATCATGGAGATCAAGCAGGATGGCGTCGATCACCCCGTTCACGAACGTGCCGCTTCGGGGGGTGCTGTACCGTTTGGCGATCTCAATCGCCTCGTCGACCGACACCTTCGGCGGCACCTCTTCGAACTTCAGGAGCTCCGTGGTTGCCATTCGGAGGAGGGATCGGTCGATGGCCGCGATGCGGTGGATTTCCCAATTGTCCGCGTGCTCCTCGATGATCTCGTCGGCCTTGTCCATCGTCCTCCGTGTTTCTCGGAAGAGGTGCTCCGCAAAATCACGGGTCGAGGGATCGTCGTCGAGCGGCACTCGGACGAGGGCATGCAGGGCTTGCTCGGCGTCCCCGTCGGTCTGCTCGTTCGCGTAGAGCGTCTTCATGACTTGCTCGCGGGCGTCGCGTCGGGAGCTCATGGCGAACCGTTTGGGAGAACTTTGGGGGGGAGTGGGAAAAGATGGCCCGCAGCTACGTGGACAGCAGTTCTATTTTCTAAGGCCGAGTCAAGTTCGGGCCGAGACGTGGATTCCCCCAAATTTGGATTTGCTTAGGGACGAGCCTGGCGTGCCGTACGCGAACGTTATGCCCCCCTCAAAAGATGTGTCTTTCCCATCCGTTCTTCCTGCGTGGAGGCGTGTCATTCCATGGATCCTGACTCGTCGGTTCACTGGGGCGCCTACCCGGCCGTGTACGTGGCGGTCGCCTTCACGCTCGGGGTCTTGGGGGGATCGATGTTCGAGTCGGCCGTCTTTTCTGTTTGGCTGAGTGGCGCTGGGGGCGGGGTTGTGCTGTTTGCAGGAGCGCAGTGGTGGGACCGGAGCCGGCTCGTTACCCTCGCGCCACTTGGGCGGGTGCTGGCGATTGCTGTGGTAGTGGGGTGTGCCGGTGGGGCCCGCTATAGCATCTACCAGGCGTCATCGCCCCGAGGGCTCGCCCCGGCGGCTGGAGCAGGCGACGATGACGTGACTCTGCAGGGGACCATCACAGACGCCCCGGAGCAAACCAACGAGGCGACTCGGTTCGTTTTGACAGTGGACAGCCTCTTCGGGGCTCGCGGCACGGCGGCCGTGGAGGGGCGAGTGCGGGTTACGCTAAAGCCGTCCCCGTGGGCTGATCGTCCCCCGTCGTTTCCTGAACTCCACCAGGGAGACGTCACCCGGCTTCGTGGGGCTTTGCGGCGTCCTCCTGGTCTCCGGAATCCTGGGGGCTTTGATTATGCCGGGTACCTATCGCGACGAGGCATTTGCTGTACCCTATACGTCGACGCTCCTGATCACGTCGACGTACTCGGAAATCAGCGGGGGGTGGTGCAGAGTGCACTTGTCTCTGTACGGGCGCATATCCGCCACCAAGTGGACCGGTATATACCGAGCGCTGGGGGGCGGGCTGTGTTATCGGCGCTGCTGCTGGGGGATCGGAGCCGGATCACTGATGCTCAGCGGGATCGCTTTGCAAAGACCGGCCTCATGCACCTCCTCGCGGTGTCGGGCCTGCATGTTTTCCTGGTCGGCATGGTGTTGTATACGCTGCTCCGCCCGCTTCTACTGCGCTTCCGGACAGGGTGGCGTGCAGCAGAAGTAATTCGGGCGGTACTCACGGTCGCCGTGCTGATCCTCTATATGTTGCTGACAGGAGGGCGGCCGTCGGTTGTGCGGGCGGTAATCATGGCGACTCTGTTCATTGGCAGCATCTTCTTCCAGCGGTCGACCCACCCGCTGAACACCCTCGGCGTTGCGGCCCTGATACTGCTTGCGGTGCGGCCCCCGATGTTGTTTGACGTCGGATTTCAGCTATCGATGGTGGCCGTATCCGGAATTGTGACGCTCAATCCTCGATTCCTCGAGATGGTGCCAGATCGGTATCGAACCTCTGAAGCCCTGGACTGGGCGTTGTCCACTGCTACGGCATCGGCGGCGGCCATTCTGGGAACGGCCCCGGTTCTACTTTACCACTTTGGATGGGTATCAGTGGCCGGTCTTCTCCTAAATATGGTCGGGATTCCGTGCACCGGCCTGGCTCTTACGTCGGCGATCGCGACGGTGGCAGTAGGCGGCGTATGGACCACAGCGGCTGCCTCGTTCGGCAGTGCGGCGGACTTATTCCTGCGGGGACTTCTTGCCACGTCCAAGTACGGGGCAGCATGGGGGTCTTGGGCGGGCATCCGAATGCCGACGCCGAGCGTGTGGGAACTGCTGGCGCTCGGTGCTGGCCTGATTGCTGTAGCACAGTGGCCGCGTCCTCGTCTCCGGTGGCGCTGGATCATCGTAGGGGGATTTTTCATGGTGGGGTCTGTCTGGGGCCCAGTGGTCGGGAGTGGGTCGGCACCGACGCTCGATGTCGTGTTCTTCGACGTTGGACAAGGAGATGCTGTCCTTCTCAAAACCTCCTCCGACCACCATATCCTCATCGATACTGGGCCACGATCCCCAAGTGGGGCGGCTGCAGAGTACGTAGTTCTTCCGTTTCTGAAGCGGTGGGGAATTCGTCGGTTGGATCTCGTCGTGATCTCTCACTCCGATGAGGATCACTTGGGAGGACTTCCAGCACTGCTACGGGCGGTGAAAGTCAGCCGGCTTGCTCATAATGGCCGTTCCGCCGACACGGAGCTGTACGATGAAACGCGTCGTCTTCTTCGCCAGAAGAGCATCACCCACCAGCCCGTTGAGCGAAGGGATACCCTTCAAGTAGGTCCATCCATTCGGGTGAAGGTTCTCAGCCCACCTGAGCAGAGCAGTTTCCAGACAGAAAACAATGCTTCTGTCGTGCTCGAGGTAGCGTATGGCGATGTGAATGTCCTCCTCCCAGGAGACATTGAGAAAGCCGCTGAGCGAAATCTAGTTCGTACGTACGGAGAGAAACTTGAGGGAAATGTGGTGAAGGTGCCTCATCACGGATCCGAGACCAGCAGTCACCCGGCATTTGTGGATTCGGCTACCGATTCGACACAAACCCACGCGGTGGTGAGCGTAGCCCAAAACCAGCAGTACGAAATGCCCAACGCGAACGTGATTCGCAGATGGAAAGTGCACGGGAATCGATTGCATAGTACTGCCACCAGTGGAGCAGTGTGGATAAAGGCCAATGGTAAAGCAACACGGCGTTGGCAGTGGAGATGAGACGTATTCCTCTCAACTCATCTTTCTTACTCGTGGGAGTCCCGATTTAAGTTATTCCCACAGAAGAATATCCTATGGCCAAGACTGGTATATAGCCAAGTATCAGTTTCCCAGAAGAAATCTGTCGATATGTGAGCCGTTCTGGGCAAAATATCGTCCGCGAGTCAAGTTATCCACATCCCCTAGTATGGATAAAGCACTAGGGATTTTTTAAAAGATGTGGTTGTTGTTGTTAGTCGTGTGGAAATGTGGATAACAGGGTTCCCCACAACTGAGCCGAGAGGATGTGGACAGTCTCCCCGGTCGTTCACGAGGTTATCCACAAACGGGGACTTGTCTAAAGCCGGTCTACGGCGCTGAAGGCCGATATGAGGATGGTTTTCCACGTTTCCACGGCAATCCACAAGAAGAGACGGGGGATTGTGGACCTAGTTATGCACACTCATCCACAGTGTGCACAAGGCGGGGATGAGTGTGGATATCCCCTCCAGTTATACACGGCCGGTGGGCGTCCCATTCTTGTACACAGATTATCCAGACGTTATCCCCTACTTATCCACGAGTTATCCACAATCTTGTGGATAAAGGGGGCTCTGTGGACACACGGAGGGGGAGAGGGGGCCTTTTCCCGGAAGAGTTGCCGGCAAGAACGTGCTGGCAGAGGCTACTCCTCCGTAACCGTAAAGAGGCGGTAGACGCAGAAGCCGGCGATAAGAGCGGGCCACAGTGCAGCTATCCAGTCTCCGGCCTGCAGGCGGATTACCGTGAGCGACGCGCCAAAGATGGCAACGAGCGCGTAGATGATCTGGAAGATCTGAGTACTGGACATGCGGAAGAGGGACTAAGCCACGGGCACGAATGAAAAGTGTGGGCTTTGGGGCTAGGCGCCGGCGTCGATGAGCTCCATGAGAAGGGGGGTGAGCCGGTCGGCCGCGACGGTCGACAGGTGGTCCCGGGCCTCCGTGGGCAACTCGATCGGCGTCTGCTCGACGAGTTCGAGCCCATACCCGGCTAGTCCAATTCGCTTTCGGGGATTGTTGGTGAGGAGCCGAAGCTTGCGAATGCCGAGGTCCCGAAGAATTTGGCACCCGATGCCGTAGTCGCGGTGGTCCATCTCGAGCGACACGTCCGCGGGAGCCCCGTCGTCCTGATTCTGATGGCGCTCCAGGTCTTTGAGCTTCGAGAGAAGGCCCTGGCCGTGGTTGCTCTGCATCATATACAGAATGGCGCCCGTGCCTTCGTGCTCCACCTGGAGAAGGGCTTCGGCCAGTTGTTCGCTGTACGATTCGCGCCGTGCGGCGAGCACGTCGCCCAATACGTTCTGAGAGTGGACGCGAACCAGGACAGGCTCGTCCTTGGCCCAGTCGCCCTTGAGCAGAGCGAGGTGCACGTCGCCGGTGAGGGTCTCTTCGTAGGCGACGACCCGAAAGGTGCCAAACGCAGTGTCCAGGTCCACCTCCGCCGCCCGCTCAACGAGCCGCTCGTTCTGCATGCGGTAGGCAATCAGGTCCTGGATGGTGATGAGCGGCATGTCCAGGGCCTGAGCACGCTCGCGGAGTTGGGGAACGCGGGCCATGCTCCCATCCTCGTTCATAATCTCGACGAGGGCCCCGGCCGGCTCTAGACCGGCGAGGCGGGCAAGGTCCACGGCCGCCTCGGTGTGTCCCGCGCGCCGCAGGACCCCTCCTGTACGAGCACGGAGCGGAAAAACGTGCCCGGGACGGGCAAAGTCGTACGGAGAGGCGTCCGGGTCCGCCAGGGCACGAATCGTCTTTGCGCGGTCCGCTGCTGAGATTCCAGTACTCGTCCCCTGGCGGTAGTCGACCGAAACGGTAAAGGGAGTGCTGTAGAGCGACGAGTTGGTGTCGACCATCAGGTCGAGGTCCAGCTCGTCGGTCCGTTCAGGGGGGATGGCCGTGCAGAGGAGCCCGCGCCCTTCCTTCGTCATGAAGTTGACGAGATCGGGCGTCATGGCCTCGGCCGCCCCGATAAAATCGCCTTCGTTTTCGCGATCCTCGTCGTCCACCACAATTGCGAGCCCGCCGTCTCGGATGGTGGCGAGAGCGTCTTCGATGGTGTCGAAGGGCTTTTCCGAGGACGGGGACGAGTTGTGGGGGGAAGAACTCATGGTGGCAGAACGGACCCGTTTGGTTCGGTCCCGAAAGGATACGAAAAGGGGGAAGGCCTACTCCTCGTCGTTGGCGAGGCTCGCGATGGAGTCCTTGTCGAAGCGAAGCCGCGTGCCCTTGCTGTTGACCTGAGCCAGAACGCTATCTTCGTCGATCTTCTGAATGGTGCCGTGGACGCCGCCCACGGTCACGATTTTGTCGCCCTGCTCCAGTCCGTCGACCATCTCCTGGTGTTCTTCTTCTCGTTTCTGCTGAGGACGGTAGATGAAAAAGTAGAAGACGCCGATGATGAGAACCAGCGGGAACAGGAGGCCGACAATGCCGCCGCTGCCACTGCCGGACTGTCCGACGAGAAGAATCGGATCAAGAGACGAGAGAAGAGGAGAAAGCATGGTGGGTGTGTTCGAAGATCAGAATTCGGGAAGAGAGTGCAGCATCCCCACGACAGGGAGCAGGGACGACACACTTCACCCAGTGAACGGGACGGGAAACAACCGGTTCGCACGAACCGGGATGTGGCTGTGAAAGTCCACGGCAAAAGAAAAAGGGCAAGCGACCCGCAGCGCGCCGCTGCGACCTCCTACCGCTGCTGCCTTCCGGCCCTGACGGGGTTCAGAGGGAGCTGGCCGTGCGGGACTTGCCCTTTGTCGGTGCGGGGAATCCCCGCGAAATGTTGGATCAAGTGAGACAGTGTGGCTGGCGAACAGTTCCCCAGAACGAAGGCCTCCCGCTGAAAATGTCGTCAAGCCCGCAGGCAGGCGTGTCTCAAATCTCCGATGGGGAGGAGTCTGCTCTGCGCCATTCTGTAGGGAGGACCGAAACCCGAAGAGCGTGCCCGAACCTTCGAAGAAGGACGCGGTTCTGCGAAGCGACTGTTTGAGCTGCCAGGTGCGATTTCACTGAAGCCGAGGCCATGACCGACGCATCCCTCGACAACAAACCGGGACCCATGTCCGGAACGCCCCCGCCGCCGCAACTCGTCGTTGCTGCCTTCCGGAAAGCAAACGGAATCGGAGACGGGCAAGAGCCTCGCCCCGAACCATCACGGAGAGCGACGCAAAATGATGGGCCATCGTTGGGCCTCAGCGACGAAGAGAAGCCGGCGCCCGTCCAAAATGGGGATGCGGAAACGACTGGGAGGTGGATTGAGGAAACGCTCGCTGCGGTTTGGGGGGCAGGTGGAGAACTCTGGAACGGCCCCGACGATGAACAACCGCAGAGTCTGAGGGCTTCGGATTCAGTGGCGACAGGGCCATCCCTCGTTTCGCCGGAGGCAGAGAAAGAAACTGAGGGGAAACCGGTATCCGGTGAGGAAATGCGAGATGAAACGCACCAGCCCGGTGAGAAAACGGACGCCTCCGAAGACCTTGCGCTGGCGTTCCGTCATGCATTCTACGAGAGGCGAGTTCGTCACGAGACGGCCGGCTAGATGGGTGCGGGCAAGAAATCGACCCGGACAACTGCGTTTCCCGTCCGTCCAGCACCATCGTTTCTCTGGGTCACGGGTCGTTCGGAGAGCAGCACAGCCTCCGTCGGCATCCGAAACCTATCTGGGCTTCGCGCTCGTCGAGCCGGCGCGCTTCTCCTTCGGGGGGAGGGAGCGAGGCCTCATCGACTTTTGAGGCGCATTCGGCACCACCCTGACCCGCGAATCTTCTTGAAGCCCGTGTTCAGGCGGGCCGACGCTGGCCGGGAATCGCCGGTGGCCGACCATGTAGACGGTACATGGACGCCCCAGGCCAACCAGAAGACCCTCCAGACGCTGCGAGAGCGTGCAGCCACGATCAACCGACGGATTCGCGACGTGGTCGAGGGAGACGAGGCGGTGACGCGCACCGACGCCGAGCGGCGACTGCTCTTCTTCATTGTCACGCGAACGGATGCGTTTTCTCGACGCCGAGTCGGGGAGAGTGTCGTGTATCCGCGGCTAACTCCCCTCCTCGAGGGAACGGGGAGAGAGAAATTGAGCCGAGAGACGTGATGCCCTGAGAGCCCAGAGACAAACGAGAGCACGCCTGTGGTCTCCAACTACGTAAATTCGTGGGTGCGGCCGAGCGGTTGGCCGCGCGACAGTTCGTCCTCGACGTCCTCCACGATCGCCTCGATTTGACGCCGAACGGCGGTGATGGCTGGTTTCAGCGGATCAATGTCGGTCGCCTCCTCCTGAAGATCCGCCTCAATCACTTTGGCCCGGTCAAGGAGGTGCCGCAGCGCAGAGACGTGTGCTTCATGGCGTTCGAGTTGGTCCTCGCGAAGAAACTGAACGATGGTGTAGGCGAGGCGAAGGCACGCGTCGAAGCACTGATTCCGAGTCAGGTCGAGATTGCCCGCCGTCGTTTCCAAGAGCGACTTCGTGTCACGACTTACCACGTGGGTCGTCCGTGTGAGCGGGCGAGGCTGGTTGCGGGCCTTCTCGACGAACCGGTGTCGGGTATCCTCGTCTTCGTCCTTCAGAAAAGACACGGTGAGTTGAGTCGCCACCGCGGCGCCCTCCTGCTCCGGAACGTCCCAGTGGACGGCCAACGCCTCCTTCGCCTCCATGGCGTCCTTGCTGAGCTTGAACTTGATATGGGCCGGTCGCCGTTCTCCATCGGAGGGGGGCTCGTCGTCCGGGGATGTGCGGCTGGCAAGAAGCTCCTCCATAATCCGAGTTTCGCAGGTGGGCGCACGAGGGCTCTCGGGGACGATTTCAGGCTACAACTCCTTCTCGAGCAGCCCGATGATCTCGTCGTAGCTTTCCTGAGCGGCCTGCTCGTCGCCCGACCGGATTGCGTCGGTCACGCACGTCTCCAGGTGGTTTCGGGTGATGGCACGCCCCACAGACTTGAGCGCCTGCTGCACCGAGTGGATCTGGTCAAGAATATCGCCACAGTAGCGGTCGTCCTCGACCATCCGCTTTAGGCCCCGAATCTGGCCCTCGATACGGCTGAGGCGATCGGTGATGTCGTCACGGTCGGCGTCGCGAACCGGCATGGGAGGGAAAAGATGAATGAGTGAGCTGAGGCTTGCGGCCTCGTACGTGCAGGAAAGAGTCTCGGGAGAGAGGACAACCCCCCTACTTCCCCATAGAAAAGGATGTTTCTCCGACGCATTGGCCGGAAAAGATCTGTGACGGAGAGACTGGAGGGGTCAACAAGGAGAGCTCCATCGGGCCTTTCACCGAAAGATTGCGGTTCTTCTTTTTTGTTCAATCGAGTGCGCCTTTTATTCTAAATGTTGCCGTCTGTCTTTCGCTGCTGATCGTCCTTTTTCTCCATGCCTGCCTCTCCCACAATGCCGACACTCGCTCCCTCAATTATTGCGTCCGACGCAGGGCGATTCGCCGCCTGTGCCGATGAGGTCCTCGGGGCCGGTCCCGACTGGCTCCACGTCGACGTAATGGATGGACACTTCGTCCCCAATATCACCATCGGCCCCGACGTGGTGCGGACCCTCCGGCCTGTGGCCGACGAGCACGACGCACAGCTTGACGTGCATCTCATGATTGAGGAGCCGCAGCAGTACGTCGACACGTTCGCCGATGCCGGCGCGGACATGATTACCGTGCACGTGGAGGCCTGTCCCCACCTGCACCGGGTTGCTCAGAAGATCCGTGCTGCGGGATGCAAGGTCGGGGTCGCACTCAACCCGGCCACGCCCCTCGGTCATCTTGAGGGCATTTTGCCCTTCGTCGACCTCGTGCTCGTCATGTCGGTGAACCCGGGCTTCAGCGGCCAGAACTTTATCCCGGAATCGACGGCAAAGATCCAGCGGGTGCGTCGCCAGCTCAATGCGCTCGGCTCCAGTGCATACCTGGAGGTGGATGGCGGGGTGACCCCGAACAACGCAATGGAGCTCGTGCGGGCCGGAGCCGACGTGCTGGTGTCTGGAAGCGCCGTGTTCGGCGGGGAGCAGTCCGTAACGCAAAATGTCGAGGCCCTGCGGAACGCGCTCACCCTCAAGGTGTGACGAGTCCTCCGAGAGCCAGGAAACACAAGTCTACGTAGCACCCAATTCGCCGATCCGCGCGGCCGCACTGACCCTGCGACTGCCGGCGGCGAATCTACTCACTGAGCGCAGCAGGGGCCATGGAGAATCCGCGTTCCGACCTCAAAAACATGAGCGACACGGTGTGCGTGGTGACCGGGGCCAACTCGGGCATCGGCAAGGCTACAGCCGCCGAGCTCGCCCGCCTTGGGGCACGAGTGGTGATGGTGTGCCGAGACGAAGGGCGCGGGCGGGAGGCCCAGGCCGAAATCCGGGCGGAGGCCCGAACGGCCCATCCCAGTCGGGACGATACAATCGACCTCCGCATTGCGGACCTCAGTGTGCAGGAGGAAGTCTATCACCTCGGCGAGACGCTCCGGGCTGACTACAACCGGCTCGATGTCCTCGTGAACAATGCGGGGGTCTTCCTCGACTCGCGAGAGGAGACGGTTGATGGTGTGGAGGCTACCTTCGCCGTCAATCACCTCGCCTCGTTTTTGCTCACCCACCTTGTCCTGCCCCGCCTCCGCGAGACGGCGGGACGGGCCGGGGAGGCCCGCATCGTTACCATCAGCTCCGAGGCCCACCGGGGCGCCAGCATGGACTTCGACGACCTCAACGCGGAGGATGGCTACAATCCGCTGCAGGCCTACGCCCAGTCGAAACTCGCCAACATCCTCTTCACCCACGAGTTGTCCCGTCGCTTGCAGGACGCGGGGGTGGTCGCGAATGCGGTGCATCCCGGGATCGTCAACACCAACATCTGGCGCGGTCCCGGCTGGATTTCCCGGATTGCCCGTCTCTTCTCCTGGCTGTACAAGCGTCCGGAAGAGGGCGCACGCAGCGTCGTTTACCTTGCGGCGTCGCCCGAGGTGGAAGGGGTGACAGGCCAATACTTCAAGGAAACCGAGGTCGTGAACCCGTCGCCCGAGGCCTACGACGAAAAGGCCGAGGCACGGCTCTGGGGAATCAGCCGGGAAATGACGGGGCTCGCCGAGGTGGACGAGAACGGGCAACCAGAATAGTCTGGGTCCCGCAGGCGTCGTGTTTTCTCGTCGAGCCGGAGCCCATCATGTCTGTTCGCCAATCATTGCGTCGAGCCCTTCCTCGTGCGCCGTCTCAAGCTGTTCGTTTTCGCGGCGCCAGAACACGAACAGCGCGGCCCCCATCACGATCGCCATGAGGGCACTGCCGTATTGCATTAATTTAAACGCACTCGCGGAGTACGAATTCGAGTCCGGATTGAATCGCGCACAGGCCAGAAAGGCATTGTCGACGATGTTGCCGATCGTGCCGTCGGAGGCCTCCACGAGGGCCGTTCGCAAGTCGCCGGGGGCCGGGTCGAGGGTGGTAAAGTAGCGGGTGATGGTACCGTCACCACTCAAGAAAATGATCGTGGCGGGATGAGCAAATTGCTTCTCTTTCTCCGGAAGGGGCTGGTACCGGAAGCCCACCGAGTCGGTAAGCGTCTTGATTCCTGCCTGGTTGCCGGTCAGGAAGTGCCAGCCGTCGATCGTCTCCTCGGGGCGGTCCAGGGAGGCGGCGTAACGCTCCTGGGCCTTCCGGGCCATCTTGGGGCCTTCATGAGGACTGATGTCGACGGTAAGCACCTCAAACTTGTCGCCGGCCGTCCACGACATGCCGCTCAGTGACTTGGTGAACTTCTGCAGCTGAATGCGGCACAACTGGGGACACCGGTGGTAGTTGAGCGTCAGTATTATCGGTGTTGACCCGTCGAAGTATTGAGCGAGGCGGACCGGCTCCCCCTGCTCATTCTGGAACGAGAGGCCCTTCGGGATCGTCGCGCCGAGCTTCTGGTCCACCCCCACGTTCTCAAGTTGCTCCGGGGTACGGTTGGCCCGCTGGCCGTCGGCCGTCGAGGCAAAAGCCCCGACCCAGAACAGCGCGAGGGCCGTTGTCAGTCCGAGGCGAAAGAGATGGCGAGACCATCCGCCTGCCTTCGCAGAACATATATCGGACATGGGGACGAGAAGAGGTTTTGGGAATTTCGGTGTACTCGAACCCGGAACGGCACCAAAAGTTTGCGGCGGGCCTCGTTGGCAAGGATCCCTCGCCCCCACACTCAAGTCCTCAAGCCGGCTGTGTCATGCGGGCGGCCCGCCAGGCGGAGGATGAGGTCCTCCCCCTCGTAGAATCTTGCTTCTGTGAGGCCGCCTGGGTGACAAAGAAGCGCTATTGACGTCCCTGGCCTCAGGCCTTATAATCGTGTACGTTACGGGAGTTACAAAAATGTCTAGTATCAAATCGCTTCAATCTCTTTCGCGCACGGGGCCTTCTCATGTCCGTTCCTGCCTCCGAACTCCGGACCGTGATCGACCGGCTGCCGTTTTCGGTAGACGACACCGATGCCGCGAACGAATCCTTTCGGCGGTGGAAGGATGAGGAAGACCCGGAGGCCAAACGCCATGCGGACCTCTGGACGTACTGCTACGTCTGCCGGTACTTTCTGTCGAAGTCGACCCGGGGCACCTTTAACAATCCGGCTGACGCCGATGAGTTGATCACAAGAGCCTACCGCAAGGTCCAGAAGAACCGTGATGGGGTGCGGAATGCGGCCCGATACGCCAACTGGGTGAGCGTGGTGTGCAAAAACACATTTCTCAATTACACCCGGCGTACCCAGTTCTCCGAGTCAATCGAAGGAGAGAACCGGTTCACCCTCACGTCCGAAAAAACAAATGCCGTCGCAGAGGTCGGTTTCGTGCATGAGGCGCTTACAGAGGCAATTGAGCGGCTTCCGAACTATTTGCAAGAACCAGCCCGCCTCTACTTTTTGGAAAACCGGGAGTTTGAAGAAATCAGTGAAGCCGTCGGAAAGCCCGTCGCGACGGTTCGAACGTACAAGCACAAAGCGATGAAGAAGCTTCGTACCGACGATCGTCTCCGTGAGTACGTAAATCAGGCCGATTTGTAGGGAAAGAATGTCAAATTTCAGTTTAGCTGGTTATGTGTGTAAATTCGAAGTGTCTCCCTGAATCCCTATAGGTCTATATTCTTTACTCGATCTCCTGGAAGAAAGACTTAGCCCGTGCTGGGCGGCAGCTCATCGGAACCAATTATTCTTTCGTTTCCACGAGAATCCGAGGGCCTTCTGGGAGCATCGGTGGACTTCTTTTCGCATGTAGTCGTGTAGTGTGTCGCTCATGAATGACGTCGAGGAGCAGATCCTTTCGTACCCCCACCTTTCTCGAGAGAAACGGCAGGACATCGAAGCGTATGTGGAGCGAAATCCGGAGTGGGCCCCCCTGCTTGAAGACGTCCGTTCGGTCGAGGGCCTCTCGTCAAGCGTGGGCACACGCCCTCCCTCCGATGCCCTCCTTGCCACCTACGTGATGGTGCGCCACCTGGATCACGACGGAGAACGGTCGGCCCGGTTGCGGGAGGCCTTCGCCCGGCTTGAGGCGCGCATTGCGGACGATGAGGCGCTCCAGCAAGAAGTGGAAGCCGCGGAGCGTCGCCTGAAGGAAGCGGAGGCGGCCGTCGATCCGGTGTCGCACTTCGAGGCGCTCACGGAGCACGAACTGGAGATTGAGGAAGGAGCGGACGCGCAGGCGCGCGACACTGTCAGTTCGGAGCCGGCATCGTCATCGACTGCTGCCTCCTCCTGGCGGGGTGTGTTGGGGGGGCTTCCACGGCTTGTGCCACGGGCCGTGGCCGTCGCCATGGTTCTCGTGGGGGTGTACGGGGGGCTGTACGGAATTAGCGTTTCTACGCAGTCGACCCTCGACCGGCTCGCCGCCATGGAGGTCAGCGATCAAGTCGTCGACAACTACGCCAATGCGAGGATGCGCGGTGCGGCGCCGGAGGCCTCATCGGGGGCCGACGAGCAGTACCTGGAGGCGCTCTCGATTCTAGAGAACGCACGCATTTCCACACTGGGGCTGTTTCCCCGATACAACACCGACCGGCTCGATCAGGCCCGGAAACGCCTTGGGCAGGTCCTTGAGGAGGCGGAGCCCAACTCGTTCCTCGCGCTTGAGGCACACTTTTATCTCGGAAAGATCGCCCTCGCGCAAGGAAACGTTGACGCTGCACGGACGCACTTCAAGACTGTTGTGCAGCGAGAAGGCCGACAGACCCAGAAAGCGTACGAGATCCTGAAAGCTCTTCAGCAGGAATACAGCGGAGACAGGTCGTAGGCCCCCAACAAGTCGTAGCGCCTCCCGCCTTTCCGTCCACCAAACCGCACTGGGGGTCAGCATGCTGGGCTGGTCCCCAGTGCGAACACGAATCGCGATGAAATCTCGCCTCGGGCGAGATTAGGCGTAGGTGTTGAGCATCACCGGCATGATGAGCATGAGAATGTCCTCGTCGTCGGCACCCTCGCGGGGCAATACAATGCCGGCCCGATTTGGAGAGCTAAGTTCGAAGACCACCTCGTCGCACTCGACGTTGCTGAGCACCTCCGTGAGGTACTCCGAGTTGAATCCGATCTCCATCGGCTCGTTGTCGTAGTCGCAGTGGATGGTCTCCTCCGCCTCGCTGGAGCGCTCCACGTCCTCCGCCGAGATTGTGACGGTGTCGGCCGTGATGTCCAGCCGAATCTGGTTCGTCATGCTGGAAGAGTAAAGCCCCACGCGCTTGACGGCGTTGAGCATGTCCTCGCGATTGACGACCAGATTGCGGTCGTTCCCGTCCGGAATGACGGACTGGTAGTTGGGGTACGTCTCGTCGATCAGGCGGGCCAGCACGCGAGAGTCGCTGAATTCGAAGCTCACATGACTGCCGTCTACCCGGACGGTACAGATCTCGTCGTCCTCCACGATGCGTCCGGCCAGCTTGGTGGCCTTCTCCGGTACAATGAAGTCCGCAGACGTGTCGGCTCGGAGCTCCGGCAGGGTGAGCTTGACAAGCCGGTGCCCGTCGGTCGCCACCACCGAGGTTTCGTCCTCGCTGACCTGAAAGTACACGCCCATCATGGCGGGACGCAGGGCATCCTGGCTCACGGCGAAGGCCGTCCTGTCGATGGAGCGGCCCAGGAGCCCCCCCTCCACGTTGATCTCGTGCTGTTCCTCCAGCTCCGGTAGCTCCGGATAGTCCGATCCATCGTGGCCCACCATCTTGTAGTGGCCCTGATCGGTGTCCATCCGAATCTCGAAGTCGCTGTCCGCCGCGAACTCAATGGGCATGTCCGGCAGCGCCCGGAGGGTGTCGATCAGTCGCTGGGCGGGCACCGCAATGGGGGTGCTCTCCGGCGTGCCGTTCTTCTCGAACTGCACCGGCACGGTCTGGATGATCGAGATTTCGAGGTCGGTGGCGCTCAGACGCAACGTGTCTCCGTCCCGCTCGAAGAGGATGCACTCTAGAATGGGCATCGTGCTCTTCGACGGAACGGCGCCCTTGACAGTGTTGAGCGCTTCGAGAAGGTCGGCGCTGGAGGCGGTAAATTTCATGGGTGTCAGCGCGTTGCGAAAAGGAAGTGTTGAGGGATTCTATATCGAAATAAACAAATGCATAAATGCACCTACAACCCGTACGGGAGGGGGCGACGAAAGATTCAGCCCTGAGCGGGCCTCGACGCCGCTTAGCGGCCGTGGCGTTCGAGCTTCTGCCCGATTGTGCTCACTGTATCCCGGAACGACTCGTCGTCCGCCATCCGGTCCTCCACCGCGTTGTTGGCGTGAATGACGGTCGAATGATCCCGCCCGCCGAAGTGGAGGCCGATGTCTTTCAGCGAGTGCTGCGTGTGCTTCTTGGTGAAGTACATTGCGATCTGGCGGGCGCGGACGACATCTCGCTTGCGAGTCCTGCCCCGCATCTTCCCCTGTGAAATGCCGAGGTGTTCGCAAACAATACGTTGAATGTCGTCGACCGTAAGGGTGGCCGCCCGTTCCTGAAAGAGGTCGTGGAGCACCTCTTCGGCGAGGTCGAGGGTAATGTCGAGCTGGTGGAGGGTGGCGTGGGCAAGGAGGCGGATCAGCGCGCCTTCAAGCTCACGGATGTTGCTTTCGATGCTTCGGGCGATAAACTCGACGACGTCATCGTCGAGGTCGATCCCATCGTCCTCGGCCTTGCGACGAAGAATGGAGATGCGAGTGTCCAGGCCCGGTGGCTTTAGGTCGGCGGAAAGGCCCCACTGAAAGCGGGATAGCAATCGTTCCTCGAGGCCGTCGATTTCGCGCGGCGGACGGTCTGCCGACAGCACAATCTGGTTGCCCGCCTGCCGGAGGGCATTGAAGATGTGGAAGAACTCTTCCTGCGTCTTTTCCTTGCCCCCGAAAAACTGCACGTCGTCCACGATGAGCACGTCGACCTGACGGTAAAACGTCGAAAACTCACCGATCTGGTTTTCCTGGATCGACTGGACGAAGTCGGTGGTGAACCGCTCACTGGAAACGTAGAAGACGGTCTTGGAGGCGCTGCGGGCCGCGACGTGATTCCCGATGGCCTGAATGAGGTGGGTCTTGCCGAGTCCCACGCCCCCATACACGAGAAACGGGTTAAAGCTGGTCTCGCCCGGGTCGGTAGCGATGGAGCGGGCGGCACTGCGGGCGAGGCGGTTGCACTTCCCCTTGATGAAGCGGTCAAAGGTGTAGCTGTCGTTGAGCTGGCTGTCGACCTCGGCGTTCTTGAGGCCGGGGATGGCAAACGGGTTCTGGACCGGAGGAGCGCTCTTCTCATCCTCGTCCTGAGCCCCTGACCGCGCGTCACTAGGGGGAGGCTCATCCTCGGACGGAGAGGACGAAGAAGACGGGGAAGACTCCGGGGGCGGCGCGGAAGCCTCCGACGAACCGGACGGCGCTTCGGGCTCGTCCGACGCGTTCTGCGACGGGGCCGAATCCGGGCCGGCTGGGCGGGCTGGCAACTGCATGGAGGCGCCCTGCTGGGGATCGTCCGGGTCGTCCTGCTCGATGACGATGTCGTAGAACAGGCGGCCGTCGGGGCCGAGCACCCGCGTGACCGTTTTTCGAAGTAGCGAGAAGTAGTGCTCCTCAATCCACTCGTAGTAGAACCGGCTCGGAAGTTGGATCGTCAGCTTGCGCAGGTCGTCTTCGTCCTCCAGCGACTGGGCCTCCAGCGGTTCAAACCAGGTCGTGAAGCTCTGGCGGCTCACGTTGTCCCGGATGATGTCGAGACACTCATTCCAGGCGCGGTCGGCGGACTGATCCATTCCAGGCCAAGGTCAGTCTCGCGAGCGGGGAGGCTCGCCAGGGTGATCGGAGACAAAGACGAGAAGAGGGTTTGTTGGGCCCTGTGGGGCGTGTGCGGAACCGAACAGAACGAGTTCGAAGGACGCCACGGAGTGGAGATTCGAGACGAACTGTCCGGTGCTCCGACAGGAAATTAGGTCCCCGGAAGCGACGGTCGGGTGTCGTCCTTCGTCGCGCCGCCTGAGCCAGTGACATTTCCTTTTGCCCCCACTGGAACGGGCCTACTTCGGGCCGGCGCGTGCCCCGCTGGAAGCGTGCACGGCAACGTAGTGACATCGCCACCGTGGACCGTTGGACGGCCTTGAGTAAATTCGGGAGTACGAACGATAATCATCGCCCCCGGCAACGTCAAGAATCGATGCGGCGCAATCTCTCCCCGTCAGACCGCCCCGCCGAGGGGAAATATTCAACACGAGATTGTCCGAACAGAGTTGTTCTCGTCCCCGGACCGCCCGTATATTGCGATCTACACTGTCCGGCGCGTGGCGCCGGGTTCGCATGCGCTTTCAAGTAAACTCGACGGTTTGATGAGCGATCCAGGCATCGAAGCACTCAGCAAAAAGGCAACGGAAGAACAGGCCGCTTGTCCGGTCACGCTGGTGGTCAGTGGAAACATGGTCACCGGGCACATCGTGGCGCGAGACACCTTTGAGGCGGACACGACTCGGATGGTAGAGATGGCCCAGGAGCAGGCCGAGGACGACGAGGCCGTACAGGCCATGGGCGACTCGATCTCCGCCATGCTCGACGAGGTGGGCGCGTCCGACGACGGTACGTTCGTGCACGTGTCCGTTCAGGAAGTCATGACCGGCGCCGAGGCCATCAACCTCGGGGGCTCAGTCTTCCGGTTCCGCACGAGCGAGATTGAGGGATACACCATTGGGACGGTCGAGACGCGAGAAGGATAGGGCGGCGGTTCGATCTGTTCTGCCGTCTCGGCGGGGCAGCCACGTTCCACGCTGCTCCGCCGTTGTGGCGGTGGCCGCGCCCCAGGTTACTCGTCGTACGTGATGGTGACGGTGCGCCCCTCGTACTCAATCTCCACGCCGTCCTCCACGCGGGTCACCGTCGCCACTGACCGGTCGAGATCGGGGTTCTTGCGCTTCAAAAACGCACGCACGGTCTCTTCCGCCACGGCCACGTGCTCCGCCTGTTCGCCGAGCTTGTCGACGTCCTCGGCCGCGTCGAAGAGAAGCGGTGTGAGTTGTGCAATCGAGGTGGCCGCAATAAATTCGGGCGTGGGGCCTTCCATGTCTTCCATGATGGGGCAAAGAGATTGGGTAGGAAAGTGAGCGACGTCTTGTCGTTCTGGACCGCTTCCGTGAAAAAGCGAGTGCATGCCCCGCTTGAATTAGGGACGCGCCACGATGTTTGGGGAAGGGAAGGCCCTTGGCTCACTGCCTGGAAACAAATCATCCAAAACAAAAGCGCCCACGGCCCCAATGCTACTCGAGGCCATGGACGCCGCCACGAAGACCAATCCGTTGGGGCAGGGTGTCGCTATACCGAAATATCGGCGAGCTGAGCCTCCACCTCGTCCCGCCGGTCCTGCAAGAATGGGGGAAGCATCAGCGTGGTACCGAGCTCGTCCGCGGACTCGTCGTGGAGAAAGCCGGGCGGGTCCGTTGCGATTTCGAAGTTGACCCCGTTGGGATCGCGGAAGTAGAGCGAGTGAAAGTAATTGCGGTCCTTCATCGTAGTGACGTCGTGGCCGGCATCGCGGAGCCGCTCGCGAATGGCCCGCTGGTGCTCGTCGTCCGACACCCGAAACGCGACATGGTGGACCGTGCCGTATCCCCATCGTCCCTCGTGCATGTTGGGCTCGTTGTAGAGGTCAATGAACTCGGCGTGTTCAGGACCGGGCACCTGGAATCGAGTCCAGTCGCCGTTCTGGGGAGTCGGCTCGTGGTCCACCTGTTCGTACCCCATCAACTCAAGGACGTCCGCGGTCAGTTGGCCATTGTGGGGGTGAATGGTGACCCCGTGGAACCCGCGCACTGCATGCTCGGTGGGCACGGGCCCGTCGGCCCACGGCTCAATATCGGACGTCCCTGTAATGAGCTCCAGGGGCTGGTCGTCGTGGTCCTGAAACTGGATCACGGTCCGCCCGAAGCGCTCCGTCACCGGATACAGGGTGGCCTCGTCGGCCGCCTCTAGCCGATCCACCCAGTAATCCACTGCTCCCTCCGGAATGGTGAAGGCCGTGGCGGTGGCCTGTCCTCGTCCCACCTGCCCCTTCTGGATGCTGTGATGTGGTTTGAAGGTAAGAACGGTGCCGGGCGTGCCCGTCTCATCAGCGTAATAGAAGTGGTACATCGTCGGTCCCTTGAATGCCTCTGAAGGGTTGTTGAAAAGGACCGTCTGCTTAACGAGGCGAAGCCCCAAGACGCCCGTGTAGAAGTCAAGGTTTTCCTGTGGGTCGTGCGCGTAGGCGGTGACGTGGTGAATACCGGAAACTGGGTCGCTCATGGATGGAAGCGCTTTTTTCAAAAAGGCGAGGGGACGGGGCGGAAGACGCAACGACGTGACCTCTTCGACGGACGTTCGACCCCCGTGGACACAGTCTACAAACCCTGGTACTGAAAATTGTTCGAGCGGGCAACTTTGAGAAAAACAAAACCGCCACAGAAATGGACCTCCTAAATGTAAGCATCCGGGGGGCTGAACCAGACCTCAGGCACTGGACCGGAAGGCAACTCTTTCAGTCCCGCTCGGGATGGGCTTCTCCTAGAGGCGCTTTCCAAAGCACTCCGCTCCGTAACCCTGCTAAGCAGTGCCGTTCTCGTCCGGTCGCTCCTACATTGGGGGGCTGGTTGCCTCACGGTCTGGAAGAGATTCGTGTCGGCACACCGGCGTCGAACGATTCACGCAAGGGCGTCTCCGGTAAAAGAGACCAGTGGTGCCTACAGGAGAATCCGGCCGGCGGTGCCAATAATTCGATCGATCAGCGCGTCCCGAAACTGCTCGGCCCGGACGGCGGCAAGCCCCGCTTGTTTGAGTGCCTCCATCTCGGCCAGGTCCTTCTGGCCCCGAACGAGCGACTCGAACTCATCCTGAGAGAGCTCCCCCTGCTCTAGCAAGCGCCCCCATCGTTTCAGGTTGTCCTGCGTCTGGTTCAGGAACGCTTCGCCGTCCTTGAGGGCTGCCTCCTGCATCTCCTGTAGATGCGTCCCGGCCAGGTCGGTGATCTCGTCTCGGAGGGCGTCGAGAAATGCGTCAATGTCGGGCATCAGTCCGGGGGCTGGATCGATGAAGGGAGGCGGGAAGGATGTGCGATGCGGGTTTACGGGCCGTCGGGAACCTCCTCGGGCGTTTTCTTTCCGCTTTCCAGCTCGATGATCGTATCGAAGGCTTGGGTGACCTGTGTCTTCTTTTCCTCAACGAACGTCACGGAGAACGAAGAGCGCTCCCTCCAGTCGGCTAGGAATCCCCCTAAAAGGTCCCGTTCTGGATCGATGAGAATGCGCCACTGGCGGGCTGAGATCTCGTTGTTGGGGCGTCCCTTCGCGAATTCGTGGGCTTTCTCCAACTCGGTTTTCAAGTGCTGAACGGCGTCGGCATGCTCCGTGTAGGGCGCAGTCGCCCTGTCCATGAGGGCCAGTGCTTCCACCTTTAGTGAGGTGGCGTGCTCGTACGCTCGAGCATTAAATTCGGAGATGGTGGGTCTGCAGGCCGTGACGGCCAGCAGCAGAAGTCCCAAGAGAGCGGTCCTCCCCGCGAGAGGGACGAGTACCAGGAGACGGCGACGCGAAAACAACGCAGGACGCGGCATGGGTGTCGAAGGGATGAGACGATGTGCTACGAGTCTGCGCCGGAGGGTGACTCTTCCGGGCCTTCCGTCATCGAGGCTCGTTCTTTACGGGCCTTCCGATTCCGCTCCTCGGGACTTCGAATGCCGAGACGGGCGAAAATTCGGAAGACCCCTCCGCTTCCCCCTGCGATGAGAAGGGCTGTGAGGAGCTGTCCCGGCAGGGTCGGGCCCCCGATGTTCTGCGCCTGAATTTCCGGAAAGCCCCTTAGAAGCTCGGCGACGATGTCAAGGTCGTAGTTCAGAAACACCAGAAAGGCGACCGCGATGATGAGCGGAGTCTTGACGCCACGGCCCTCGAAGTAGCGGATAAAGAGGCGCCAGTCGA
This sequence comes from Salinibacter grassmerensis, assembly GCF_947077765.1. Lineage (NCBI taxonomy): Bacteria > Pseudomonadati > Rhodothermota > Rhodothermia > Rhodothermales > Salinibacteraceae > Salinibacter > Salinibacter grassmerensis. The sequence goes on along the minus strand of NZ_CAMTTF010000001.1, from coordinate 3,685 downwards.
AGAGCACGGACATGGCCGACTCGAACACGAGGGAGAGAGCGAGCACCAGAAAGAGCACGTTGATGACCTGGGTGCGGTCCATTCCGCTGCGCGCAGAAGACGACGTCCCCGATGCGGATTGAGTCTGAGCATCAAGTGACTCCTGGAGGTTACTGAGTGTCGTCTGAAGGGCACGGACCGACTCGGGCGAAAGCGTCGTGGAATCGGAGGCGGTGGTTTGGGCGTGACTGAGCGTGGCAGACAGAAAGAGTACCACCAGAAAGAGGATCGACCGAGGTGCAGACATGGCAAGATCTGCGTAGGTTAGAAGTGACGGGACCCCTACTCTTCGGCACTAGGACCGGGCATCAAAAGTGGAACTCATAGACAGCCGAAACGGCCCAAGTATAACGTCCAGCGTCGAAAAGACAACAGGTTTCTACCTGCATAAAAGAACGCCACGTTCGCCGACTGAAGGAGAAACGAACGAGACCGATCACTAACAACAGAAATAACAGTCATCCAAATGATTCCTGACGCTCACCAGGGGCGGACTTTGGGACTGAGGACCTCCGTTGTCCACAACTCATCCACGTGTAGATTTCCGTTCTATAAATAACGGAAACTCATCTGTCGGCGATGAAACGGGGTTTTTGGGGCAAAAACTGGTGGCAAAATCTGTTATTGTGTACGTCTCAGCCAATGTGGAGCCATCGGAAAAAGTTATCCACATCCCCGTCCACAAGTCGTCAGGAGACTGAGCCCCTCAGCCGTTGTTAATAGCGGTAGAGCGATGTTTAGTGACTACCGCCGACGGATCTGTACGAATTCTGGACGAGAGCAGTAACTGTCCCGACTCCCATGGAATCCTCTTTGGGAGCCGGTCGTAATGTGAATGCTATTCGGCGGTGGCTCCACGAGACCGCTGTCACGTGTACCCCTCATCTAGACTTGTCTCTCCCCTATGGCCGACGAAAGTAGTGCATATCCCGAGCCGAGTGATTTCGAAGTGATGCGGCCGACCTACTACGAGAACGACGACGGCTTCATCACGGCCAAGATCGAAATTTCTCCGTTTAGCGTCGAGGGAGAGAGCCGAACGAAGGCGGGGGCCCGCCGCGCCGCCATCCACGAGGCGCGCAAAACATACCACTCCTACCACCCCAGCTACGAGGTCGAAAGCCCGTTCCCGGATCACTTCATCGATCGGGAGGGAACGGAGTGGCACCTTCTTCCTCCCTTTCAGCGCTCCACCTATGGGGACTACAAGTTCGTCGATGACTACGGCGACGAAGAGGAGGCCGTAGAGGAGGATTACGTCGACATCGAGACGATGCTTCTGTGGGACGTGCGCCCGGTCGACGTGCTCGATGGAGAAGAAGTAGAAGCATAGCCCCCGACGCGACCGTCCCGGGTCGGCTCATCCATCCGCCAAAGAGGACGCCATGTGCTCGCCGGTCTCCAGGCCATCTCGAACCGCGGCGTGGAGACGTGCCGCTCCTGCCACCCAGTCGCCCGTCACGTACACGTCTTCCCGGGCAGCCCCTTGATGCACTCCATCTCGGAGGCCGTCATCGGGAAGTGCGTACCGCCAGCCCTGGTGGTCTGTCCAGTCGGGATCGGTGAGGCGCTGGTCGTCGATGATGTTCGCGGCGTGCCGGGCGAGATCCGCAACGTTGTCTTCCGGGGGGGCATTGTACCGCGCTGTTGACCAGTCGGGGCTCGCCTGCACGACGAGAACCGATTTGTCATCCGGCACGTGTCCGGGTTTGCACTCTTCACGTCCGATCCAGCCGACCTCGTGGTCCTTGTCGGCGTTGACCAGTGCGTAGTAGGGGGCGTCGATCTCAAAGTCGTACCCGAGGACGGCAGTCCAGACTGTCCGGTACGTCACCGTGGCGGCCGCCTCGCCCAGACGATCTATGGCGTCAATGCCGGTCCCTTCCAGAAGCTCAGCCGTCTGCGGCGCGGGTGGATTCAGGAGAAGCGCGTCGAACGGCCCGTGTGTGCTTCCATCCGCCGTTGCAAGGCGCCAGCCGTCGTCGCGGTGGAGAGCCGAGACTCGAGTTTGGCGCTCAATCTCTGCGTCGGTCGCGCCGAAGAGGTGCTTGGCTAGGCGCGTGATTCCGTCCTCGTACGTCCACCGGCGCGCGTCTCCGTCGCGCCCCTCCGAAACGGTGCCGCCGGCGTCAAACGTCCAGATGGGACCGTCCACCTCCACGAGCCCCGTGTCGAATGCATCGGTAATCAGGGAACTGACCCGGCCCCCAGCGTCCTTGAGGTAATTCGCGCCGTACTCGTAGACCGTTCTGTCCCGGCGCCGTGCAGCAGCGCGGCCACACAGCCCTCTCGACTTTTCAAAGACCGTAACGTCAACGTCAGAGCGGGAGGTGCAGAGGGTGTATGTCGCCGCCGCGGCCCCGGCCCCGGCGCCGACCATGCCCACTTGGAGGCTCATAGGCGTGTATTCGCGCTTCTGTGTGGGGAGGAGGACGAAGAATGGACGCAGAAAAGGCTCGCCCCCGTGGAGCATAAGGCGAGCCTATTCTTGCCATTCAAAATTCGATCCTTCAAGCTAAGAAAATTCTCCCCCGGGGTGTCAACCATCAGGCGTGAAGGGCCTGAAATGATCGTCCTTTTTGCGTGCAGCTTGGCCCGCGGCAGTGACTCATCGTCTGGTTCATTTCGCTCGTCGCGCAAATCCACCGGCTCACCGGAGAGGCCGAATCCATCAGCCGTGTGGCCCGGTCAGACCCACGCGAGGAGGCGAGGACCAACCGCGAGGTATTATTCCGCGCGCCTCCCCCGCACATTCGCTCACCTGCTCAGACCCAGCGCCTACCTTCCACCATGACCCACGCTCGCGAGAACCGTCTCCACGACGCGTCCAACTTCGATGACTTCATGCTGGCCGCGGTCTCTGCGATGCTCATCGCGGCCATTCTCGTGGTCTGAATTTCCGATCTCTCCATCTGCATGCCATATCGAAGGCACAAGGTGCGAGAGCAAGTTTAGGCGAAAGTATTCCCTGCCGACGACCGATCAACGGTGGCCGCTAAACGAAGAGGCAAGATCTTTGCTCTAATTGTTTACGTCCCAGCGTCAAGCCACTCGGAACGACCCGTGCGGAGTCGGACACAGATGAAAACGTGGATCGTCGATGACTTTCGGCAGCGACTGCTTTCGGCCTGTTGATTTTTGATCGTCTCTATGGCTGCACTTCGTTCTGTGCGCACGATCGTGCTGTCGGCGGGGCCCACGGTGCTTCTCGTGGGACTATTGCTTGGCGTCCTCCTGCCGTCCGCGCACGCTCAGTCCCAACCGGCGGACGGGGTGTTCTACGGCAGGCTTGGCGGGGGGCTCTCCGATTTCACGGGCGACCTGTCGTCGTGGCGCCCGTCGCACCCGTTTGGGGGAGGAGCGTTCTCCAAGGAGGCCGGGCCGCCGTTTGTGTTCGTCGGGGAGGTAGGGTACCAGTTTTCTCCGCAGTGGGCCCTCGGGGTGGGGGTGCAAGGGGGAAACTATCCAGTCGAGGTGTACCCTGAGATTGAAGGCGTTTCGGATTCGTACCGCTACACACCGCGGGTGCTGGGGCGCTACACGATTGGGGACGGAGCCGTTGCTCCGTACGTGGACCTCGGAGCACATGCTACACTCGGCGGAGACCGCCCCCCAACGAGCATTGGGGTGGGGCCGTCCCTGGGGG